>DASTML010000160.1:0-6835 GCA_035714175.1 Bryobacteraceae bacterium | reverse complement strand
TCGTGTACCCCCCGGGGTGCCAACAACAAGTACTGGCTGATTATCTTTCAACACGATTGTGGGCGACATGGAACTGAGTGGCCGCTTCTTCGGGGCTATCGCATTCGCCTCGCCGCCCAGTGCCCCGAACATGTTCGGATGGCCCGGCTTCACTGAGAAGTCGTCCATTTCGTTATTGAGTAAAAATCCTAGCCCCGGTACAGTCACCCCAGAACCATAGTTACCGTTCAAGGTATAGGTCACGGCCACGCAATTTCCCTCCGAATCGACAATCGAATAGTGCGTGGTCTCGGGCTTTTCCATGCTTGGCAGATCTCCCGCCTTCACGTTATCGCTATTCGTAGCCCGCTCCGGATCGATGGATTTCCGTAATTTGGCGATGTAGACGGGACTTAGCAGTTTCGTTACAGGTACCGGCCAAAAATCAGGGTCGCCCAGATGCTCCGCCCGGTCAGCATAATATCTCCGCATGGCTTCTGTCGTGTAGTGAATCGCAGCCGCCGAACCCGCTCCGCTTTTCTCATAGCTGGTCTGTTCCAACACGGCCAACATTTGCAAAATGCCAATCCCGCCCGACGATGGAGGCGGGGCCGTTACGATCTCGTACCCGCGATAGGCTCCGCTCAGTGGCTTCCTTTCGGCGACCGCGTAGAGCCGCAGATCTTCCAACGTAATCAGACCGCCATTCTTCGCCATCTGTGCGGCCAATAGACGCGCCGTCTCTCCTTCATAGAAGTCGCGTGCGCCTCCAAATTGGATCCTCTCGAGCACACGCGCCAGCTCTGGCTGCACGAAACGGTCGCCGGCGGCATGGAAATCTCCATTTTTCTGAAAAATCCGTCGGGAGTCGGCAAACTGCGTCAAATTCTTCGCATTGCGGAGGCTGTTGGCCAGTCCATAGCTAACGGAAAAGCCGTCCCTGGCAAGCCGTGCTGCCGGGGCGACTACTTCCGCCCATTTTGTTTTGCCGTATTTGCGCTGTGCGTACTCCAGACCACGAACGGTTCCAGGGACTCCGGCGGCCCTCCAGCCCAGCACGGAATCCACCGTAGGCTTACCGTCCCTATCCAGATACATATCGCGAGTGGACTGCAGCGGCGCCCGCTCCCGAAAATCGATAAAGGTAGTGCGTCCATCGGCTAGGCGAATCAGCATGAACCCGCCGCCGCCTAGATTCCCGGCCGAGGGATGCGTCACGGCAAGCGCAAATCCCACTGCGGCAGCCGCATCAATCGCATTGCCTCCAGCGCGCAGTATCTCGAGCCCGGCGTCGGTCGCATTTGGCTCCCTGGAAACAATCATGACCTTTCGGGCACGAACCGGCTGCGCGCCGTCAAGCCCTGGGAACGACAGCGAAGCCAGGAGGAGCCAAGCGAGCAGTCTACGCATATTTTTCAGTTTACACCCCGGCTTTTCGGCGTCTCTTCCATTCAAACAGCGCCACGCCGGTCGCCACCGATACGTTGAGCGAAGATATCTCCCCGCCCATCGGAATTCGCACGAGCACGTCGCAATGTTTCGCCACCAGATCGTGCAGCCCATGCCCTTCCGCACCTACCACCAAGGCGGCTGGTTCCGAATAGGAAACGGTGTCGTAATGCTCCATTCCCCGCTCGTCCAGACCGTAGATCCAATAGCCTTGTTTCTTTAATCTCTCAATCGTCTGATTGACATTGCCTACTTTTACGACCGGCAAATGCGCAAGGGCGCCCGCTGCCGCCTTGGCGACCACTTCGGTCACAGGAGCGGCACGCCGCTCTGGAATCACGACCGCAGAGGCGCCGGCCGCATGAGCCGTTCGTATAATCGCGCCCAAGTTGTGCGGATCCTCCACGCCATCCAAAATCACCAGCATGCTCGCTACTCCGGCAACATCTTCCAGAGTGCGGTACGGACTGGCGGCGACATAGGCAATCACACCCTGATGAACTGCCGTGCGGCTCGCACGGTCGAGCGTTTCCCGAGGTTCGAAACGGACCGGCACCTTTCGCTCCCGGCAGATGTCTATAATTTCCTGCAACCGGGCTCCGCCCGAACCTTTTGCGATCGAAATACGGTCAATGGATTGTCCAGACTTCAGGGCGGCCAAGATGGGATGTATGCCAGCGAGTATTTGCACTAGCTATTAGTGTCCCGTGAAATCGAGAGCCGTGCAGACCTGGGGGGTGTCTTCGGCTTCATACTGCGCCATAATGAGGCGAGTGGAGACGCAGGAGCCAATCGAAATCGGCGGGGCTATCACGGGCGCCGACGGAATTGAGAAGGGGATGTTGGTATCTCCCGCCGACATCCCGAACAAGCTCTATTTCAAGATTGGCGAAGTTGCCCGCCTTACGGGCGTCAAACCATACGTCTTGCGCTACTGGGAAACTGAGTTTAATGGGCTCGGGCCGAAGAAGTCCGGCACCAATCAGCGTCAATACCGGAGGAAAGACGTCGAACTGGTACTTGAGATTAAGCGGCTGCTCTACGAAAAGCGGTTCACCATTGAGGGGGCGCGCAAGCATTTAGGGCAACGCAACAAGGGTCTCTCGGTTGCGGCGGCCCCGGCGCCCATTCCAGCGCCGGCCGCCCAAGGAGCTCTGTTTTCGCTCCATGCAGAACCGTCGGGTATACCGAAAGAGAAACTTGCGCCGTTGCGCAATGAACTGAAGGATATTCTCGAACTTCTGCGTTAGTGTCCACTCGCTCCGTGCGCTGACTCCGTGGCGGTCTCTTCGGCGCCGGGTTTCGGAGATCCGGCGTGCGATGGCGGTTCCTCGGCTTTCTCTCTAGGCCCGCCTTCCAGATGTTGGACGATAATCGAGATTCTCCGGTTCGAGGAGTCATCCGGATGTCCCGCATTCCGTAGCCTCTGATCGGCAAAACCTCGTACTTGAGCAACCTGATCTGGACGGACGCCGTGCGCCTGCATAATTCGGCGCGCGGTGTTCGCGCGATCCGCCGATAGCTCCCAATTGCTGTACTCCCCTGCAAACTGTTTAGAGTCTGTGTGCCCTTCGATGTATACCTTGTTCGGGAGCATCCCCACTTCTTGCGCCAGCCGGCCGATGATTTCCGTGGCCTGCTCCGTGGGAACAGGACTTCCGCTTTCGAAAAACGTGCCCACGTCGGACTCCATCAGTTCAATACGCAGACCCTCGCCGGTTACCACCATCGTGATTTTGTCCTGGAGAGCCTTGAATTTGGACGACTGTTTCAAGGATTGCGCGATCTTTTCCTTCAACTGCTCCAGGTCTTTCACTTCCAAATTGATCGCATCGCCGCCGGCCCCTGCCATGTCGGAGCCAATAAGCTTGCCGTTGCCCTCTGGATCAGAAAAATAGCCGCCTATTGCTTTCTGAGTTTCCTGACTGGAATTGAGTAGCCACAACACCATAAACAAAGCCATCATGGCGGTCACAAAATCGGCGTAGGCGACTTTCCAAGCTCCGCCATGATGGCCGCCGTGACCGCCGCTCTTCTTTTTGATAATGATAATTGGCTGTTCTTTCCCGCTCTCATCGCCCATTAGGCACCTCCGCCGCCCTTACATGCTTTCTCCATCTCTTTAAACGAAGGCCGCTCATGCGCGGGGATAGAGCGGCGAGCGAATTCGACAGCCAGGATGGGCGCCGCTCCACGTATGAAACTGATTAGCCCGATTCTCAGAAAGTTGTAATACTCTCGCTGGCTTTCGTTCGCCCGGGTCATATTGCCGGCGATGGGCCCGAAGAAGCCGTAACTCAGCAAAATGCCCAGAAAGGTTCCCACCAGAGAGGCAGCCACGTGATGGCCAATTTCTTCGGGTGGTCCGCCTAGCGCTCCCATCGTGATCACAATACCCAGTACCGCCGCCACAATTCCCAAACCCGGCAAGGCATCGCTCACCGTGGTCAACGCCGTCACAGGCGCCGTGTTCTCGTGGTGATGGATCTCCATGTCCATCTCCATCATCTGGTCAATTTCGAAGTGGCCGACGCCGCCGCTGATGCTCATCCGCAACGTGTCACAAACAAAATGCACCGCATGATGATCCTTGACGAACTTGGGATACTTCGTGAAGAGTTGGCTTTTGTCTGGCTCTTCCACGTCGGCTTCCAACTTTACCAGGCCGTTCTTCCGTGCGTAGTTGAAGATGTCGTTCAGCATCTTCAGTTGTTCCAAATAGAAAGCCTTACTGTAGGGAGAACTCTTCAGAATTCCTAAGGTGCCCTTAACGACGCCCATCACTACGGATAGCGGGTTGGCGATCAATAGGGTACCCAATGCCGCCCCCAGAATAATAAGAAGCTCGTAGGGCTGAAATAGAACTTTCATGTTGCCGTGCGACAACAGGTATCCGCCGATCACGGACCCCAGTACGACAACAATACCGATAATGGCAAACATAACCTAGTTGCCATATCGGCGGCCCCACCCATTTCTATAACCCCGAATCTACTCGGCTAGCTGCTCCAACATGCGCTCAGCAGCCTTCTGTCCGGCATCCTTTTTCGAAATGCCGTCCGCCCGCGCCGTACGCTCTTTCCCCACCCGCACTTCCACGGTGAAGGTTTTCGCGTGTTCAGGCCCACGTTCGGCAACGATGACATATTTGGGCTGGGGCAGACCCGTCGCTTGCGCTTTTTCCTGCAGAGCACTCTTAAAATCCGTCAATGCCACCGGTAACGCCACTTCAAAGTCCCAAGTGCCCTGCGGCAATAGGCGCCCACGGACAAAACGCCGGGAGGCATCCATACCGCCGTCCAGATAAATCGCGGCCAACACGGCCTCCAGCGCATTGGCAAGGATAGCTTTCTTGCTTCGCCCGCCGCTCATCTCTTCACCCCGGCCAAGGCGAAGCGCGTCGCCCAGATGCAACTGCTCCGCCACTGTATGCAAGTGGGAAGCACTCACCAGCCAGGACTTCAATTTCGACAGCTTGCCCTCAGGGTAAGCAGGGAAACGTTCAAACAAAGCCTCGCTGACCAGAAATCCCAGGATGGCATCTCCGAAGAACTCCAACTGCTCATTGTCAGACGCCGTGGTCTTCGGTGAAGGATCAGCCGCATTCTGTTCCGCGGGAAACGATTTGTGCGTCAACGCACGGATCAGGATATCCCTCTCGCTGAACGGATGGTCCAGTCGCGCGATCAGGGTATCCAGATCCGTCATCGTCTTCAATCGACTACTTAGCCCCCTTGGCCTTGACTGCCTTTTCGCGCTCGCCTTTGGCGTAGTTCACCACGGCGGCATCCATTCCGGGCATCGCAATCACCTTGTCCAGCGTCGCGATTGCGTCGTCCAATTTGCCGGCACTGATCTGGGCAGCTCCCAAACGAACCCACGTCGGCCCGTTGCCAGGATCAGTTTCCGCGGAGAGTTTGTAGTTGGCAATCGCACCGTCCCAATTCTTCCGCACGATGGCCGTCATGCCGAGCGCCGTATATGCCTCACCGGTATAATTCTTCTTCGCCTGCTCCCACTGTTCATCGGTTAACTGGGGATTAAATTTAGGCGCGGTCTTGATCCCTTCGATCGCTTCCTTGGCCAGTTTGTCGGCGCGACCCAGTTTTTCTTCTTTGTCGAAGTCAAACTCTTTGGTGGTCATCGCCAGGGCAATCGCCATCATCACTTTCGAATGTGCGGCGAAAGCGCTCTTCGGATCGGCTTCCACCACTCGTTCTCCGTAGACAATTGTATTCGTGTGGTCTTTCTTCTCGTTGTAGCTCGTCGTAATCATGTAGAGCGCCAACGCCTTGAAGTCCGTGTCCGCAAACTTCTGCAGCAATTCATTCGCAGACTTAATCCGCGCGTCATTGTCCGCCGCCTGGAACATCGCGTTCAGCGCATCTACTTCTTTCTGCGATTTCGGTTGGGGCTGTTTGCCCTGCGCGAACAACATTGCGGTCGCCAAAGCGCCGGCCGCCAGCCGCGGAAACATTCTCTTCACCATTACTTCTCCTTTTTCTTCTCAGGTTGGGAAATATCTTGCAACGCCTTCTCGGCGGCCTTTTTAATCGCCGGGGGGATACCCGGCACCGCAAGCGCCGCTTTGTAATGTTCCTGCGCCTTCTCCACTTCGTTATTCACGGCCCAGAGATGGCCAAGATTCACATTGCTGAGCGAACGAATTGTGTCGTCTGGCTCTAGTTCGAGCACTTTTTCGAACAGTTTCACGGCCAACTCCGGATCGCGCTGGAGCGCGGCAATCCGTGCCAGCCCGTAGTAAGCCTTGGCATGCAACGGCTTTTCCGGTGTTTCCTGCAACGCACGGAGAAAAAGCGGTTTGGCCTCCGCGTATTTCTTCGCCCGGTAAAGGTCCTCGGCATCCTCCAAAGTTTTGAAAACACCGCTGATCTCCGCAGGTCGTTCCGCCTTCGAAACCTGCAAGGTTTTCGTCGGCCGCTCCGAAACAAACTGCACGTTGGCTAGTCGCTTGTCTTCTTTTTTTAAGTCGATTCCATTGATCAGGTCCGGATAGTAGAGGCGCATTGACACCTCCTGTTTTTCGTAAACACCCAGCGCTTCGTTAAAATACGGAACCAGAATGAAGCCTTCCTTCAACGCCCGCTCCGTCAGTTGCGGGCCCTCGGCCTTCTTCAGACGAGCCTCCACCGCCTTTGCCAAGCTGGCGGTCGTCAACAACGAAAAGTCGTTCTTGTAATACTCTTCCAAGGCTGGGGCCGCCTGCGCCAAGTCCAGAAGCGGCTTTTTTTTCTCCAACTGCGCCGCGAATTTGAACGAAAGCGGATCGAGAAGGTACCGGATATAGGCGTAGCGCAGGTAGTCCAATTGCGGCTGCGGCGCTGGCGTCAGAACGATATAGTAATCGTCCTTATATTCCCTCGTTTGGATCTGGTTGGGAGGTCCC
>DASTML010000159.1:0-41093 GCA_035714175.1 Bryobacteraceae bacterium | reverse complement strand
CCATCCATGCCGCCCTCGACAAACTGGCTCTCCAGGATGCTCGCAAGGCCCAGGTGATTGAACTGCGATACTTCGGCGGATTGAACCGGGAAGAGATCGCCGAGGCTCTCGAATTGACTCTCGCCACAGTCAAGCGCGATTTGGCCCTGGGCGAAGCATTCCTACGCCGGGAACTGACCAATACAGGAGACGCATGAAAGCCACCCCTGCAGAGATCCGCCATCGATTTGATAATGATGTCGAACGGTTCTCCAACCTCGAAACCGGCCAGATGTCGACACAAGACGCCGCACTCGTGTTGGAATCCATTGCCGCCTGTGCGCGCCGCACCACCCCGGACGCGAAGCGTTTGCTCGACCTCGGCTGCGGCGCGGGCAACTTCAGCCTCAAACTCTCTCAATCCTTCGTTTTCGAATCGGTAACGCTGGTAGACCTCAGCCCGAATATGCTCCGGCGCGCCGTCGAACGATTAACTCCGCTCGGCGCCAGCGTACAGTCCATCCAAACAGATATTCGAGAACTCCAATTGGAGCCGCAATCCCAGGACCTGATCGTCGCGGCGGCCGTGTTGCATCATCTGCGAACGGAGCAGGAGTGGAAAGCGGTGTTCGAAAATCTCTTTCAGTCGCTGCGCCCGGGCGGTAGCCTGTGGATCTGGGACCTGATCGCGCATGATATTCCTGGCGTCCAGACCGAGATGTGGGCGCAGTACGGCGCATATCTGACTGGTTTAAAAGGCGAAGAGTATCGGGACAACGTATTCAACTACATTGACTACGAAGACTCTCCGCGTAGCGTTGCCTTTCAATTGCGTTGCTTGGAAGCCGCCGGCTTCGTTGCCGACGTTGTCCATAAAAATGGCGCCTTCGCCGCTCTCGCCGCCTATCGCGCCTAACGGGGGAGCGTGCGGGGCGGCTCGCTCGACAACAGCATCAACGCTTCGACAATGCGCGATTTCTGCTGTGCGTTTACGGTCAGGTAACGATGGAGTCCGCCCGGCTTCGCCTGAAATTGCGTGAGATTTCCGGATGTCACCGACACCATGCCCGGTTCCGAGAGTCCGAAGTAATTTTCTTCCGGCCTTACCGCGTAGAGAACGGATGTCAGGTCCCAGGTCGGACGATCGTACGGCATTTTCTTGTAGGCGCGGTATGATTCGGCCACCGGATGCCAGGACGCGTACCGGAAGTGCTGGGATATGCCGCGCGCCGGATAGGGCAGTCCCAGCCCGATCTCGAAGCCGCTAAAAACCGCGGGCGCCGGCCAGCGTTCCAACAGGCGGCGGGCAGCAGGCCCGTCGATCAGGATGTTGTACTCGGGTTTATCCTCCACAAAATTTCCAGCCATAAGAGACAGAAACTCTACCTTCTCCCGCACCAGCGACACGCCGTCCAGCGGTGAAATTGTATCGGGCTTCGAATCCAACAGCGCGTCCAGATTCGTACTGAATCCCACCTGAATCACTCGCACTTTCTCTTTGCTGCCGGCAAGAAGACGCCGCAGCAAGGACACGGCGGGTTCCGTCTGGGCGTCGCCCGGCTTTTTCCAATTTCCCGGAGCCGAACGCAGCGTGGCCGCCAAAAAACCATCCTGAGAGCCCTTGGGCAGATCTCTGACCGCCGCTCCTACCGGCAGGCTCTCGCGACCATAAAACCGGTTCATCATCCGGATATACGGCGCCGCGTGCGGTGACGCATTGGTGAGCGTCACGCCGATCAGGTCGCACTCCCCGCGGTCGGTCAGGCTGTGCAGCATCGCCAGAGCCAGGGCATCGTCCACATCGTTGCCCATGTCGGTGTCGAAAATCACCGGCACCGCGGCCGTAGCCAGCGCAGTGCTCAAAACAAAGAGCCAGGGGCAGAGAAATCGTGTAAATCGCATGCTGAGACGATTTTCTCGCATTTCGAAAAAACATCGGTCACAGAAATTTTCGAACTCCATTTCCTTCCCTTTCAACCACTTCGATTTTTTCACCCCCTGTTCCGTCCGCCGCCCGCTGCTACCTTGAAGGCAAATAAAACGCCCCGGCCACTGCTCCATCCACGCAAAGCGGTCCCCGGGGCTTTTTATTTGGTTTCTGCAAATTTTCGATGCCCGGACGGGCATATTTCCCGCTTACTAGGGAGAAGAGAGGAGTATTCCTATGCCCGCCATTACTGCCGCGCAAATCGCTGCACTGAATACCGCTACCTTCCGTTTTGCCGAAGATGTCGCCGCCTGGAGCCAACAGCGGTTCGGCGACCATTTTTTGGTTTGGTTTAACCGGAAACTCGCCGGCAAAGGAGCCTGGGCCGGCGTCACCGTCGTGGACACCCCTGCCAACCGCGTAGGCTTTCACGCATTCTGGAACAACATTGAGGTCCTCACAGGTTCTACCGCGACGCCCTTTCAGTTCCTCGCGCTCATGAGCATCTTCGCCAACGAGTGCCGCGCCGATTTCAAACCCGTCGCCGAGCGGATGGGCCGGACCGGATTTCCCGGCCTGACCTATCTGTACGACGCCATCCCAAACCTGAAACGTTCCTACAACACCCTGGCAGGCAACAAGACGGCGCAACAGTGCTTCGCCAGCGCCGCTTATAACAATGCCCATGGAACCAAACAGCCCGCGGCCCGCTTGCGCAATACGGCAGACCCGCGCTGGGCGTCCGCCGTGTACCCACGCAATGACTTCCCTACCGCGCCCGACCCCGCCGCCGCCGGCTACATCATGGAAGCCGATTTTATGAAGTTTCGCGGCCGCGGATTTATACAAACCACGGGGCGCGCCAACTACGCCAAAATCATCGCCTACATCCAAGCCTATGGCGGCGACAACAACGTCATCGACTTCTACCAGTCCCGATGGACCGGACTGTCCGTCGATGAAGCGGCCGATAGCTCCTCCAACGAGGATTGGGATCGCCTTTTTCAAGAAACGGACCTGATCATTGCGGCCGAGGCGATTCATCTCCACAATGAGGCCTCCGGCAACTATCTCGCACTTGCCGGCGATCCGGACCGCGCCATCATAAACATGGGAAAACGGATCAGCGGCGGCGATGCATACGCGGCGAAATACCGCGATCGCGTAGAACAACTCATAGTCCAAGCTTTGTCTTAAGCGCTGCAACGCGATCGCGGGCCACTTGTAGTTCCGTTCGTTTCGGATCTTTCAGCCGGATCACCAGCCGTCCGCCAAAGAATCCATGCACTTCCTGGATAAACTCCAGTTGGACAAGCGTCGAGCGGTGCACCCGCAGCCATCGCTCGGGGTCCAAGCGTGTTTCCAACTCTGTAATCGTGGAATCGATCACATAAGGCTTGCCGGAGCCGGAAGCCGCGAAGGTCAGCTTGTCTTCCGCAAAAAAATGAGACACTCCGGCTAGATCCACAAACTCCACGCGATCGCCCACACGGGAGGGGAGCCGCGCCGGGAAGGCGCGGGCAGCGGACAGGGCCTGCCGCAGGTTGGGCGCTGGTTCCGCGCCGGACCGGATGCGGACTAATTTGTCCAGGGCGCGGTGCAATCCGGACGCCTCCACCGGCTTCAATAGGTAGTCGATGGAATGAACGGCGAACGCCTGTAGCGCGTAGCGGTCATAGGCTGTTGTGAACACGACATACGGCTCGGCATCCAGCGCTTCCAGGACTGCAAACCCATTCATGCCCGGCATTTCGATATCGAGAAACAGCACATCCGATTGCTCGCGCCGTAGCCACTCCACAGCGTCCTGCGGGTCCGTGGCCGTGCCCGCGATTTCGACGCGGCCCGTCTTCCGTAAAAGGCGCGCCAGCCGTTCTACCGCCAGCGGCTCATCGTCCAATACGAACGCGCGGATCGTACTCAAACAGGAACCTCCATACTCACAGCGTCCCGGGAAAAACGGAGTCGTGCGCGGCCGGCGAATAAGACGTGCAGACGGGAACGCAGGTTGTCTAGCCCGTGGCCGGGCAGCAGGGAATCCTCTGTTACGCCAGGTCCGCCATCGGACACCGCAATCAACAAATGGCCGCCGGCCCGTTGCGCGGTCACACGCACCTCTCCTCCCCGCCGGATGGGAGCAATCACGTGCTTCACCGAATTCTCCACCAATGTCTGCACGGAAAGTGGAGGGACCGCGCAGCTGTCTAGTTCCTGGGGAACGGCCAGAATAAAGTGGAGCCGATCACCGAACCGGGTTTTTTCAAGATCCAGGTAATCGCGCACCATCCGCATCTCTTGTCCGAGCGGCACCAGGGGAGCGGCGTTGGCGTCCAGCGAAAAACGCAACACTCCGGATAGCCGCTGCAACTGCTCGTCGGCACGGTCCGGATCTGTGTGAATCAATGAGGAAATGGAGTTCAGCGTATTGAAGAGGAAATGCGGATGGATACGCGAAGCCAGCGAGGCCAACTGCGCCTCCGTCGCGAGTTTCAAAGCACGCTCCCGCTCCAACTCGGACATTTCGTACTTACGCCGCCAGTGGTCATAGACCATCAGTACGCCGCCCAGAGAACACGTGATAAATGCCGCGAATTGTAAATTGCCCCAATACGAGCCCCAGAAGCTCCGCGTGCGAATCACGCCAAGCGATGTAAGCAGCGTCAATCCCAAAAGCGTGCCCCACGCCACAGCCATTCCCATCGAAACAGCGCGGCCGATCCAACGGACGGCGCGCGATCTCCCTTCCAACCGGGGCCAGATCGCCCGCGCGGCCGCCATACAAAAGCTGCCGACGCACATCGTATAGACGAACGAAGCCAGCACGGAGCGAACGTTCAGGTCATCGCCGAGCCACATCAACAGCAGGCTGGCCGCCGCCGTAAACACGCTCAGGATAAAGAACCACCGCCGCCACATCCCCACGCCGCCTCTCTTCTAATTTTGGAACGCTTTCTGGCTCCCCAGATGACAACCGGAACACATGGCGTCTTTCGCGTCCAATCGCCCTTCCGCAAACCATTTCTCCGCCTTTGCGGACCACGGCGTGTCCGGCAATTTTTCCTTCAACAACGTGAAAAATTCGGCGGCACGGTCCATTCTTCCCAGCCGCGCATGGCTGTCCGCAATGCCAAACCACAACTCGCCAATCGAATGCAGAGAGAATCGCGTCAGATCCCCTTTCTGCAACGCCCACGCGGTCTCAAAGTCCGCCAGCGCTTTCTCTAACAGCGGCCGCGCCATCAGCGGCGGCATGCTGCGCGCGCCAGCCATATAGACGGACCCGCGGGGAATCCGCACCGCAATGCTCGCAGGAGCCAACTCTACCGCGCGGTCCATCATTCCGGCTCCCTTTTGCATCATTGCCATTGCCCCCGCTCGATCACCCGCCCGGAATCGGTCGCCCGATTGGAAGAACAGCCCGCCGCCATGCCACACCAACGCCTCAGCATGATTCGGATTCTCGGCCAAAGTACTTTCCGTAATGGCCATTGCTTTGGCAAGAGCCTCCCGGTTACCGGCAAACGCCGAAAAATAGAGTTCTCGCACTTTGTAGTCAAAACGTGCCGGCTGGGCGCTCGCCAACATGGCCGTCGCGAGCAGGAATAGTAACTTCATCGATCTCTCCTATCGTCCCATCCTCCGCCACGGCGGCCGATCCGGTCCGCCGGTTTCCGCCGGACGGCCTGGATTTTCGGATGAAGGGCCCGCAGTCGCCGATAAGCCGTATACACTGGTCCTCTTGCACACATTGCGAAATTGGATACCTGCGGCGTCCATGATGCTCGTATCCCTCATTAGCTACATTGACCGCAATACTTTGGCGCTTCTGGCGCCCACGATGTTGGCTGACCTGCATCTCACCGGGGAACAGTACGGCTGGGTTGTCAGCGGATTCAGCTTTGCCTATATGGTCGGCAATCTGCTGTGGGGCCGGTGGATTGACAGCTTCGGGCTGCGGATCGCAATGACCGCCGCCGTTGCCTTCTGGAGCCTCTCATCCGCGTCGCACGCGCTGACGGCAGGCTTCGCGACCCTTTTCCTGGCACGTACAGCGCTAGGATTCGGAGAGGGCGCGACGTTTCCCGGCGGCCTCCGGACGGTCGTACAAACACTCCCGCCCGTACAGCGCGCCCGCGGCGTTGCGGTGGCCTACAGCGGCGGCGCGCTGGGCGCCGTCGTCACGCCGCTCATTATGACGCCCGTCTATCAGGCCTTTGGTTGGCGCGGCGCCTTCTGGTTCACCGGAGGGATCGGACTTGCTTGGCTCGTCCTCTGGCAGATTCTCAGCCGCCGGCCTGAACTACAACACACGCCGCCGCGGCCCCACGCGGCCGCCAGCCGGCCCTCCTGGCGAGACCCGCGATTCTGGTCGTTCGCCTGTATCTACGCATTCGGCGCTTTGCCGCTCGGGTTTGTGCTCTACTATGCGCCGCTCTACCTCAAGGTGCTGGGTAAGTCGCAGGTGGAACTCGGACGGCTCCTTTGGATTCCTCCGCTCGGCTGGGAAGTTGGCTACTACATTTGGGGATGGTGGACAGACAAAACCGTTGGTGCGCAGGGCTTTCATGCGGGCTCATATCGCGGGCTGTTCACGGCGTTGATGATTCTATCCCTCCCCCTTGCCGCCGTCCCGTTTACCTCGTACTTCCCGCTGGCCATGTTCGAAATGTTTTTTGCCATGTTCATCGCCTCCGGCTTTGTGATTAGCAGCGTCTCCTACGCCACCACGGCATTCGGTCTGCAGGACTCCGGATTCCTTGCCGGGCTCGGCGCGGGATCGTGGTCCGCGCTCGTCGCCGTTATTATGCCCGTCGCCGGCCGCCTCTTCGATCAACAAAACTATGCGGCCGCCTTCCTCATCACGGCCTTGTTCCCCTTCGCCGGCTGCGCCCTCTGGTTGTGGCTGAACCGGAAGAGCCAACCAAAGGCCTTGGTACCCTAAAAGTTCATGTTTGATACCGAACTGATCGTCCTCGGACTCATGTGGTACGTGTCCTTCTTGTTCTCTACCGTCTGCCACGAGGCCGCCCATGCTTGGGCAGCCATGCGCGGCGGAGACAGCACGGCCTATCACGGAGGACAAGTCTCGCTCGATCCTTTGCCCCACATGCAACGGGAGCCCTTCGGCATGATCATCATGCCCTGGGTTTCGTTCCTTCTAAATTCGGGCGGGTTCATGATGGGTTGGGCAAGCGCTCCCTACGATCCCTACTGGGCCCGGAGATATCCCAAGCGCGCTGCATGGATGGCGTTGGCTGGTCCCGCGACCAACTTCCTGCTGGCCATTCTCTCGGGATTGGCCATTCGATTTGGTATCGGCTTCGGCATTCTGGAGGGCAGTGAACTGCTGCTGGCAAACTCAGGCAGCGGCATTCTGAAACTGTTGAGCATCATGTTCCTGCTCAATATCGTTCTCGGCACCTTTAACCTTCTGCCCCTTCCTCCGTTGGACGGTTTCACGGCCATCGGCATCTTCCTGCCGGAAGAGACAGCCGCTCGGCTGGAAGAATTCCGGCAGACCGCCGGCATGTTCCAGATCCTCGGCTTGGTGGTGGCATGGCAGGTAGCCGGCTATTTCATCTGGCCTATGTATGACATTGCGCGAGCCATCATCATCGGCCGGTAGTCGCCCCCTGGTATAGCCCGCCCAAAACTTGACGCGCTCCCTGCTAATATGAAGGTGTCTTTGCCTGCCTCCGTTCGCCTTCCGTGATCTTCGGTAGCTACTGCTCCTTTCACCTCGGCTCAGGTCCCTTCGAGAAGTTCGCCAAAGACATCAGTTCGCAAATAGCTAAAGGAAATCACGTATGACCAATATTTTTGTCGGGAACCTCAGTTTCCGTACCACGCAGGAAGAGCTCCATCAAGTCTTCGCCAACTACGGCGCCGTTGAACGCGTCAATCTCGTCACGGATCGTGACTCGGGCCAGTCGCGCGGTTTTGCTTTCGTTGAAATGACCAATTCCAACGAAGCCGAAGCCGCCATCAATGCCCTGAACGGCACGGAACTGCACGGCCGCAACATCAATGTGAATGTGGCTCGTCCGAAGCCGGCTGGCGGCGGCGGTGGTGGTTATGGCGGTGGTGGCGGCGGCCGTGGCGGTCGTGGCGGCGGTCATCGTGGCGGCGGCGGCGGCGGTCGCTGGTAATCCAGTTTTCGCAACTCCCTGAAACGGCCGGGCTCCCAAGCCCGGCCGTTTCCCTTTTGTAACCGGATACAATATGGAGCGAAGCGATGAAACACCTCCGTCTTAGTGCCACTCTCGTTTTCGCCGCCGGTTGCGTCATCGCGCAACAGAACAATGACAGGCATGCCATCGGTGTCCAGGCATCGAAAATCATCGCCGCCAACTGCGCCGGTTGCCACGGTTCTCCCATCAAGAATGCTGGCCTCGACCTTCGCAAACGCGAAACGATTCTAAAAGGCGGAGAGCACGGAAGTGCAGTCACGCCCGGCAGCCCCGACATCAGCCGACTCTACCGGCAGGTCGCTCATCTGGACGGCCCGCACATGCCGCCCGGCCGCAAATTGTCTGACGCCGACATACAGACCCTCAAGCTCTGGATCGAACGCGGCGTGCCCTATGAAGACATCCTGGATCAAAAGGAAGAAGACGCCCGTGCCGCGCTGGCCAAGCTCGAAGACCGGCCGATTACGCCCGCCGAGCGAAAATGGTGGGCATTTCAGAAGGTTGCCAACCCGCCGCTTCCGACTCTGCAGAACAAGACTTGGTCCCGCAACGCCGTCGATCAATTCCTGCTTGCCGCCATGGAGAAGAAAGGCCTTGTTCCCTCCCCCGCCGCAAGCCCGCGCACCCTGGCCCGCCGCGCCTATCTGGACCTAACCGGCCTTCCGCCCACTCCAGCCGAGATTTCCGAATTCCTTGCCGATAAACGCCCTGACGCCTATGACCGGCTGGTTGACAAACTCCTTGACAGTCCTCATTACGGGGAACGCTGGGCACGACACTGGTTGGATGTTGTCCGTTTCTCCGATTCCGGCGGCTTCGAATACGACCGGGAGCGCGACAACGCCTGGCGCTATCGGGACTATGTCATCAGCGCCTTCAACAATGACAAGCCGTATGATCGATTCCTCAAGGAACAATTAGCCGGAGACGAACTCTACCCCGGCAGCGTCGAAGCGCGTATCGCGACCGGCTATCTCCGCCTTGGCGTCGAAAACAACATCAAAACCGAACAAACGCGCATCGACGAACTGGATGACATCGTCGTCACCACGGCCAACTCCCTGCTGGGCGTTACGGTCGGTTGTGCGCGGTGCCACAATCACAAATTCGACCCCATTCCACAAAAAGACTACTACCGCATGCAGGCAGTCTTCTTCGGGACAAAGGCAGAAGAACGGCCGCTGGTGAGCGACGCCGAACTGGCGCGCATCAAAGCGGAGGGGAAGCGGATCGAAGAATTGCAGAAGCCGATCCGGAAAGAGATCCGCGCCGTCGAACAGCCCACGCGCGACAAGATCATCGCCAAGCGCAAGGCCGAACTGCCGGACTACATGCGCGTCGCCCTGGCCACGCCCGCCGAAAAACGGACTGAAGGGCAGAAGCTGAATGCCAATCAGGTGGAAAAGTCACTGGAGAGCATTCGCGAAGAGGACCTCATCGCGGAGATGCCTGCCGCCGCCCGCGCCAAGCGAGAATTGCTGCAGGCGCAAATTGACGATCTGGACCGCCAGAAACCCCATCTCGATACCGTTATGGCGATAACCGAGGCCGGTCGCGAAGCGCCCGCATCGTACTTCCTCCATCGCGGCAATCTTGGCCAGAAGGGCAGCAGGATGACGCCGGGAGTTCTCTCCGTCGCCTACGATGGCGAATGGAATTTTCCCGCGCCCGAGGCCGGCGCCTCGTCCAGCATGCGCCGTGCTGGCTTCGCCGCCTGGGTCACCAGCCCCGATAATCCTCTCACTGCGCGCGTCATGGTCAACCGCATTTGGCAGAACCATTTCGGCGAGGGCATTGTGCGAACGCCCAGCAACTTCGGCAAAATGGGCGAGCGGCCTTCCCATCCCGAGCTGCTCGACTATCTCGCCTCGGAATTCGTCAAGAGCGGCTGGAGCGTCAAACATGTCCACCGGCTCATCATGAAGTCCGCCGCCTACCGTATGGCGAGCGACGACATCGAAGCCAATCGCAAAATTGACGGTGAGAACCGCATGCTATGGCGCATGCCGCGCCGTCGCGTCGAAGGCGAAGTCATCCGTGACGCCGTCCTCGCCGCCGCCGGTACCCTGGATCGTTCTGTCGGCGGCCCCGCGGTCTTCCCCTACATTGACCCCTCCCTGTTTCAGTCCAGTTCCAAACGCACCTGGAACGGGAAAGCGGTCAACGATCCCTCCACCAATCGCCGTAGCGTCTACGTATTCAGCAAACGCACCATTCCGCTGCCCATGCTCGAAACGTTCGACCGCCCCGACACGATGTCCAGTTGTGCACGCCGCAATCGTTCTACCATCGCGCCCCAAGCCCTCATCCTCATGAACAATGAGTTCATCGGCCTCCAGGCCCGGCACTTTGCACAACGGTTGGAGTTGGAGGCGGGCCCCGACACGAAGGCGCAGGTCAAACTCGCCTACGAACTTGCCCTGGCGCGCGAACCGAGCGCCGGCGAGACAGCCAAAGCCGTCGAGTTCATCCAGGGATATCCGCAGGGCTTGGTCGATTTTGCCCACGCACTTTTCAACATCAACGAATTTGTGTACATGCCATGAGCCAGAGATTCTTTTCCCGACGAGAACTATTGTGGAAAGCCGGGGGCGGCATCGGCGGCCTGGCGCTGTCGAATGTACTCTCCGGCGCCAGCGTTTCTCCTCTCGCGCCGAAGCCCGGCCACTTCCCCGCAAAAGCGAAATCGATCATTTCCATCTTCTGCTACGGCGGCGTTAGCCATATGGACACCTTCGATCCCAAGCCCCTGCTCAAAAAGCGGGCCGGCGAGACGATCCCAGGTAAGACCATCATCCCGTCGCAAGGTACCCCCGGCGGCCTTATGCCCGCCCTTTGGGACTTCAAGAAGTACGGCCAATGCGGCATGGACGTCTCGGACCTGTTTCCAAACGTCGCCAAACATGTCGACGACATCGCGTTCATCCGTTCGATGCACTGCATTTCGAACGATCATGCCCCCGCGCTCTACCAGATGAACACCGGCTCCATCCAGACCGGCTACCCCAGCATGGGAAGCTGGATCACCTATGGTCTCGGCACGGAAAATCAGAGTCTGCCCGCCTTCGTCATTTTTACCGACCCCCGCGGCGGCCCCATCGGCGGCGCGCCCAATTGGGGCAATGGCTTCATGCCCGCTGCGTTCCAGGCCACGCCCTTCCGCCCCACCGGCGATCCCATCGTGGATCTCAAACCGCCCGCCGGCATGACCCCCGAACGCCAGCGCAATTGGCTCGACTATATGGCCAAACTCAACGACGCGCACTGGCAGAAGAACCCGCACGATTCCGAACTTGCCGCGCGCATTGAGTCTTACGAACTCGCCTTCCGGATGCAGACGTCCGCCGTCGAAGCCGTGGACCTCAACAAGGAAACCGAAGCCACACGGAAGATGTATGGCCTGGACGAAAACGTCACCGAATACTTTGGCCGCCAGTGCCTCATGGCGCGGCGTCTGGTGGAGCGCGGCGTCCGCATGGTGCAGATTTACTCCGGCGGCGGCAATTTCGGCGAAAGCTGGGATGCACACTGGGATCTCAAGGAAAATCACGGCCAGCACTGCGCGGAAACGGACAAACCTATCGCGGGCCTTCTCGCTGACTTAAAATCTCGCGGTCTGCTGGACGAAACGCTCGTGCTTTGGCATGGTGAATTCGGACGTATGCCTATCTCGCAGCGCATGTCGGGCCGGGACCATAATCCGCACGGCTTCACCGTCTGGATGGCGGGCGGCGGTACAAAGGGCGGCGTCGTCACTGGCGCTACCGATGAATACGGCCTAGAGGCGGTCGAAAAGCCGCACAAGGTTAACGACCTGCACGCGACGATTCTGCATTTGATGGGCTTTGACCACACGCGCCTCACCTACCTCCACAACGGCCGCTATATGCGCTTGACCGACGTGGAAGGGGAAGTGATCAAGGAAGTGCTGGCCTAACCTTCACTCGCAGTCGATACTCTGGCTGATCCGGAACACATGCCCGTCCGGATGCCGTACATGCATCTCCCGGACATTCCAAGGCATGTTCGTCGGCGGCCATGTGATTTCCACGCCCTGCTCAACACAGTGTGCGTAGACAGCGTCAACATCCTCTACCCAGACCGACATCCATACGCCTTTGTCTCCACACTCGTCCCCTTGTGGACCAAACGTCATGGCGGCGGTCCCCTTCCCTCGCCCGCCTTGGCCGCCCTGGCAGAGGAAAATCTCGCACTTCCCCGAACACACGCCGCCAAACACCGGAGGCTGTCCCCAATCCCATCCCTTACTCCAGCCCAACCGTGTGAACCAGTCGAAGCTCTCTTGTAGATTGGAAACGTTCAAAATGGGGGTGACGTGAGCGGCTTGCATGGCGACATCCTACCGCAGCCGAGGAGGTGGAAAATTGCATCTTGCCCTAAGGGGCGTGCATCTCACTATTCGTAACAATAAAAGTTACGATAAGGAGAACAAAATGAAAATTACACTCTTCGGCGCCTCCGGCATGATCGGAAGCCGCATTCTGGCCGAGTTGGTAGCGCGCGGCCACGCCGTCACGGCCGTCGCTCGACATCCGGAAAATATCACACGCGCCGATGCCAAGGCGGAGGCTGGCGATCTGTTGAATGCACACGACGTGGCCCGCGTTGCGACCGGAGCAGATGCCGTCGTCAGTGCGTACGCGCCGGGATTTGACGCTCCCGCGCGGCTCCTGGATGCCGCACGTACGTTGACTGGAATTCTCCCTACTGTGAACGTCTCCCGGCTATTGTGGGTCAGCGGTGCGGGCAGCCTGGAGGTCGCTCCTGGCGTGCAACTGGCCGACGCGCCGGACTTCCCCGCTGCCTGGAAGCCGACGGCCCTCGCGCACCGGGACGCCCTCCAAATCCTGGCCGCTTCCAAACTGCAGTGGACTGCCCTCAGCCCCGCCGCGCTCATTTCCCCTGGCCACCGTACCGGTAAATTCCGGCTCGGGCTGGACCAACTGATCACGGACGAAAAAGGCCAAAGCAGCATCTCCGCCGAAGACTACGCCGTTGCCGTGGTGGACGAGTTGGAGACGCCGCGGCACATCCGGCAACGGTTCACATTGGGATACTGAAGCCTTGAACGCCGACACGCAACTCACCGTGGGAATTCATATCCTCTGCCTGCTAGCCTCCCAACCGGGCGAGCGGATCACTTCGGAATGGATCGCGGGAAGCGTCAATACGAATCCGGTGGTCGTGCGTCGCACCCTGGGAAAACTCCGGCGCGCCGGACTGGTGCGTTCGGCAAACGGCAAGGGGGGTGGGTGGGAGTTGCTTCGTCCTCCGGAGTCCATCTCGTTGCGAGAGCTGTTCGCCTTGCTGCGCACGGCTCCGGTCCTTGCCATGCATCGCGATGCCCCCAACCCGCAGTGCCCCATCGGCGCCGGCATTCAGCGAGCTCTGCCCGGCTACTATCGGCAGGCCGAGGAGGCCCTCGCCAGCAGCTTGGGAACAGTCACCATTGCCGATGTGCTGGGTTCCGTTCTCCGCGCGCAAGCGGCGGGCTAGCGTAGCGCCTGCACGGTCTCCCGGGCCTTCTCCAGCAGCAAATTCCATTCGTTCGAAGTACCCAGGAAACGGAAGCCGCGGTCCCGGCAGAACTTGGACAGCGCCACGCCCCGGCACTGTATGCCCGGCACGATACCCTTCGCCTCACACGTATCGCGAATCTGGTCAATCGCATCCACAAAGCGTGGATGTTCGAACTCCCCCGGAATGCCCAGAGAGATGGAAAGGTCCACCGGCCCCACCATCACCACGTCCACCCCTGGCACGGAGAGCAGTTCCTCCCGCGCTTCCAGCGCCGTCACCGTCTCAATTTGCAGGATGACCATCCCGTTCTCATTCCGGTGCTCGATCATCTGCGAAATCGTCACAGGCTCATAGTTGGCCTGCATGACGGTCAATCCGAATCCGCGCACGCCCAGCGGCGGGAACTTGCACCAGGACACCGCCTGAGCCAACAACTCCGGTGACTCCACACGGGGGAAAATAATCCCATCCGAGCCACAGTCGAGCGCCCGCGCAATCAACGCATAGTCCATGGACGCCACGCGCGTGAATACGGTTAACTCGCACAACGACGCCACTCGGCAGATATCCTGCACCGTTTCCATGCCGAACCCGCCGTGCTCCCCGTCCAGGTAGATATAGTCAAATCCGGCGGCTTTTAGGATGCGGGCAATCTCGGAATCACGAAGTTGGCCATAGGAAGTGCCAAGCACGGTTTTGCCCTCGCGCAGGGCTTGCTTTACGGCATTGGGGCGCATGGCGCTAGTGTATATCAGTCCAGCGAAACGACCTGATGATCGGGACAGGTCGGTTCCACGCACGCATAGATCCGCTCCACCAGGTCCGGTCCATGCTCAGCCAGAAACGGCAGCAACCCATACTTGCGCTCTTGCAGATGACGGTGTGGATAGATGATGTCGTGCAGATACTGCGCGTCAGCCGTCGCGCGTTCGTCTCGCCGCATTGCTTCGCGGGCCGTCTTGTCTTCCATCTTCCCGATCTGATACAGAATCTTCGCCCGGCTCTTGCCGAGAGCCTTTTCCAATCCTGGGTCAAATCCCTGCACCGATGCCGATAGCCGGTCCAACTCGGCCGTGACGGCCGCCCGCGACAGCGCGAACTGCGCAGTAATGCCCTCCGGGGTCAACTGCTTCGCCATCTTTTCCCGCAACGACACTTCCGGCACGGCAATATCTTTTAGCCCTAACCGGTACCGCTCGGTCAGTTTCGCCGCCCTGTGGCTCAACAGGGTGAACGAGGCGCGGTGGGTCACCACGGGCATGCGGCCCAACAGCATGCGGTATAGCGGTTCACTCTGCGCAAAGTAAGCCAACTCCGCCGGTCCGCCGAGATAGGCGACCGTAGGCAGCAAAAAGTCCTGCATCACCGGCCGCAGAATCGCATTGGGCGACAGCAGTTCGGGCCGCTCCAGCCACGCCGCCAGCGGTTTTTCGTTCAACAACTCGCCCTTCCGCTTCAGGGCAACCCGCCGTCCGCCGTCCAATGTGAAGAATAGCGAAGCGTTAGGCTCCAAATGAACCTGCGCGTGGTATCCGGCCGCCTCTAGTTCGCGGCTACGTTCCTGCACGGCCGCCGCCAGTTCCGCCGATAGCGAAAGCGCTCGGCACAGGAACGGCGCGGCAATCTGCCGGATGGCGGGATCGAGCGGATCCAAAAAGATCATCCCGTACGGCCGCAGAATCTCTTCCACCAGCTTGCGGAACGCACTGCCAAAATTCTCGCCGGAACCATAAGCGGCCTTGGCCAGCGCATACGCTTCCTCGGCGAACGGCAGGCCATGCAATGTTTCGCGCAGCGCCTCCAACGGCACATCCCGTAACGCAATCGGGCCCACCGGGCCGTGTAGCGGATTCACCGAAGGAGTGGTGAACTGTACGGGCGTATGCGCCGCATCGTACGACCAGGACTGATTGATCTCTTCCAGGTCGTGGTCTTCCGTCGCCAGCCAGAACACGGGTACGGCACACGTCCCGTTATCCGATAACGTACGTGCCAGCTTCACCGCCGCCAGCGCCTTGAAAATCGTATACAACGGCCCGCCGAAAAGCCCCACCTGCTGGCCCGTCACGACAGCCGTCACATTGGGCCCCGCGAGTTTATCGACGGAGGGATTGCCCGGGTTCGTCGCCCGCAGCGCTTCTATAATCGCCGCGCGCCGGTCCGCCGGGTACACGATCTCGCGCGCCGCTTCCGCGAAAGAGCACGGATCGTACGGGGCATGCGGATAAAATTCCGCCACACGGTCAAAGTGATACAGCAAATCCGAGAACAGACGCGTAGCGCCCGGGAGTTCGGTGTGGCGAATGCAATGCTGTTTCATCCAGGTCCGTCTTGTACAAGGCTATCAGATGCGGCTTTCCCCTCTGTGGATGCAGCGATCTGGTACCGTCAAATTATGATCGACGAGGCAACGTTTCGCCAAGCCGCTGACGGCGCGCTGGAGTCCCTGTTCAAATCCCTGACCCGGGCAAGCGAAGCGCATGATTTCGAAGCCGACATGAACAACGGCGCCCTGACTGTGGAATTTGACGATCCCCCCGCAAAATTCGTCGTCAGCCCCAACGCGCCCGTGCGCCAGATATGGGTCTCCGCCCACTCTAAAAGTTTTAAGCTGGACTGGAATTCCGCCGTCCATGCGTTTGTCCTCCCCGATTCCGGACAAACTCTGGCGGATCTCCTCGCCGAACACGTCGCCAAACGCCTCGGCGAACCTGTAACTCTATAGCCGCCGATGCCCGGCGTCTACATTTCCTGGCCTTTTTGCGCACAGAAGTGCACGTACTGCAATTTCGCCTCCGGTGTCTTCCCCAAAGAACTCGAAGGGCGCTACGCGGACCGGTTGGCCCAGGAAATCGCCGGAACCGGCTGGCCCTGGACGCCGGAAACTGTCTACTGGGGCGGCGGCACGCCCAGCCAGATCGACAATGAAACCGTCCGCCGCATTATGGGTCTCCTCCCAGGCCGCCCGTGGCCGGAAGCCACCATGGAAGCCGCACCGGGAACCTTCGATGCCGGCCGCATCGCCGCTTGGCGTGACGCCGGCATCAACCGCGTCAGCCTAGGCGTTCAGTCATTCAACGACAACGAACTCCGCCGTACCGGGCGCAAGCACACCGCCGGCATCGTCGCCGCCGATGTCGCCGCCCTCCGCGCCAATGGCATTCCGGACTTCAACATCGACCTCATCGCGGGTCTTGCCGGGCAAACGCCCGAAAGCTGGGAACAATCCCTGGACGCCGCCCTTGCTCTCAATCCGCCGCACGTCTCCGTCTATATGCTCGAAGTCGATGAGGACAGCCGCCTGGGCCTTGAAATTCTCCAAAACGGCAACCGCTACGGGGCCCGCGATGTTCCCACCGAAGAGGCTACGGCCGCCATGTACGAACGCGCCGTGGAACGCCTCGCAGCCGCCGGCATCGTACGCTATGAAATCTCGAACTTCGCACGTCCCGGCAACGAATCCCGTCACAACCTCAAGTATTGGCGTCTGGAACCCTATCTCGGCTTCGGCGCCGACGCCCACTCCTTCGCCGGCGGCCAACGCTGGCAGAATGTCGAACTGGCGGCCAGCTACGTCGCCGCCCCCGCCCTTCGCCTCCCCGCCGAAACAGCCAATCCGGCTGAAGAGCGCTTCTTCGTCGGCTTGCGCCTCACCGCGGGCGTCGCGCCCACACCCGCCGAATGGGCTCTCCATGGCCCGGCCCTACATCGTTTTATTAGCCAAGGTCTCATGGAAAAAGACGGCCAAACGGTCCGTTTGACCTCTCGCGGTATTCTGCTTTCTAACGAAATTTTTCAGGAGTTCCTGTCTGCATGAAATGGATTGACTTGCGGAGTGACACAGTAACGCGCCCCACCGCGGCCATGCGCCGCGCCATGGCCGACGCCGAAGTGGGGGACGACGTCTACGGAGAAGATCCCACCGTCAACCGCCTGGAGGAGCGCGCCGCCGCTCTCTGCGGAAAAGAGGCTGCCCTCTTTGTCCCGACCGGCACCATGGGCAATACCATCGGCATTTCCCTCCATACCGAGCATGGGCAGGAAGTCATCTGCGAATCCCGCGCGCACATTCTGAACTATGAGCTCTCGATGGTTGCCTGGTTCTGCGGCTGCGTCCCCCGCGCTGTCGTTGCCGAAGACGGAATCCTCCGCTGGCCGGATATCCACGCGCAGATTCGTCCCCTCGGTCCCCACGCCGCCGAAACCGGCCTCATCGAAGTCGAAAACACCCACAACATGGCCGGCGGTACCGTCTATCCGCTCGACGTCCTCAACGAAATCGGCGAAGAGGCGCACAAGCTCGGCCTCCCCGTGCATATGGACGGCGCCCGCGTCTTTAATGCTTCCGTGGCCCTCTCCGTCCCGGTCGCCGAAATCGTCAAACCCGTTGACACCGTCATGTTCTGTCTCTCCAAGGCACTCGGGGCTCCCGCGGGCTCCATCCTGGCCGGGCCACAGCGTCTAATCGACAAAGGCCGGCTGCTCCGCAAGCGTCTCGGCGGCGGCATGCGCCAATCCGGCATTCTCGCCGCCGCTGGTCTGCTCGCGCTCGAAGAAATGCCCGCGCGCCTCGTCGCGGACCATGCCAACGCGCGCCTCATGGCCGCCGGCATCAACGCCATTCCCGGCGTCCGTGTCGAACGTGCCCCGCAAACGAATATTCTCTTCTTCGACGTCACGGAAACCGGACTCACCGGCGCCGCCTTCAGCGCCAAATTGAAAGAGCGCGGTGTTCTCATCAACGCCGCCGCCGGGCCCAGCCGTCTCCGCCTGCTCACCCACTTCGATGCCGATGGAGCCGCCTGCGTGCAGGCCCTCGACGCCATCCGCGCGGTCGCCGCCGAAGCTCTTGCCGTCGCCTGAAGCAAGAAAGCCGCCGGACGGAACCCGCAAGGGGCGCCGCCGGCGGCCTTCCATTCGCGCGCTTAGTCTTTCAGCGCTTCCATGTAGGCAAGCATGTTGTCCATCTCCGGGCGGTTGAACTTGTACGGAGGCATCATCGTTCCTGGCGAGAACTTCTGCGGGTCCATAAAGTGACCCTCCAGCCACGCCCGGTCCCGCCGCGAGGCGACCCCGTTTAGCGGCGGTCCGGACTTCCCGCCCGCGCCCCGGACGATGTGGCAAACGCCGCAGTTATTCTTCATGTAAAGTTGCGCACCGGCAACTACGCTGTTCGGCGTCAGCGGCAAAGCAGCCACGCTTTCATCATCCAGATTCCGCAGGAAGTTGGCCAACTGCCGGAACTGCGAGTCCTTCAATCCCGAATTGGCCGCATGCTTCTGGAAATGCGCAACCAGTACGTCACGGTCCTCATGCACTGCGATATCCGCTAGGTTCGGCCCGCTTTTGGCATCGCCCGGCGTCGTGCCGTGGCACTGCCAGCACTGCCCTTGCCGGAAACTGCCTACCGCGGCCACCTCTTCTGCTGTAAAGCTATTCCAGGGAAGCATAATCGGTGTGGTCCGCATCGCAGCGGCCGTCAACCCCGCCCAGCCAATCCCGGCAAGCAGCACGATGCCAATTGCAAACGTGCGCTGCCGCAGTTGGATCGCTTTGCCCCGGTCGATGAATGGCGTGGCGAACAACAGCCCCACCGCAACGCCCGGCAGCACCATGCTCCCGACGATCTCCAGCGGCCCTTCAAAGAATTTCAGAAGTTGGAACAGAAATAGGAAGTACCATTCTGGCCGCGGAATGTAGGTCGTATCGGTCGGGTCCGCGATCTTGCCAAGCGGCACTCGCACCAGCGTCGCCAGGGCGAACAGAATCGCGAACATCACGAAAATAGCCACCGTATCTTTGAATACCTGGCCGGGATAAAACTTCTTGGTCGGTTCCGTTTCTACGGGTGCGGGAGCCACGCCGTGTTTCCGGACCAGGAACACATGCAGACCGATCAGCAGCATCGTTATTGGCGGCAGAAGCAGCACATGTGCGCCATAGAACCGGGCAAACGTCTGCACGCCGATCTGTCCGTCTTCGCTGCCCATCAGCCGCAGAATGTACGGACCGGCAATCGGAGCCTTCGCCGTAATCTGCGTGGTGACAACGGTACCCCAATAGGCCCGGTTGTCCCAAGGCAACAGATAGCCCGTCAGGCCGAAGCCCAGCGTCAATAGCAACAGCACCACGCCCAGCATCCATGTCGCCTCGCGCGGCTTCTTGTAGGCGCCCCACAGGAACACCTGCAGCAGGTGCAGCACAACAACGACAATCATCATGCTGGCGCCCCAGTGGTGCAGCCCGCGGATCAGCCGTCCGCTCGTTAATTCCGTCAGGATAAAACGCAAGCTTTCATGCGCGTCCGGCGGCGTCGGCGCATAGTTCAACGCCAGCAGAATGCCGGTGACAAACTGCACCAGAAAGCAGAACATCGCCACGCTTCCCAACACCTGGTGCCAGCCGCTCGACCCCGGAATATCTTCGTTCAGAAAATGCGCAACCCCGGAAGTCGCGCCGGTCCGCTCTTCCACCCAATCCAGGACTTTATTCAGCATTCCTAGGCCTCCGCCGACTTCTTCACGTCGCCCAGCATCACCTTGATGCCGTCCACGCGCACGTCAAACCGGTCCAGCGCGCGCGGAGCCGGGCCGGCCATCACCTTGCCGTCCGGGCTGAACGACGACGTGTGGCACGGGCAGGCGAACGTTTTATCGCCGGGGTTCCAGCTCACCGCGCAACCCAGGTGCGTACAGACCGGAGAAAACGCAACCACCTGTTGCTCCCCGGTCTTCACCACCCAGGCGGCCGTCTTCTCGGAAACCACTTTCCAACCGTCTCGCCGGACGCGCTGAAATATCACCTGTTCGGGCTGATTCACTGTCAATTTAGAAATATCGGCGGCTTCAATCCACCCGCCTTGCTTCTTCTCTCGCGCGGGCACGAACAGATACCCAAGCGCCGGAATTCCCAGCGCCGCGCTGATCGTACCCATCATCGCGTGGATGGACCCCACGAGAAATCCTCTGCGTTTTTCGATCTTTTCTTCTGCCATTCGATTTGTATTGTAGGGGCGATTCCTTCGGTCAGTACGTTACGGAGTGTTAAATAAGCCGCTTCCGCAAGCGGGTCACCTGATCTTTCTCAAGTGTTACGAGGTTCTTGTTTTCCAACGGATCGTGCTGCAAATCGAAGAGCATCGTCTCACCCTGAAACCCTTCGATAAGCTTGTAGCGGCCATCCCACACCAGCCGCCACTCTTCTAAGGCAGAGTGCAGCACGTCACGGTGTTTCTTGGTTTGGCCAGTAAGAACTGGGCGGAGCGAACTGGCCGCCATGCCGGGCAACGGTTCGCACCCACCGTAGTCAAGAAAAGTCGCTGAAATATCGATCAGGCTTGCCAGTGCATCGCTTGTGCGGCTTCTCTGTACGTCCAGCCCCGCCACAATCAGCGGCACGCCCGCCGACGCCTGATACGGCACATGCTTGCCCCAACGGTTGTGGTCGCCCAGCATCTCGCCGTGATCGCTAGAAAACACGATGAGCGTGTTTTCCAACTCTCCCCGGCGCGCCACCGCATCCACAATCTCGCCAATCCGCCGATCGATGTTCTCGCACATCGCCGTATAGTTTTGACGGATCTTCTGGTGTATACCGTCGTCAAATTCTGTGCTGGCATTCGGAGCCGGGTACGCCCGGTCGCGCGCGCCCCGCTCCATCGACGCCGTTATATCCATCGGGTTATGTGGCCCGGTGAAATTCACCACCAGGTGCCAAGGCTTACCCTTCGGCGCCCCGGCCAGCAGTTGCTTCGCATTCTCGGCGATCCAATTGTCGCAATAGGCGTCATCCGGCAACGGCGTGTTGTGCGTCGCGCTGTAGCCTCGCCTAGCCCGGAAATCTGCCACATGCGCGCTGGCCAACTCTCGTTTATGCAGCATCGCCATGTACGGGTCTTTCGGAGCCGACGCGCCGCTGCGTACCGCGTCGCCCTTCCCGGCATTGTCAATTCCCGCCGAAAAACCCCACTCCGGCAACAGCCGTTGCCCGTCCAATCCCCAGTCCAGCGTCTTTTTGTGCAGGTCGATTTTCCCGCACGCCATCGTGTGATAGCCGGCCTTTTGCAAACTCTGGTAATAGGTGGCCTGCGACAGCGGAAAGTCATGCTGATTGCTCGCCACGTTTGCGTCTTTATACTCCCGGCCCGTCGCCAGGCACGCCCGCGAAGGAGCGCAGAGGGGCGACGCGCAAAGCACATGACGAAAACGCATTCCCCGCGCCGCCAGCGCCGCGATATGCGGCAGCCGAACCGGAATAGACGCGTTCCCTGGCATCCAGTCCGGGCGCCATTGGTCAGGTAAAAAGAACAGAAAATTCGGCTTTCCCTGCGGAGCCGCCAGCGCAGAAGCCGCGGCTGCGCCGAGGAAACTGCGGCGGGATGCCATTGGGATAGGCTACTAAAAACGCGGTACGGGCCGCTAGGAAAATTGCGTTCTGTTCAACACTGTGGAATTATCGCGAGCGGTCCTGGCCGCCCGCGCTTAGGAAAGACAAACCACCCGCAGGCGGTCTTCCAGCACAAACTGCTCATTCTCCGTCAACTTCCGGCCTTGGCAGGTCAGATAGAACACATCCAGCGCCTTGTGCGCCTCCGTATCGATCAAAACCACCTCAATATTGCAGCCGGATTCTGCAAATACGCGAGCAAAATCGTACAACAGACCGCTGCGGTCCTCGGCCACAATCTCCACCAGTGTCGCGTGGCTGGACGCTTCCCCATCGAAGTATATACTTGGCCGCAGCCTTTCCCCTCGATGCTTCGGCTGCGGCCGCACCCGTCGCTCCAACATCTGCCGGACGTCCAACGTTCCCATTGCCGCCTTCTCCACGGTCGCCCGCAACCGGTCCACTTCCGGAGGGTTCAACTCCAGCGCACGCCCTGGATCGGAGAAAGTAAACGAGTCCAGCACCTCGCCTTTCGTATTCGCAAACGCTTCAGCCTTCAGAATATCCATCCCGAAACCGCTCAAGGCGCCGACAATCGAAGCAAACAACCGTGGCTTATCGAGCGTGATCACCGTCAAACTCCACACGCCGCCCTGCCGCAGCAACTCCACCGCCACCCCTGACAGCCGAGCCTTTTGTTCCAACGCCAGGTGCGCGGCAATCTCTTCTTTCGTATGTGTCCGCAAATACCGGCTCGGAAAGCCTTCCAGAAACTCGCTCGCCGGAGCGTCCGATTCCACGTGTATGCGGTCCGTGTCCAACTCCCGCGTCAACTCCCGCAGGCCAATCGAATACACCCGCCACAACTGCTCCAGCCGCCACGGCGTCATCGCCGTCGGGTTTACCCCGCTGATATCGGCATACGTCATCAACGCCAGATACCGCAGGTTCTCCACCGTACCCGCCTTCGCCGCCAGGTCCTTCGCTGTCGCCGGATCGTCCAGGTCTCGCGAATTCATGATCGACGACAAAGCCAGATGCTGCTCCACCAGGAACCGCACAAACGGCCGCTGCTCTTCGGGCATCTGGATCCGCGCCATGATCGTCTCGCCAAACCGGGCAGACTCTTGCGCGTGCGTCGGGCCATCAATGCTTTTGCCGATATCGTGCAGCAGAATGGCCAACACCAGCAACGGCAGCGAATCCACTTCCGTCAACAACTCCGAAAAACGTCGCCGGGAACCGTCCAGAGGCTTTCGCAGCGCCAGCAGGTTTTCCGCCACGATCAGCGTATGCTCATCCACGGTATAGCGGTGATAAAAGTCCCGGATGACGAACCCTTCAATCAGGCGCCATTCCGGCAGCAACGCCCCCAGCAGCCCCGTCTCATGCATCGTCCGCAGCGCCAACATGGCATGCGGCAACGAAAAAATCTCCCACAGATGGTTCCACAACGGCCGCGGTTGCGCAAAGTAGGCCTCAATCGCTGGCAGCGCCCGCGCGATGCGCCGTTCCGTGTCGGTGGCCGGCAGCAATCCGTGCCGCGCCGTGAACAACATCAATCGCAACGCCAATTCCGGATCGGAATCCAACATCTGCGGATTTCGCAGCAGCAACCGCTCTTTATTCACCGAAATTTCGGAGGTCGATAGCCGCGTCCGCCACTCGCGGAACTGGCTGAACAACCCGCTCGGCACCAGCGTCTCGCTGACGTCGATTGCCTGCAGCGCCGCCCGCCGGATGCGCCGGGCCGCCAGGAAATACTGGCGCATCCAGCTTTCCACCGGTTTGGCCGGGTCAATCCCGTCAATAAAAGGCTGCTTCACCACCTCTTCCTGCGCGTCGAACTGCAGAACATTCTGGTCCCGGTTCGCCGCAAAGTGCAGATAGCAGCGCAGCGTATACAGGAACTGCGTCTCGGCGGCCAACTCCGGCAGCCAATCCGGCAACTCCCGGCTCGGATCTTGCAGTTTGGCTAGCCACCCGATGACATGCAGGTCGCGCAGCCCGCCCGGAGCTTCTTTGATATTCGGCTCCAGGTGATACACGGTGTTCTGAAACTTCTCGTGTCTCTCCCTCGCCTGCCGGATGAGATGCCGCAGCAGCGTCTGCCGCTCACTGGCAATAAACTTCGGCAGCCGGGAGGCCAGGATCTGGTAGAGCGCCGCGTCGCCGCACAGCATCCGGACGTCCAACAGGCTGATCGTAAGTTCCAGGTTGGTCGAATGGTACTCGCAGCACTCATCCACGGTGTGCACGGAATGGCTGATCCGGAGTCCGCTGTCCCAACACACCCGCAGAAACGCGGAAAGAGCGTCCCGCGACTGTTCGTCGGAGGGCGCCCGTTCCACTAACAACAGGACATCGACATCGGAGTGCGGGAAAAGCTCCGAACGTCCATATCCGCCAACGGCCAGCACCGCCATTCCTTTCGGAAACGCCGGAGTCAGGTACGTCAGAAATGACGTGCAAATCAAATTGTTGACTAGAGCGGTCCTCTCGGCCAGGACGGCGACGGGGTTCCCGTCCGAGAAGAACCGCTCACGGATTTTCTGCAATTGTTCGTTAAAGGGCAGATTCGCCGCGTTCATCGTTCCGGATGCGGATTGCGTCCACGACGTCGTACACGAAGATCTTGCCGTCGCCGATCTTACCTGTCTTCGCCGCCGCGGTCAGGGCGCTAATCACCTCTTCCGCGCGCGCGGAAGGCACAACCATTTCGATCTTCACCTTCGGGAGAAGATCAACCTGGTATTCCTGACCCCGGTAGACTTCCTTGTGTCCTTTCTGCCGGCCATGACCCCGAACTTCCGTTACGGTCATACCGTCAATGCCAATCGCCTTGAGAGCTTCCTTGACTTCTTCGAGCTTAAACGGCTGAATTACGGCTTCGATTTTTTTCATCGCGTTTTCTCCATTGGGCCCAGGTTAAGACTCCAGGCTATACCCTTCTTCACCATGCTGGCTCAAGTCGAGGCCCGCTGTCTCTTCTTCCGGCGACACGCGCAGGCCGACCATCGCGTCCACAATCTTCAAGAGGATGAAGGTAGCCACGCCCGCAATCACCCAGGAGAGGCCAACGCCAATAATCTGGTTCACGACCTGGCTGCCGTTTCCTTCCAGCAAGCCCACCGGCAACGCATTGCCCGCGGCGTCTTTGAACGCGGCATTGACGTCCTTCGTCGCAAACACGCCGGTCAGAATCGCGCCCAGCGTACCACCCGCTCCGTGTACGCCGAAGGCGTCCAGCGAATCGTCATAACCCAACATCGCCTTCACTTTCACCACCATGAAGTAGCAGAAGATGCCGCCAATAAAGCCCATCAGCAACGCGGGCATCGGAGCTACGAAACCGGCCGCCGGAGTGATCACAACCAGCCCGGCCACCGCGCCGGAAATGCCGCCCAGCATCGAGGGTTTGCCGTGCTGGAACCATTCCGCCAGCATCCAGCCGCCCGCCGCCGTCGCCGCCGCAAAGTGCGTCGCCACGAAAGCAGAGGAAGCCAGGGAACCGGACGACAACGCGCTGCCCGCGTTGAAGCCGAACCAGCCCACCCACAGGAGACAGGCGCCAATCAGGCTGAGTACCAGGCTGTGCGGTTTAATCGGTTCGTTCGGATAGCCTTTCCGCTTGCCCATTACGATCGCGCAAACCAGCGCCGAAACGCCCGAGGTAATGTGGACCACCGTACCGCCGGCGAAGTCAAGACACGGAACCTTGCCGCCCAAAAATGCATTCAGAAGTCCGCCGTTGCCCCACACCATATGTGCCATCGGGTAGTACACCACCAGCGTCCACAAAATCGTAAAGAGAATCATCGCGCTGAATTTCATGCGTTCCGCGAATGCGCCGCTGATCAGCGCGGGCGTAATGATAGCGAACATCATCTGGAACAACATAAAGGTCTGCTGCGGAATGGTTGCCGCATAGGTGGCATTCGGGTCCCCGCCCACACCGTTTAGGAATAGGTAGCGCAAATCGCCGATAAACGGGCTGCCCTCTCCAAATGCCAGCGAGTAGCCGACAAGAGCCCAGAGGACGGTTCCAATTACCATCAGGACAAAGCTGTGCATCATCGTGCCAAGCACGTTCTTGCGGCGCACCAAACCGCCGTAAAACAACGCCAGGCCGGGGCCCGTCATCATTAGCACCAGCGCGCAGCTCACCAACATCCACGCGTTGTCAGCGCTCGATTGCGCCGACTTGATTCCCGCTTCCAAAGCGGCCGTCGGACTGGGGGCCGGGGCTTGCGCGAACACCTGCGAAGCCAACACAGCCGACAGGAACAACATCGATAGAATTCTTTTCATGACTCTCCTCTTGGGCTGACCCGCGATAAGGCGGAACGCAAACGTGGCGTGTGTTAGCTATCATCCCCGCTCCGTACTCGTAACGGAAGTCAATCTTTCCTATCCAGCCGATTCAATTTATCTATTGGCCGTTATGGCTATCGGGTTAATTGAAATTATTGATTGGCGCGTGTTTGGCCTTGCCTCGTAGACTGCTCTCTAAGGTCCCCGTCGATACCTTCCCAAACAAAAAAATAAGAATTCCAATCTGGAGATCAGGTAGATGAAAACTCCGACGTTTTTCCGCGTCGCAACCACCGCTCTATGCCTAGCTGGCGCCGCGTTGGCGCAGAGCAACCCGCCCGTGTGGTCGGCTGGCCCCATCAATTTCAGCGGCTTAATCGACGGCTACTATAGCTTCAACGCCAATCACCCGGCGGATCGCAATAACAACCTGCGCAACTTTGAAGTCAAGGCCAATCAGTTCTCGCTGAACATGGCGAAAATCACCATGGAGCATGACCCGGACCCGGTGGGTTTTAAACTGGACCTCGGCTTCGGCAAAGCGTGGGAAGTCTTCCACGCCACAGACCCCGCCGGCCTGAATAATGTCCGCTACATCCCCCAGGCTTATGTCAGCTTGAAACCGAAAAATGCAGGTGGCTTGCAGATCGACTTCGGCAAATTTTATACCTCCGCCGGCGCCGAACTCACGGAAAACAACCTCACCTGGAGCTACGGGCGCGGCTATCTGTACACCAACGGACCCTACTATCACTTCGGCGTCCGGGTCAGCAAACCCATCAACGACAAGTTCGCCGTCGGTGTCCAGTTGGTCAACGGCTGGAACAACGTGGAGGACAACAACACCGGCAAGACCATCGGCCTCACCACCGCCTTCACGCCCAGCAAGAAGTTCGCCTGGTACAACACCTACTACGTCGGCCCGGAAAAGAACGACACCAACTCCGGCAAGCGCAACTTCTATGACACGGTCATTAACCTGAATCCCAACGACCGTACCAGCTTCTACGTCAACTTCGACTACGGTCACGAATCCAAGGTCAATACGACCGACGTAAGCTGGGTGGCCATCGGCGTCGCTGGCCGCTTCCAGACCACCGAAAAAACCGCTTTGGCACTGCGCTACGAAAACTATAACGACAAGGACGGCTTTATCACCTCCCAGGCGCAGAAGCTCAACAGCTTCACCGTCACCGGAGAATACAAGTGGATCGAAGGTCTCCTCGCCCGCTTGGAATATCGCCGGGATTGGTCCGACAAACCGTTCTTCAACCGTGGTCACGGAGTCGGCAATTGGAAGAACCAGGACACCGTTACCCTCGGCGTCATCGCCTACTTCGGCCCTAAGCGTTAATCTAATCGAATCGGCCGGAGCACGCCTACTCCTATCTGCCCATGCAGATTCTCGGCGGGCTCCGGCCGGTCTCCCCCCCCAAACCACACCCGCACCCGTCCGTCGGGCAGTAACTCCACCTCCGGATCACACACCACGCGCGAGTTCCAGCCCTCCCCCACGTCCAGCAGCGCCTTCTCCCCTACCCGCTCCCAGCGAACGCCGTCCGTCGAAACTGCCAGCCCCGTTCGCCGCCACTCTTTTTTATCCCGGCCGGTATACAGCATCCACCAACGCCCGAACTGCCCCCAAACCGCCGGCTCCCCCAGCCCGTTTTCGTCAAACGAACCCGGCCCGCCCAACTCCATCACCGGATTGGCCAGCGACTTGGTCCATGTCACGCCATCGGTCGAAACCGCCAGGCCCAGGCGCTGCCGCCGCGCCCGGTCTTGGCCCAGATAGTACATATAGAGCTTTCCCTCTACCGGCAACACGTATGGATCCCCCACACCCCGCTCCTCCCACGAACCGCGCGGCCCGGCCTCCAGCACCGGCTGGGACAATTTCTGCCAGCGGTCTAAACCCGCCGAACTCGCCAATCCGATCTGTGGCGGGCTCCCCGCTTGGTACCAATAGGAGCTTCCCGTTGACTCCGCCAAAAAGGAGCCATTGGCAGCAATATAGCTCCCCTCCCACCCCGCAGGGCCGGGTTGCAGCAGTTGCCCCTTCTTTTCCCATGTCCGGCCATCGAGCGAAGTCGCCAACCCGGTACGCCATGTCTTTCCGTCCCAGCCGGAATAGAGGTTAACGTATCCGCTCGCCATCTTCCGTACGGAGGGATTCAGCGTATCCACCGCGTCGAACGAACCAACGCCGCCTCGTCCCAACACGGGCTCCGCCTCCGGTTCCCACACCCACCGGACGTTTTGTGACGGCCCGGCCGCCGCCGGCAGCCGGAAATGCTCATACCGCCCGCAACCGCACGCCGCCAGCACAATCCCGGCCAGACCCGCCCGCCATCTCATACTAGGATCATAGCGGGATTCGTATTTTCAGGGCCGTCCGGACCCCAGGGGCCGAATCGAGCAGCATTTCTCCTCGGAGCGCGCGAACCCGGCTGCAAATGGAGGCCGGGCCCCGGCGCAGCAATTCCAGTTCGTCCAAAGTATAGGCGCCAGAGAACGGAAAACCCTTGCCGTCGTCTTCAATCGACAGCTCGAAAAAGTCAGTGTCCCGTCCCACACCCACCGTCAACTGCCGCGCCTGCGCATGCTTCTGCACATTGTGCAGCCCTTCCCGTACAATTTGCAGGATCTCAGTGGCTCCAGTCGTTTCCGGCGGAACGCGCGTAGCGCTTCCGACAAAGGTAGAGGCAACTCCGGAATCGCGCTCAAAACCCTCCACGAGTTTCTTGATCGATGGCACTAGCCCGGCCCCGTCAATCTCCGGCGGACGCATGTTGCGCACGAACTGCCGGATCTCTTCTCCCTGCTCTCGCGCCAGCATCTGCAACTCTTCCAGTTCCGCCATGGCTTTTGCCGGATCGCGCTCCAACATCTTGCGAAGAACCTGCAGACGCATCTGAAACCCCACAAAACACTGCAACGGTCCGTCGTGAAAATCGTGGGCTATCCTCTGCCGCTCCGCCTCGCGGGCGTGTTCCGCCTCGGACCGGAACATCGTCGCCTGGTGCGCTGCCGCACGGAGCCGGTCCTGCAAGGCCTGCCGCTGCAACGCCATCACCGTCACCGCCGTTCCCGAAAGCAGCACGCCTGGAGAAAGAACGACGTTTTCCGTCGGGCGGGCCAGGAAGAGGAACAACGTGGTGGCTAGCACAACGGCGAATATTTCCCGGGGAGTATGCAGTAGCGCCGCCGACAGCAGTATAAAGAGGTAGAAGAGCGAACTGATGCCCGTGTTGTATTCCAGCGGCAGGGCCGTACAGATCAGGAAAAACACCGTATCTACCAATAGACTCAACAACATGTAGCCGCGCCGTTCCAGGCTGTGTCCGAAGACCGCCGCCAGCGCGTAAGCCGTATACGCCATCCAGAGCCAGAAACTGTCGCGCGCCAGCGCCCCGGTTGCCGCAAAAGAAAGGACCGAGCAGAACACGCCCAGCAATAGACGGAACACCGCGAGCGACACCTGCCAGTGCGGTACCAGGCGGGTCGCCAAACCCGTAAGTTCTCCACTTGCCTTCGGAGAAGAAGAGACGGATGAGGGATCGGGCCCGGGGCCTGCGCCGTGGTCTGGGTGGGCAGTGTCTTGCACGGACATTCTGGTCTATTATCGGCGCATTTGCCGGGAAGCTATACTTCGTTTTCCGTGTGGGAACTTTTCTTTCCGTCCGGCGTCCAAAGCATCAGTACGACACGCCGGCGCGTTGTGCTAGCGTGAGATCATAAACGGGGATGCGCACTATGGCTGAAACGCTGATCACAGTGCGGTTGGACGAGAACCACTCGGCAAACGACCATACCGCCGCCGCTTCGCTCGATGCGCTGCTAGTCGAGCGGTTGAAGTCCTGCGATGAGCAAGCCTATGAGACTCTGCTCTCTCGCTTCCAACAGCCGATCTATAACCTTTGTTACCGCCTGGTCAACGATCCGGCGGACGCCGCCGACGTAACCCAGGACGTATTTTTAAAGGTCTTCCGCTCCATCGACCACTTCCGCGGCCAAAGCACTTTGAAAACCTGGATCTACCGCATCGCTGTCAACGAAGCCTACAACCACCGCCGCTGGTTCAGCCGCCACCGGAGACAGGAGGTGGGCCTGGAAGTCGAAGACGAATCGTCCCGACCCTGGCTCGATTCCATCTCAGATCCGGCCCGCGACCCCTACGAACTTGCTCTCAACGAAGAACGCCACCAACTCATCGAATCTTCCTTGCGTGAAATCAATTCGGATTTCCGCGCGGCGGTGATTCTCCGCGACCTGGAAGACCTTAGTTACGAGGAGATTGCCGAAGTACTGCAAATCTCGCTCGGCACCGTGAAGTCACGTATTTTGCGCGGGCGCGAATCGCTTCGGCGCGTTATCGCCGCGCAGTTGGACCCGCAAACCGCCTCCAGCGGAATGGGGCTTGTGTCAGGAGCTGTGAAATGATTCGGCCCGTCGACTGCCAAACGTTCGAATTCTGGGCGGAAGACCTCTCCGACGCCCGGTTGGACCATGGTTTCCGGGAGTCTCTCTCGGCCCACGTCGCTAATTGTCCCCAATGCTCGGATTTTGCTCTCCGTTCGGGACACCAACGCCGGACTGTGCATGGGCTTCCTGCACGTCCCGTCCCAGTGAATCTGGCAGTCAATCTTCGCGTTCTCGCCTCCAAGGAACGGGCTCGCCGCGCTACGCGCGTCGATTGGGCTACCCGCCTGGACATCTGGCAGGCCAAAGCGCAGCTCTGGCTCGACAACCTCTGGCGTCCGCTCGCCATCCCCACCGCCGGCGGCATTGTCTCCGCCTGCTTCCTGTTCTGTGCGCTCATGCCGACATTTGCCCTGCAAAGCCACGCCTCCGCGGATGTGCCGGCAGGCTGGTACCAGTCGGCTGAGGTCTACGGCCTGTCGCCATTCGGCGGCAATTTCGATAACGTCACCATCGACGTCCGCATCGATTCCAGTGGACGCGTGGTTGATTACGCCGTCCCCGCCGGGGACACCGACGTCTGGTCGAAAGACCCCGAAATGCGGCGCGCTGTCGAAAACAGTCTGCTCTTCATGAGCTTTAAGCCGGCTAGTTTCTTCGGTCAACCCGCTTCGGATACCATCCGCATTACCTTGCGGCGCAGCCATATCGAGGTAAAGGGCTAGCCAAGCTGGGACGCCGCCTCGGACAACATTTCCTCATCAGCCGCCCGGTCCTGGAACGGATCGCGGAAACGGTGTGTGCAAATAAGCCGCAAATTGTCGTCGAAATTGGCCCTGGACAGGGTGTTTTGACGTCATTTTTGCTCGATTTTGGCGCCAAAGTGCACGCGATTGAGCTCGATCCAGCCATGGTAGAGACGCTGGCGCGGCGTTTTCCGAACCATCCCAACCTCACCGTGCACCACCAGGACGTGCTGGACACAGACCTTTCCCAATGGGGTCCAGCGACCCTCGCGGGCAACTTGCCGTACTACATCACCTCGCCGATTTTGGATCGCATTCGCGCGGCCCGCGAGGCAATCCAATACTCTACATTATTGATTCAAAAGGAAGTAGCCGACCGTGTCCTGGCGAAACCCCGCTCGCGCGACTACGGCTACCTCACCGTCGTCACCCAAAGCTGGGCCGAGGCCCGCCACATCGTCCACGTACCCCCCGGCGCCTTCCGGCCGCCGCCCAAAGTCGATTCCTCCGTCATCCACCTCGCCTCCCGCCCTGCCATCCCCCCCGACCTCGACCCGTTCCTGCGCTTTGTAGGCCTTTGTTTTCAACACAAACGGAAGACCCTGCGCAACAATCTCCAGACCGCCTACCCCAGCGCCGACTGGGCAACCCTCCCCGAACGGACCCTCCGCGCCGAGCAACTCTCCATCGAGGAACTCCGGGACTTGTGGCACAAGTTATCCTGAAATTGGATGCTTCGCGTACGTTTTGCTCCCTCCCCAACCGGCTATCTTCACATTGGTAGCGCCCGCACGTTTATTTTCAATTGGTTGTATGCCCGCCGCAACGGCGGGACGATGATTCTCCGGCTCGACGACACCGACGTTGAACGCAACACCCAGGCGTCAATCGATTCGATTTTCGACGGCCTCAACTGGCTAGGCCTTTCTTGGGACGAGTACTATCGCCAGTCCGACCGGCTGGATCTCCACCGCCAGGCCGCCGAGGCCATTCTGGCCAAAGGACTTGGCTACCGGGATTTCACGCCGGCCGGCGAGGCTGCCGAAGAAAAGCCCCACGACGGCGAGCCTTGGCGCGCCAATCCCGGCCAGCGCGAAATGTCTAAAGAGGAATCCGACCGCCGGGCCGCGGCCGGCGAGCCATTCGTCCTCCGCTTCCGCGTTCCCCGGGGAGAGGGCCGCACCGTTGTGTTCAAGGACGCTGTCTACGGCGACCAGGCGAAAGCCTGCGAAGACATCGAAGACTTCGCACTGCTGCGCTCCAACGGCATGCCGACCTACCATCTGGCATCCTGCGCCGACGATGCCGATCTCCGCATCAGCCACATCATCCGCGGCCAGGACCACCTGACCAACACCTTCAAACACATCCTGATTTTTGAGGCGCTCGGAGCAGCCGTTCCCCAGTTTGCCCATCTTCCGCTACTGATTGCCCCCGACGGCGCCAAACTTTCCAAGCGCAAACACGGACCCGTGGTGAGCGTCACCACCTATCGTGACGCCGGGTTTCTGCCCCATAGCTACGTGAATTTTCTCTGCCTGTTGGGCTGGTCTCCCAAGGACAACCGGGAACAGATGACGCGGCAGGAAATCATCGATATCTTCAGCTTCGAAGGCATCAACCGGTCCAACGCTGTCGTGAATTTCACCGACACCGACCCGATCGACCCCAAAGCACTCTGGCTGAACTCCCAGCATCTGCGGTCTCTGCCGGTGGCCGATATCCTTCCCGGGGTCACCGCCGTCCTGGAAGCCGCCGGCATGACGCCTCCGGCCGATGAGGCCCACTACGCCGCGGTCGTGGACCTGATCCGTGCACGGTACACGACCCTGCTCGATTTTGGCTCCAAGGGCCGGCCATACTTTTCCGACGATTTTGTCATCGAGCCCGCGGCCTTGGAGAAGTTGGAAGTTCCGGGAGCCCGGGAATTGCTGGTGGGATTGGCGGCACGCCTGGAGCTTGACCCAGAGTTCACCGAAGCCAGCGTGGAGAAAAATCTGCGCGAATTGGCCACCGAACGAGGCGTGAAGGCGGGCGTTCTGATCAACGGTTCCCGCGCCGCGTTGACCGGTCAGGCCGTGGGCCCCAGTGCCTTCCATCTCTACACAGCCGTTGGACGGGACCGGGCTATCGCGCGGTTGAAGGCGGTGGGCCAATGATCATCCTGGGTTTGGGGGGCTTCCGGCGGAACGCGGCCGCCGCTATTGCCAGAGATGGTCAACTCCTGGCGGCGGTGGAGCAGAAAAAAGTAGCGCGCGGACCGCAGCAGGGCGTTTTGCCGGCCGAGGCCATTGCCGCTTGCCTCGAACTGGCCAAGACTACCGCCAGTGCGGTGGATATGGTGGCCATCGCCCGTCCGACCGCCTCCGAATCCGAACTGCATCTGGAACTGCGCGCACAGTTCCCCCATGCGCGCGTGGTTGTGGCCGAGCACCACACGGCCCACGCGGCGGCGGCTTATTATCTCTCCGGATTTAACCAGGCGACCGTTCTGACGCTCGACCGTAACGGTGATTTCCGGTGCGGATCCCGCTGGACGGCCAATGGCACGCAGTTGCATCTGGACAAGGAACTCTACTATCCGGATTCGGTCGGTGACCTGTACAGCCGCGTCACGGAGCTAATGGGCTACCGGGCCGGGGCGGAGGAACAGAAAGTCCAATGGCTATCCGCGGCTGGCCAACCGGCGTATGCGCCCTTGTTCGAAGAGATTTTCCCGTTAACGGGGGATTGGGCGAATCATACGAACCGGCAGTATTTTGACGGGGAACGAGCGGCGCGTGGTGGGTTCAGCACACGGTTCTACCAGGGGCTGGGGTTGGCAGACGGCGCGGCAGTACCAGAGAAACTGGCGGCGGACGTAGCGGCATCTCTACAGGCAACGGTCGAAAAGGTGGTGCTGCGGCTGGCGGGTACGGGCGAAAACTTGTGCCTGGGCGGCGGCGTTTTCTTGAATACGCTGCTGGTGGAGGCCTTGGAGCGCTCCGGACAGTTCCAGAACGTCTATGTGCAACCGTCAGCGGGCAACGCGGGTACGGCGTTGGGCGCATTGTGCCTTGCCTGGCATCAGACATTGGGCCAAGAGCAGAGAATGCGGCTGGACAGCGTCTGCCTGGGACCTGAATATACGACGGAAGAAATCAAGCGAGTCTTTGAGAACTGCAAACTGCGATTCCAGATGCTGTTGACTACCGATGCCATTCTCAGCACGGCCATCGGCCAACTCAAGCGGGATCGCATTCTGGCGTGGATGCAGGGCCGCATGGAATTTGGGTCGCGCGCTTTGGGAAATCGCAGCATTCTGGCCAGCCCCGTGAATCCATATTCCACGGAGAATCTGAACGTCTTTATCAAGCACCGGGAGCCTTTCCGCAAATTCGCGGCGTCGGTACCGGTGGAGTTGGCATCCCGCTACTTCGACGTGGGTTCCAACGCGCGCTATCTGGCCACCGTCGGCCGAGTGCGCTCCGAGTACCGCGAGCAGTTTGCCAGCGCGATTCTGGGCGAGAACATAGTGCGCGTGCATACCGTATCGGAAGCGGATAATCCGCTCTACTGGCGGTTATTGCACAAAGCCGCCGAAGTTTTTGGAATGCCGGTGCTCTACAACACGAGCTTTAATCTGTTCGGCGACCCGCTGGTCTGCTCTCCCCGCGATGCGGTGCGGAGCTTCTATTCCTCCGGCATCGACGCATTGATCGCCGGAAGCTTTTTCGTCGAGAAGTAACGCTCAAATCCGCTCCGTCGGTTCCTCGCAACGGGCGCACCGGAGGGTCAGCACGGGTAAGACAATCAGACGCAGGACCGTGGAGGTTGCCAGGCCGTCCAGAATGACGACGGCCATGGGGTACTCGATTTCGTGCCCCGGCTCATTGCCGCCCATCACAACTGGCAGCAGGGCGAGCGCAGTTACTGATTCGCATGGCGTCGTTGCGCACCAGAATGCCAAGCGCGCTTACGAAAACCATTAACGGACCGAGCAAGAGAATTCCGTACGTGAACGCGACGCTCCACGCCCACGAGCGCCAAGGCGGGGCGAGCCTCCGCGGGTCACGTTTCCGACGTCAGAATGGGAGCTCCGGCACGTCGCCCAGCGGAAGTAGCGCTTCGCCTATTGCAACGGCAGGGCTTTCCCCTTTGCGGTGGGCAGAGAAACGCCCAACAGCTTAGCAATTGTCGGCGCGATATCGATGTTGGCGACGGTTCCCAGCGCAGCGCCTCGCCGCACGCCATTCCCGCTGGCGATGAAGATCGGATTCATATCGGATTCACTGGCCAGATACCCGTGGCTGCCCCCCTGCTGCGGCACTTCCGCCGTGACAGGCCCGCCGGTGGCGCCCGAAAAGGAATAGCCGTCCTTCGCGGCCAATAGCAGATGTCCGAATTGCGGGTCCTTGTCCGGATTCGGCAAACCGAGGGCCGGGTAGTCCGCAACGCCCGCAACGCGCTCGATGCCCTCCAGTCCTTCCAGGGCTTTCCGTATCTGCGGGACGAGTTTGGCGGCATCGGCCGCCGGCTCGATATACACAAAAGCCGTTCCGCCTTCGGGTAACACGTACACCTGTTTGTCCAGACCGGCGGCCTTCAACGCGACATTCGGTTTGATCTGCTTCGTGTAGGCTTTGAATCCATGGTCGGAGACAATCAGGAACGTCGTCCGGCTGGTCAACCCCGCATCCTGAACGGCGGCCACCAGCTTCTCGACGCACGAGTCAAGGAACGCCAAGGCGGTCTTGGCGGCCAGCGTATCGGGACCATAAGCATGCTGCTCGGAATCACCGGTCAACAGGTGGAACAGAAGCAGATCCGGCTGATGGTTGCGAATCAGATACTCGCCGGCCCTTGTCCAGATCTGATCCCGGAACACGATGTTGGCGCGGTTGAAGCCGTCGAGATCCTCCTTGGCCAGAACACCTTTCGCCACCATCTCCCGCTCGAGAGGACCATCCAGACCTGCCCATTCGCGAAACGCCCAGGTGATCGTGGGGGCTTTTTCGATGGCTACCCAATCCACCTGCGCTGTGGTGAGGCCGGCTTTGTGCGCCGCGTCGTAGACCGTGGGCGCTTTCACCATGTCTACTTTGGGAATCATGGGCTCCACCTTGACCGGCGGCCAGCTTCCGGTCCGGCGAATGGTCCCATTGGCAAGCAAACCGTGCTCGTCCGCCTTCACGCCTGTCACCATTGCCGTGTGGTTGGGCCAGGTAACCGTCGGATTAATTCCCACCATCGTCGCCGAAACGCCGTTGGCAATCAGCTTCCGAAGGGCGGGAATAGGCAGTTTGGGGTCTTGCAGTGAGTAACCGGGGAATCCGTCAAGCGAAATCAGAATGACTTTATTTCTTCCCGGCGCACCCTGCGCGGCAACTGTGAAACAACTGCTGAGGCAGCATAGAAGGATCGGGAGCAGGCGAAATCGCATCTCCCGCATTGTACCCGACAGTACTTCCTGAACTGTGGGCCGGAGATCCGTATAAGGATCAAGTGGTGGCGGAGGTGGGACTTGAACCCACACGCACAGTGAAGTACGGCAGATTTTGAGTCTGCTGCGTCTGCCAGTTCCGCCACTCCGCCACTTGTGCGAACAGCTCTTTTACTATATCAAAATCACATGACTTCCGCCCGTGAATGGCAACGCTTGTTGCGCGCCAAACAAATCTCCGCCTGCGAGACGCTCGACACGCATCTGTCGCACATCGCCCGCCGTAATCCCGAGTTGAACGCGATCGTCACCTTTACGCCGGACCTGGCCCGGATACAGGCGGAAGCGGCCGACGAAGCGGCAGCGCGCGGCGAGTTCCTCGGCCCGCTCCATGGCATTCCCGTCGCGCACAAAGACTTACAGGAGACACAGGGTATTCGCACTACGTTTGGCTCCCCCCTCTTCGCCGGCTACGTACCGGATTTCGACACCGAAGTGGTCCGCCGCATGAAAAGGGCAGGCGCCGTTTGCGTGGGTAAGACCAACACGCCGGAGTTCGGCGCGGGATCACAAACCTTTAACCCGGTCTTTGGCAAAACACGGAATCCGTATGACCCGGCCAAGACCTGTGGCGGTTCCAGCGGCGGCGCGGCCGTCGCGCTTGCGACGGGCATGATCTCACTGGCCGATGGCTCCGATACAGGCGGCTCCCTTCGCAACCCCGCCAGTTTCTGCGGCGTAACCGGCCTACGGCCCACGCCAGGCCTTGTTCCCATCGTCCCTAACCGCTGCCCGGACAGCCCCCTGACCGTGAACGGCCCCATGGCGCGCAACGCGGGCGATACGGGACTGCTGCTGTCCGTGCTGGCCGGCTGGCCCGTGATGCCGGAGATAGAACGAAGCTTCCGCGGCGCGCGCGTTGCGTGGCTGGGCGAGATTCCCGGCATGCCTTTTGAACCCGAGGTGCGCCGGACCGTGAACGCGGCGCGCGGCCGGTTTCACCTGGCCGGTTGCGAAACGGAGGACGCCGCGCTGGATTTCACGGGCGCCGATCAAGCGTTCCGCACACTGCGCGCCCATGAGTTCTACGCCTTGCACAAAGAGAAACCACTGGACCGTGTGAAGGACACGGTGCGGCAGGAGATTGAACGCGGCGCACAGCTTACGGCCGCCGATTGGGAGCAGGCGGGCAGACTACGCAACGAACTTCGTGCCCGGCTGGAGCTGTTTTGGCAAACCTATGACTATTTCGTTCTCCCTACCGTGCAAGTCCTGCCATTCGACATCGAACGGCCTTTTGTGACGGTTATCAACGGCGAAACCCTCTCCTCCTACATCGACTGGATGCGCAGTTGCTACTACCTGTCCATCCTGGGGATACCGGTACTGAGCGTGCCCTGCGGAAAGACGGAGGAGGGGCTCCCCGTGGGTCTGCAAATTGCCGGCAAGGAAGGAGCAGACTGGAGCGTACTCCAACTCGGCCATGCCTTCGAGCAAACCGGGGCGAGGGGCCATTCACGAACCGGTTTGAACGGGTATCATGGTTAGCGGATCGTCATGAACCGCCGCCAACTGCTCGCTTCCTTCGCCGCCGGCTCGCTTGCCTTGCAGGCCAAGAAACTGAAAAACATCGGCTGCCAACTCTATACGCTGCGCAGCGTCATCGAGTCGCAACCCAAGGTGATCTTCAATCAACTGGATGACGCGGGGTACGACGAAGTGGAGGCGGTGCGAGCCAGCCTGCCCAAGATTTGGGATGCCCTCAAAGCTTCCAAGTTGAAACCAGTCAGCCTGCACATCGACACCGCGCTTTTTACGCGCGATTTGGACAAGCTGGACGCCGCACTGGACGACGCCCGGTCCAAGGGCTTTCGGTATGTCGTCTGCCCCTACATCGCGCCGCAGGATCGCGGCGGCGTGAAGGTCATCAAGCGTCTGGCGGAAACCTTGAATAAAGCCGGCGCGAAGTGCAAAGCGGCCGGGACCCACCTCTGTTATCACAACCACGCCTTTGAATTTGAGCCCGTGGCCGGCGGCAAGGGCAATCTGCTGGATGTCCTGCTGCAATCGACAGACCCCGCGCTGGTTGGACTGGAATTCGACATCATGTGGGCGGCCGTGGGCGGCGTGGATCCAGTCACTGTATTAGAAAAATATAAGGGCCGCGTACCTCTGCTCCATGTCAAGGACCTGGGACCGAACCTTACCGTGCAATATAACGAGAAGGTGCCGAAAACCGCCTTCAAGGAAGCGGGGGCGGGAATATTGGAGTTACCCAAGATCCTTCGCACCGCCCAGGCGACGGGTACGAAACATTTCTTCGTCGAGCAGGACCAGACGCCGGGCGATCCCATGGCAAGTCTGAAGCAAAGCATTGCCTATTTGAAAAAACTCGATCTCTAGGCCGTTTCAATTTTCCAGGAGACGGGCCATAAGACCAAGCGGAGTCGTGTGCGGCCAGTTCTTGCCACTGTTTTCTTAGCGGGTTTCATCCCATGGTCCAGTCTCGCCGCCCCGCGCGCGGAACCGCTAGGGGTGCGGGCACTGTTGGAAGGGCAGGAAGAGTGGCGTTGGATTACGCTGCACGCCGGGCATGGACTGCCGCCAGGCCGCGTGCTGTCGATGGAAAGCGACGGCAGCGGGACCATTTGGATCGGCACCGAACGCGCCATCGCCTGGTTTAACGGCTATCAGTTCTCTCCGCCCCTGGAGGTTGCGGATCCACGCGTCATCCGGGACGTCCGCCGCATATTCCGTATGCCGGACGGTGATATCGTGGCGCTGGCCGGCGACCGGTTATGGAAAGGCAGGCAGGGCCGGTTGCACCCCCTTTCCGCCCCGGCCGCAGTCGTGCAGGCCGCGCCCCTCGGGCCTGATGGGATCTACGTCTCCACCTCCTCAGGCACTTTTCTGCTACGGTCAACCGGGCGCGTGGCGGCGCCCATGCCGCCCCGCGGCTCCCGCATCTTTCCAGGGCGAAACGCACAACCATGGCTCGGCGTCACCCGCTTGGGATTTGTGCGGTGGGAGGGCGCCGGCTGGAGCGCCCCACCGATCGTAGCGGGCGCCGATGTTTTTGATGTGATGGTGGAGAACGAGACGGGCTGGGTGGCGTCCGTGCGGGGACCCATGACGGTATCCGGCCTGTGGGAGTACGATCCGAAACGCCACGCCGCGGTACGCCGCCGGAACACCGACATGGCAAGGCTGGCCATCCTCGACGCCGCCGGCGACGGCCTGGCGGCTTTCGAATCCGGGGATGTGCGCGTGCGCCGCGACGGTGAATGGTTGTCGATCCGGAATACCTTCAACGGTACGATGCTCCGGCGCGCCAGCAGCCTGATGTTCACGCCCAACGGCGATCTGTGGTGCGGCGGCAACGGCGTCATCTCTGTCTTCCGCACGGACTACCCCAACCTGCGTTCCATGGAATACCCCCCAGGCGACGGCCGGAACAACATTCACGAAATTCTCCGGCGGAAAAACGGCGAGCTATGGATGGCCACCTCGGCGGGATTGGTCGTCCGCACAACGCAGGGAGAAAGCTATTCCCTAGACGCCGTGAACGGCCGGCCTCTCGGCATTCTCACGGGACTGAATGAAGACTCGCAAGGCGGCGTGTGGGTCTCCAGCGGCTCCTCGTTCGGCGGCGCCTATCGCTTGTACAACGGCACGTGGAACCATGTGGGGCGGGCCGGAGGACTGACGGATTGGCCCGTACATCGCATCCGCCGCGATCGAGACGGCAACTTATGGTTTCTCAGCAATGCCGCCCATTTCCAGGGGAAACCAGAGCAGGCGGGCGCGTTCCTCTGGCGCGATCAACAGTTCCGGAAGTTGGACCGTGCCGCCGGCATGCCGGATTCCGCAGTGACGACCATGGCGCAAGCGCCCGACGGTAGCCTATGGTTCGGCGGCTACGGCGGATTGGTTCGTTATGCAAACGGAGAATGGGAACAACCGTTGGCGGCGGCCGGCATCACCGGGATGCGGGTTTTCGATATTTCCATCGCTCCGGACGGCGCCGTATGGTTTTGTCATCAACGGCTGGGTCGCGGCGTGGGGCGGCTGGTGCGGGCATCAGGGGGCAGATGGGAAGCTACCTATTTCAATGAGTCCGACGGGGTTCCTTCCGATGAAGTGTGGGCCGTGTATGCCGAAGCGGA
>DASTML010000158.1:0-4584 GCA_035714175.1 Bryobacteraceae bacterium | reverse complement strand
TCTGATCCACATAGCTGTTGGCTTTTTCAATGGCCCGTTGTAGGGCAGCCTCCAGCCGTTCCACCTGCGCCTTGTCGGCGCGACGGCCCTTGACGCGTTCCTCCTCCAGCTTGTCGTAGGCGACCTCGACGGCCGCCAGGGCCTTCTCTTCCTCCGCCCAGTTCTTAGTCCCGAGCGACATGGTCCCCTTACCGATCATGTGCTCAAACATGTGAGCGGTGGAGGAAGCATTCGCCGGGTCACTGGCCGCGCCGGAATCGACGTGGAGATGAAACGAGACTACCGGGGCGTCATGTCGTTCCATCACGATGAAGTGCAGCCCGTTGGGAAGGGTAAACTCGGTGACCCGTTTCTCAAACTCCGCAAGGTTTTGGCCGTACAAGCCGATAGCCAGTAGGAAAAAAACGAAATAGGTACGCATTCATTCGACTCTTCCCTAATACTACCAGCGCCCGCCGCGGCCTCAAGCGGGAACTAGGAATGCGCGCCTGTCCAGGACGGCGGGTCGCTGGCGGGAAATGACTCTTCTGCCGCGATATCCACAATCCCCTGCTTTTGGAACCAAGATTCCCGCCGGTGCCGGCGCCAGGCCACGAAACCGAATACCGCGGCGCCTCCCAACAAAATCATGCTCGCAATCGTATTGTCGAGCGCGCGGTCGATTTCCGGTGAAGTTCGCTGTGCCATATCTTTCAGACTCGGCAGCAACGCAAGGTGTTTCCGTTACTCATGCCTGAGCGCTTCGACGGGATCCAGCCGCGCGGCCTTGTTGGCCGGCCAGATGCCGAAAAAAAGCCCAACGCCGACGGAGACAATCACCCCGGCCGAAACCGCCCAGAGCGGCACGGTGGTCGGGAGATTCGGGAACACCACGGCCGCCGCGCGCGAGATCAGCCATCCCAGACCGATTCCGAGAAATCCGCCCAGCAGCGTCAAGACCACGGCCTCCGTCAGGAATTGAATAATGATGTCCCGGCGCCGCGCGCCCAGCGCTTTTCTCGTGCCGATCTCTTTGGTGCGTTCGGTCACGCTCACCAGCATGATATTCATCACGCCGATGCCGCCCACCAGCAAGCCAATGGAGCTTAGTACCACCATCACCAGGGCAATCATGGCCACCACGCCGCGGAACTGCTCCACCATCTGCTCCGACGTCGAAACCGAAAAATTGTCCGGCTTAGAGAGCGGTACCCGCCGTTCGACGCGCAGGAGTGTGCGGACCTCGTCAATCGCCGCGGGTACTTCACCGGGTTTTGCCGAGACGATCAGCATGTGCTCTTTTGCCGTGGGGAACAGCTTGCGCATGGTGAAATAGGGCAGCATCATGCGCCGGTCCTCCTGCCCGGGCATGGAATCGGCAGGACGGGCCATCACGCCGATCACTTCGAACATATGTCCGTCCAGTTCTACCCACTTGCCCAGACTGCTCGCATTCTGAAACCACGTCTTTCCCAGATCCTCGCCAATTACGACCACCGGTAAATGGTGCGTGTTCTCGATATCCGTAAAGTAGCGTCCGTCCAGCATCTCCACGCCGCTGCTAACGTAGGCGGGGTCAGTGCCGCCGATACTGATGTTAAAGGCGTCCACGCCTTTGTACTTCGCCTTGTGGATGCCCCAATCGGGAAACAGGTATGGACTTACGGCGGCCACATGCTGGCCCCGCTCCTTAAGCGCCAGCGCATTCGCAAGCGTCAGCGGTTTCCGCATCCGCTCTTCCTGGGACCTGGGCCCGAAACTCATCGGCGAATCCCACTTCATGACCACCAGATTTTCTGCTCCGAAGCTGCGAAGAACGCCGGTGATAGTGGAGTCCAGCCCGGCAAGGATCGAACCTACGCCGATCACGGTGCTAGTGCCGATAATCACACCGAGCACGGTAAGAAACGCTCGCAATTTGTGGGATCGCAACGTATCAAACGCCAGTTGGATGCCAAACCAGATGCGCGTCAGTTCGTTTTTCATTATTTATCCGCCCGCAGAGCTTCAATCGGGTCCAGCCGCGCGGCCTGCCGTGCCGGATAGATGCCGAAAAACAAACCCACCAGGGTGGAAAGTCCGACTGCGATAGCGACCGCGCTGACCGGTACAGCCATCGGGACCGGCGTCGTATTCCGGACAATGACCGCTACGGCCCAGGCAATGGTCACGCCGATCACCCCTCCAACGCCCGACAAGACGGACGACTCCACCAAAAACTGATTCAAAATGTCCTTCCGGCGCGCGCCAACGCTTTTGCGTATGCCTATCTCATGCGTGCGTTCGGTCACCACGGCGAGCATGATGTTCATGATCACGACGCCGCCTACGACCATGAAAACGCTCACAATCGCCACCGCCGTCGCCGCAATCGCCCCAGTCATCGTGTCCCAGGCGGAAAGAATCGAATCCGACGAGAACAGGCCGAAATTATCATCGTCGCCCGGCCGGACATGCCGCCAGGCGCGCAGCAGGCTCCGGACTTCGTCCTGCGCCTGCTCCATATGCCCCCGGTCCAGCGCCACCGCCGCGTACCCGATGCCGGTCCGCGAACCGAACATTTTGAAATAGGTCTCCACAGGAATCAAAACAAACCGGTCCCGCGACTGCCCGAAGGCGCTCCCCTGCTCCTTGGCCACTCCCACCACCGTGAACGGCCGGCCCTGCAGAATCACCGATTTCCCGATCGGATCCACGTTCGGAAAGAAGCGTTCTTTCACTTCGTGGCCGATTACAGCAGAGAGGAGGCGCTGCGTGTCGTCGGATTCGGCGAGAAAGCGGCCCTGGGCGATCTGGACATTCGTAATGACGCCGACGTTTGCGCTGACTCCCCGGAGTTCAATTCCCTCCAACCGCTCGGCGCCATACGTGACGACGGCTTGGCGGGACACCTCCATCCCTAGTTCCCGCAACAACTTAGCCTCTCGCCGCAGAAACGCGAACTCCTCCCGGCTGAGTTGCGGATTCTTCCGCTGCATCTCCAAAAATTTCTTTGGGTCCCACTGGCCGATCATCACCATGCGGCGCACACGGAAGCCGTCCACGCCCATGTTGGAGACGGTATTCGCTATATATTCGTCCATACCGCGAATGACAGACATGACCGCAATGAGCGTCGTAGTGGCCAAAATGATGCCCAAAAGCGTCAAAAAACTGCGCAATTTGCTGCTTTTAAGCGAACTAATCGCCACTTTTGCCGCTTCGGCAAACGATGCATTGGGGGAACCGGGCATGTGGATCAGAAAGGCAGACGGAGCGGTTTGCCCTTTTGTTCCCTAGATTTGTGAGCGCCAGTAGAGAATCGCCTCGTCCGCCCAGAACCTGGGCGTTTCTTTCGCTAAAAAAGCGACATGTCCGCCATGTTTCGGGGCCAGGAGGGTGAGGCGCGGGTTTTCGCGGACGGCAGGGTGGCTATAGACGTCGAAGGGGACCAGGGGATCATCCTGGGCGGTCAACAGGAGAGTGGGGACCTCGATGGCGGCGAGGAAATTTTGGGAAGATTGTGTTTTGTAGTAGTTGGGAGCGTCGCCGAAGCCGAAGTGCGGGGCGGTGATCTCGTTATCAAAAGCAAAGACAGTCCGGATCTTGCGGACATCGGTGCGGGCGAATATGGGGTCAAAGGCCGCGGGCTGGAGGCGACGGCGCTCGGCGAGGCGATCCCGCATGCGGGAAACGAATCGTTCTTCGTAGAGATAGTTGGACCGGCGCCCCAGCGCGACGACGCAGGCGGCGAGGTCAATGGGCGTGGAGACTCCCACCACGGAATGCAGCCAGGCGGGCGGCGCCGAACCCCACTCTCCCGCCAGCTTGAGAGAAATATTGCCGCCAAGGGAATAGCCGACGAGCGTAACGGGTCCTTCGCCGCTGAGCGATTCGATGTACCGGCGCAGGTCACCGGTGAGACCGGCGTGATAAAGCGTGGAGCACCAACCCTCGGTACCGCCGCAGCCCCGGATGTTGACACGATGCACAGCATATCCGGCCTGCAGCAGATTCCAGGCCATGGACTGCATGTAGCCGCCCTCGCTGGACCCCTCTAACCCGTGCACGAGAACAAACGAACCCAGAAAAAGTTTGGCCGGGCGCTGGACCACCACGCGGATGGCAACGCCCGGCTCAGTAACAAACCGGATTTCTTCGGACGGGATTGCCGCCAACTCCTTAAAACGCGGCCAGAAGTTGGAGGCGATCGTCGCCAGATGCGGATTGGCGATTAACGGAACAAAGGGGCGCAAACTGACAGTGTAGCCCGAGGCTACTCGGTGCCGGTCCGCTTGCTGAGTTCTTCGGTAAAGATGATGGCTTCGGCCAAGTCTTTCATCGGGCGGCGAAGACGGCGGCTTTCATTGCGCAGTTGCAGATAGGCATCCTCTTCGGAGAGTCCGTGCCGGCGCTGGATGATGCCTTTGGCGCGCTCTACAACCTTGCGCTCCTCCAGCTTTCGCTTCATCTCCTGCGTTTCTTCCTTCAACCGCGCGTTCTCTTCGGCGAGCTTGGACTTGGCGAGAGCGCCGGCCATTTGCTCCCCGATGAACGTCATGAGCGAAACCTCTTCAGGTTGGTGCGCATGGGGCTCGCGGTGATGAACGTTAATTACTCCAATCA
>DASTML010000157.1:0-74614 GCA_035714175.1 Bryobacteraceae bacterium | reverse complement strand
AACAACCCATTCGGCCCCGCCAAATCTTCCTGTGTCTTTATCCCCTTCAACAGCTCGTCCAGTACCTCTGGTTTGATCTCCATCGTTTCTCCTCTCTCATTCTCGGAGAATCGCGTTTACACAAACTTTTTTACACCCTCTAACTCGCGCTTGCGGGGCGTCATCTACAATTGAAATTATGCTGCGGTATTGGCTGATTTGCCTCTCGCTTGCGGCGCCGCTGTGCGCTGCTCCTGGAATGGATATCGAGACGATGATGCGCATTAAGCGCGTTTCGGACCCGCAACTGTCGCCGGACGGAAAGACGCTCGCATTCGCCGTCCAGGGCGTGGACCTGACAGAGAACAAAAAGACCACGCAGATCTACACAGTCCCGCTGAGCGGCGGCACGCCGCGTGCCATTACCACCGAAGGCAGCAATGACCGTCCGCGCTGGTCGCCGGACTCCAGCCAGATTGCGTTTGTTTCGGTGCGGAACGGAGCATCGCAGGTCTGGCTGATGGATGCCGACGGGAACAATGCGAGGCAAGTGACCACGTTAGCGACCGAAGCGGCAGGCGTGTTGTTCTTCCCGGACGGCAAACGCCTGCTGTTTACGAGCGAAGTATATCCGGACTGCTCCGATGTCGCCTGTAATGAGCGCACGCTGCAGGAAGAAGCCAGCAACAAGTCCAAAGCGCGTACCTACACTTCCCTTCTCTACCGGCACTGGAACCAGTGGGGCTCGAAGAGAAAGAGCCACCTGTTTGCGATCAGCACCGAGGGCACGGAACTGAAAGATATGACGCCAGGACGATTCGAAGTGCCGACGTTTTCGCTGGGCGGGCAGGACGGGTATGCGATCTCGCCGGACGGAAAAGAGATCTGCTACGTGATGAACGGCGAGAACGACCAGGCGTTGTCAACGAACAGCGACTTGTGGACTGTGGCTGCCGACGGGGGCGATCCGCAGAAAATTACGATGACGCCGGGGGCCGATGTCGGTCCGGTGTATTCGCCGGATGGACAGTGGCTGGCGTGGCGCGGGCAAAAGATGGCCGGATATGAGAGCGACCGTTGGCGGCTGTTTGTCATCAAGCGCAAGGACGGGCGCGTGCGGGATTTGAGCGAGGCGCTTGATCGGAATGTCGAGGGCATTTTTTGGTCGCCGGACTCCACACGGCTGTTTTATACGCTGGAAGACCGCGGGCGGCAAGGAATTCAGATGCTGGCGATTAATGGGACCAGCGGCGCGCGGTCGATTGTTTCCGGGAGCGCGACCTACGACGATGTGCAATTGACGCCGGACGGGAAGACCATGCTGTATACGATGCAGACGGGGTCCAAACCGGTGGAAATTTACCGGGTAAACGCGGGCGACGGGAAACCGGAGCCGATGACGCGGTTGAATGACGATCTGCTCGCCGGATTGACGCTGCCGGCCTTTGAGGACCTGAACGTGACGGGGGCGGAAGGGGCGAAGGTGCATAGTTTCGTATTGAAACCGGCGGGGTTCGATGCAAAACAGAAGTATCCGGTGTTGTTCTTTATCCACGGCGGGCCACAAGGGGCATGGCATGAATCGTGGAGCTACCGTTGGAATCCGCAGATTTTTGCCGACGCCGGGTTTGTGGTGGTGATGCCGAATCCGCGCGGCTCCACCGGCTACGGGCAGAAGTTCACCGACGATATCAACAATGACTGGGGCGGGAAGGTCTATGAAGACATCATGGCAACCGTGGACCATGTCGCCACGCAGCCGTGGGCGGACCCCGAGCGGTTCGCGGCGGCGGGCGGGAGTTTCGGCGGATACATGGTGAACTGGATGCTGGGTCACACGACCCGGTTTAAAGCGCTCGTCAGCCATGCTGGCGTGTACGATTTGCGGAGCATGGCTGGCGAAACGGAGGAGCTGTGGTTTCCGTTGTGGGAGTTTAAAGGCATGCCGTGGGACAACCCGGAAACGTATGCCAAATGGTCGCCGAGTTTTTATGTGACTGCATTCCAGACTCCGACGCTCGTTTTTCATGGGGAACAAGATTACCGGGTGCCGGTAGGGCAGGGCTTGCAGTTGTTCACGGCGCTGCAGATGAAGAAGGTTCCTTCGAAACTGGTGCTGTTCCCGGACGAAGGGCATTGGATTCTGAAACCGCAGAACAGCGTGGCGTGGCACAAGAACTTTGTGGACTGGATCACGGAATGGACCAAAAAGCCAGCCGCAAAACCTTGATTCCATAGGAGTTTGTGCGCTATCACCGCAGCGCTGGGCGTGGTACCCTGAAATGTAGTGTCGTCCCCGCTCCATGTCCATTTGGAACAGTACGAAGGTCCGTTGGACCTTCTGTTGGACCTGATTCGCAAGCATCAGGTCAACATCAACGACATTCCCATCGCGCAGATTACCTCGCAATATCTAGACTATGTGCAGAAGGCAATGGATCTGGATATGGAATTGGGCGCCGAGTTCGTCTATATGGCGGCGACTCTGATCCACATCAAATCGAAGGTTCTGCTGCCGCGCGATCCGGAACTGGAAAAGATGGACCCGCAGGACGATCCGCGCCAGGAACTGGTGGATCGCCTATTGGAGCATGAGCGTTTCAAGAATGCGGCCGAGATGCTGCAACAGAAACGGTTATTGGAAGAAGCTGCCTGGTCAAACCCGGCGATGAAGGATTTCCTGAACGACGAAGAGGATCCGGGCTTATCGGTGACGTTGTTCGATCTGGTGCAGACGCTGCAGAAGGTGTTGGACCGGGCTAAGAACCGGCCGCAGTTTGAGGTCAACAAGGAGGACGTGACCGTCCCCGATATGATCCAGATGCTGCGACGGGTTTTGGAACGGACTCGCAAAGGCGAGTCGGTTTCGGCGAGTGAGTTGTTTGAGCGGCAACAGACGCGGACGGCAATGATTGTGCTGTTCCTCGCGATCCTGGAGATGGTGAAGAACCAGGCGGTACGGTTGGTGCAAAAGGAAGCGTTCGGCGATATCGGCCTGACGCGACATACCGGTTTTGAAGAATTCGCCGCGAATAGCGAATCGGTTTCGCGGCTGGAAGAGGAATACAAGTAAGCGATGGAACCGGAAGAGGTACAGCCGCCGCAAGAGGCGGAGGAACAGCCGTTGACGAACAGCGAAGCAGTTGCCGAGACTCCGCAGCAGGCTGAGAATACGGAACCGCCGGCCGCTGAATCCGAACCAGCAGCACCCGTCGAGGAGCCAGCGTCCGAACTGCCCACGGAGGAAGAAGAGCCAGAGGAAGAGCCCGCGCCCCCGATGGAATTCAGCGATGTGGAGCTGAAGGCCATTCTGGAAGCGGTCATTTATGTGACCGAAGAGCCTCTGGAAGCCAAACAGATCGCCGCGGCATTGCAACAGAAGCAGGAGCGGATCGACCAAGCATTGGCGGATCTCGTGGAAGAGTTCGCGCGGCCGGAACGCGGCCTGCAGATCCGCGAGATTGCCGGCGGCTTCAAGATGGCCACTAAGCCCGAGCATCATGAGGCGGTGCGGCAGTTTGTCAAAAATCTGAAGCCGTCGTTCAAGATGACGGCGGCGGCGTTGGAGACGCTGGCCGTGATTGCGTACAAACAGCCGATCACGTCGCCGGAAATTATGGAAATTCGCGGTGTGCAGGGCGCGGGCGTGCTGAAGACGCTACTCGACCGGAAATTGATTACGACGGCGGGCCGCAAGAACGTGATCGGCAAGCCGATTCTGTATAAGACAACCAAAGATTTCCTCGTGCAGTTTGGGTTGAAGAGCGTGAACGAGTTGCCGACGCTGAAAGAATTCGAAGAACTGCGGCGGCTGGCTTTCAGTGAGGACGAAGTGCCGGAGGGTCCGGCTTCGGTGGCCGAGGCCGCCGTTATCCCGCCTATGGAACCCCCTGCCCCTCTTCCCGACGATGCCGCGCCTATCGAGACTTCCGAAGCAGCGCCGGCCGCCGAAGAACCAGTTTCGGCCGCGGAGCCTACAGAAGAAGAGAAGGCGGCGATGCCGGATACGGCGTCGGAGGCATAACCATGCAGGAACGTTTACAGAAAATTATCTCCAGCGCGGGCGTTGCCAGCCGGCGGAAAGCCGAAGAGTTAATGGCCGAAGGGCGCGTGACCGTGAATGGGAAAATCGTCACGGAACTCGGCACGAAGGCGGAATTCGGCGTAGACCATATCAAGGTAGACGGGAAACTGCTGCGCCCGCCGCAGGAATTTCTGTATATCGCCTTGAACAAGCCGGTGGGGTGCGTCACCACGATGTCGGACCCGGAAGGCCGCACCACGGTGGCAGACATCATGAAAGGCCTGAAACAACGGGTCTATCCGGTGGGTCGATTGGACTATGCGTCCGAGGGACTACTGCTATTAACCAACGACGGCGATTTCGCCAAGGCCGTGATGGCGGCGAAGTCGGAATTGGTAAAGACGTACGTAGTAAAGGTCACGGGATCCCTAACGCTGGACCAGGAGGAGCAGTTCCGCCGCGGCGTGTATTTGCGCGGGCGAAAGACGGCCCCCGCGGGACTGAAGAAACTAAAGCAGGCCAGCAATCCCTGGTATGAAGTGCAGTTGATCGAGGGCCGGCAGAACCAGATCCGGTTGATGTTCAGCTCGTTCGGCGTGCTGGTGGAAAAACTGCGGCGCGTGAAGATCGGATTCCTGGAATTAGGCGAGTTGCGCCCGCGCGAGTTCCGGCCTCTCACGCCGAAGGAAGTTGCCAAGTTCTGTCGGATACTCAAGCTGAAGGTGGCAACCGAAGATGAGTAACGACACCGATATCCTGGAAATGCTGCGCAACGGAAAAACCATTGCGGTGGTCGGGTTGTCATCCAAGCGGATTCGTCCGAGCCATGGCGTCACTGCCTACATGCAACAGCACGGTTACCGCATCATCCCCGTGAATCCTGAAGAGACCGAAGTATTGGGCGAAAAGGCCTATGCCTCACTACGGGACGTGCCGGAAAAAATCGACATCGTGAACGTATTTCGCCGCCCGGAAGCCGTTCCCTCGATTGTCGATGACGCCATTGCCATCGGCGCGCCCTACCTGTGGCTGCAAGAAGACGTGGTCCACGCGGAGGCGGCGCAAAAGGCGCGGGAGGCAGGCATGAAGGTCGTGATGGACCGCTGCATCTTCAAAGAGCACCGGCGGTTGGGGCTCTAACCCGTTTACCGCGCTCCGGCGCCGATACCGCCCCGCAGGTTGGTCAACATCGTCAGCATCGCCGGCACTAGCGTGATGATGAACACGACGGGCAGGATAAAGACGACCGTAGCGAGCACCATTTTGATGCCGGCCTCGCCCACCGCTTTTTCTCCACGCAGCCGTCGGCGCATGCGCAGCGCATCGGCATAGACTTTCAGCGCCTGTGACAGGCTGGTTCCGAAACGCTCAGATTGGATAATCATGGCGGCCAGGGACTTGATATCCTCGATCCCGGTCCGCCGCACCAATTGTTGAAACGCTTTGCCGCGGTCCTGCCCCGCCTTCACCTGCATGACGACGGTATAAAATTCGGCCGAAAGCTCGGGATAAATGAACTGCATCTCTTCGCAAACGCGGCTCATGGCCTGATCCAAGGCAAGGCCGGTGCCGAGGACGATGCCGAGCAGATCTACGGTATCCGGCAACGCTTCCTGGAGCTTGTTCTTGTAGCGTTTCATCAGGCGGTAGAGCACCTGTTTCGGTAGAAGCCATCCCAACAAAAAGGCCGGCGCCAACCCAAGCAGTTTGGAGAACCATGGCTTCACGTCTTCCTGTATCAGCCACGATCCGGCGATCAGCGAAAGAAAAAATGCAAGATTGAACATGGCGAACCAGGCCAGCGCTTCCCGGCTGCGGAAACCGCCCTGCCGAAGCAGTTGTTCACTTTCCTCCAGCACGCTATCCACGCCGGGAGCGAGTGAGAGGAAATAGAGAAAACTATTGAGAAAGCCGCCGCCGAACCGCCGCCTGGTTCCGCGGGATTCGTTCTGTCGCCGCGTCGCCATCAGTTCGCCAAGACGGTCGTCCAGCGGGTTTTCCGGAGGCTGCAAGAGTTGAAGTCCGCTCCAGACCATAGCCGCGAGAGCCGTGAACAGCAGAAGGAAAAAGAGAAGGGCGAGAAGGGGCGGCATTAGATTTTCGGGCTCGACATTTTGCGAATGACCAGGATGCCAACGATTTCAGAGATAACCGCGTAGAGGAAGAACTTACTGCCTGTCTCATCGTTGACGAGGATGTCAATGTACTCCGGTTTCATGAACCACAACACGAAACCGAATCCCACGGGCATGCCGCAGAGCAGCGCGGCGGAGTAGCGCTGCTGCGCCGTAGCAGCCTTCAACTTTTCGTGGAGTGAAAGGCGTTCCCGCACCAACATGGAGAGATTTTCGAGAACAGTCACCATATTGGCCCCCGCCTGGCGCTGCAAAATAAGCCCCGTGATGAAGAACTTCAGGTCAATGAGCGGCATGCGTTCGCCCAGGTTATGGAGAGCGGCGTCCAGTGTAGAGCCGAGGCCGATCTCCTCCATCACCTTTTTGAACTCCTGTTTCATGGGACCGGCCGATTCAGCGGCAATCGTCTCCAGACCTGCTTGCATATTGTGTCCGGCGCGCATGGACCGGTTGAAGAGGTCGATGGAGTCAGGAAGCTGCGCTTCAAACTTGGCCAGACGGGCCGCGCGTTTGCGCGCAATGATCAACAGCGGAACCAGCGCCAGCATCACCGAGAACAGGGAACGGAGAGCGAGCAACGGAATGAAAAGGCCCAGCAGGAAGAAGGCTGCCAGGAAGAGCACGCCGGATACGCCAGCCACGTCGGCGGCGCGATACTTCATGTCGGCCTGCTGAATCATGCGCTGCAGCCGCGCCAATACGCCTCCGCTGATCAGGTCTCCCAACCACGCGAAGCTTCCGCGCTCCTCTCTGCGGACGAGATCGGTACGGGAAGTGCGGCGCTCCGCGCCGGCGGCGTGCGCGCGCAACTCCCGCAGCCGGTGTTGCAACATGCCGGCCGCCGACTTTTCGGGTAAGGAAAACAGATAATATCCGGCGGCAAGAAAGGCGGCCGCAAACAGCATAAAGGAGATGAAGAAGAAACCAACCATCAGCCGGTCACCTCGTGAACCTCGTCATAGATGGCGTCATCTAATTTGATCCCATACGCACGGATACGTTCGCCGCAAACGGGCCGGTAGCCCAGCCCACGAAAACGGCCCAGCACCCCTCCTCCCGCACCGACTCCTTCGCGCTCAAACCTGAAGATGTCGGCGATTTGCAGTTCTTCGCGCTCTACGCCCACAACCTCCGAGATGCTTACCACCTTGCGCGTACCATCGGTCAGGCGCGCGCAGTGCACCACAAGGTTGATCGCGCTCGCCAGCATCTGGCGGATCACGCGATCCGGAATGCTCTGGCTTGCCATCATCACCATGGTTTCCAAACGCGAGAACGCATCCCGCCCCGTATTGGCGTGGGTAGTTGTCATGGAACCGTCATGGCCGGTATTCATCGCCTGCATCATGTCCATTGCCTCCGGCCCGCGGCACTCGCCGATGATAATGCGGTCGGGCCGCATGCGGAGCGCGTTGATGACAAGGTCGCGTTGCGAAATGGCGCCCGCGCCTTCAATGTTGACCGGCCTCGTCTCCAGGCGAACCACATGCTCCTGCTGCATCTGCAGTTCGGCGGTGTCCTCAATCGTCACCACGCGTTCCTCCTCCCGAATGAACCGCGACAGCGTATTGAGCAGGGTGGTTTTGCCGGAACCGGAACCGCCGGAGACGACGATGTTTAGCCGCGCCTTCACGGCGCCCGCCAAAAACTCGATGATGCCCGGCGTGAAAGTATCCAGGCGAATCAGGTCGTCCACGGTCAACTGCCGTTTGCCAAAGCGGCGAATCGACATCACCGGGCCATTCAGGGAAAGCGGCGGGATGACGGCGCATACGCGGCTTCCGTCGCCCAGCCGCGCATCGACGATGGGAGACGAATCGTCAATGCGGCGGCCGATGTTGGAAACGATGCGGTCGATAATCGTGCGGACGTGAGCAGTGTCCTTGAACCGGACCGTCGTTTCCATCACTTTCCCATGACGTTCCACATAGACCGAATCCGGGCCATTCACCATGATGTCGGTTATGGTTGGATCCTTCATCAATACTTCCAACGGGCCGAGACCAAAGACCTCATCGAGAACTTCTTCAATCAACCTTTCCCGCTCGCCCGCGTTCAGAGGAATGCCCTCATCCCGAACGATCCGCTCAATGTTGACGCCCAACTGCTCCCGCACGCCGTCTTTATTCAACGTACGCAGTTGCTCCGGAGTCAGAACCGTCAACAGCTTCGCGTGAATGCGCGACTTGATGCCAAACCAGCGGTCGGCGCCGGCGGCGGGACGGGGTGTGGAGCGGCTCGCCATGGATCGTTATGCCGTTTGCGCGAGATCTTTCTTTACGCCGGTCGCCTTGTCGGCGAAAGCACGGAGGACACGATCCATGTCGGCGAAGGTTTGCCGGTCTGTGACAAGCGGGCGAGCCCGGTTGATGCTGGCGAGCACGGAGCCTGATTCCGGTATGCCGTAGAACACCGGCTGATTGAGCGTCTGCGTTACCTGTTCCAGGGTAGCCAGTTGCGAGTTCGGCTTCTTCTGATACTTGTTGATGACAATGCGGATCTGGTCCTGGGTAAAGCCCATGCGCATGAGGTAGCTCAAGTACCGCTGCGTATTCCGGATCGCGGGAAACTCCTGCGTGGTCACCAGGAAGATGGTGGAGGAAACCTGAAGCGCGCCCAGGGTGAGGTCGTTCGATAAATCGCAACCGGCGTCCATGACAATGGCTTCGTATTTCTCTACCAGGAACGTGGTGAATTCGCGCAGCATGGAATCGGTGAAGAGTGAGCGCGGTTGCTCCAGCGAATCGGGCGGGCCGACGAGCAGGAACCCGGCCGGGTCGCGCGTAACGAATCCTTCGAAAAGCGACTGGTCCATGCGGTCCAGGTTCTCGCCCACTTCCAGCAACGTGTACTGAGGCGCGGCCCCAAGTTGCATCGCCACATCGTTGGCCGTCCAATTCACGTCCAACAGGACCGTCTGCTTCTTTCGTTGCGCCAGAATGGCCGCGAAGTTGACGGCTAGCGCGGTCGTTCCCAGTCCACCCTTGGCTCCGAGAAACGTATAGATGCGGCCGAGTTGGCTGCCGCCGCCAATGGCGCGGCGCGGCGTCCGTTCCAGACGCGTCAAAGCATCGCGCAGGTCGCTGCGTTTGAGCGGCATAGTGAGATAGTCGTTCGCGCCGCTGCGAATTGTCAGCAGGATGCTATCGCCGTCTTCGGAGTAGTCGCAGACGATGACATAGAGATCCGGCACCGCCTGCTTCAGCTTTTCGAGAGATTTCAGACCGTTGACCGGATCGGATGAGATGTCGAGAAACAGGGCCGCGTCCGGGTGGCGTTCCACATCCTGCAGAACGCGGATATAGAGGTTTGGCGTCACTTCCGGATACTCGCCTACGATGCGCGCGTTGGCCGTGTTGGCGGCGCTGTCGCGTACCAGGTCGCGAACGGTGTCGTCAGAGGATGCAATCAACAACGTAAAAGGCATGCGGTTCGCTCGTTTCTCCTAGGGGAGGCAGACGCCTGCTTCGGGGTCGCAGCCGGCGCTTTCTATCGGCATGGACGTCATGAAATTCGGAATGGAAATAGGGGCCAGTCCCAAGTAGTTCAAGAATGTACGGTATTGATAGCCGTTGACGCGAATGGTGACGGCATCGGGCACGCACTCGGTGCTACAGTCTCCGCCGGTGCAGGCGAAATCTTCCAATACGCCGGTCTCCGCATTGCGGCTATAGTAATTGATCTGAATCTCGGCTGTGCCGGAGGCGAACTCCTGCATATCGAGGTGCGGCGGCACATGGGATCGCATCCAGTTCGCTACGTTGGCCCCGCCATTCTGATAACAGTGCGTGGCCGCGTAGCGGGCGCCATCCCGGGTCCACTCCACCGCGGAATGCCACGTCCAAAGCATCTGTGCCGTGAACACCAACGCCATGATAACCGGCAGCAGAACGCCAGCCGAGACGATCACGTATTCCATCGCCGCCTGGCCGCGCTGCGCATGGCCGCGCCGGCTGAAATGGCTATAACGCGCCATAGGGCACTCTCACCACAGGCCGCAGCAAAAACGTCTCGGAGGGAACGAAGGGAATGTTCGTTCGCACGGAGTAGCCGCCGTTGACCGATACCACGACAAAGTCCGGACCGCGTCCCCCCTGTCCGTTGTCACAACCGGCCGCCGTACATTCGCAGTCGCCCAGAGCGCCGGAGTCCGGCTGCACCCTTTCCAGACGAACCTGGATCAGATCCGCGGTCAGCGCGGCGAGTTGCAGTTCACCGGCCGCGTTGCCGATGCCGCGCAGAGCCAGATTCTTCGCGTCGGCGAGAATTGGATCCGCGTCGTCGCAGAAATTGACCGCTGTTTGCGTGGCGGCATACCTGCCCACGCCGTAGAGAATCTTCTGCAGCGTGAAATAGGTCCAGGACAGACGCGCGAGGTCCACCATGCCGAACAGCAGCATGCAGAGTACGGGCAGCAGCAGTACCGCCTCCAGAATCGTATTGCCCCCCTGCCGCGCCCTGCTCATTGGTGCACCACCTTTCCCGGTCCCGTGGCCAAGGTGCAGCCGTCGATTCGCCCCGAGCGGACCGGCATTACGGAACCGAGATACATTGCGACAAATCGCCCATTCTGATCCGTGGGGTTGATGGTCACATCGCTGAGCGCGGGCTCCAGCAGAAACTGCCGGAAGCCGAGAACGACCATGGTGGAGGTGGAGGCAAGGTCGATAACGGGCACCGTAATGATTCGGCGCCGGTTGCCGGTGTAGGCCGTGTAGTCGTCGATGTCGGCAATGTCGCTGTCAATGGGAGACGCGGACAGAACGGTCTCCGTCTCCGCCACGGTATTGCAGGAGGCCGGCACGGTCGCGTTGTCGAACCTCGCGGCCAAGCCGCATAGCAGCGTCGTAATCTGCGGATTCACGCGGTTCTGATTACAGCCCAGCGGCGCGGCGTTCACCCAGATTGTCTCGCCGGCGTTGTATCGTACGCAGGAATAAGCGGAATCGGCGTTGGCAGGCATGCCGAGGGCGCCGATCCGATAAATCTGCGTCAATTCGTCCGCCAGCACGGCGGCGCTTTCGTTATAGCGATTGAGAATCACATACGGCACGCGCTGCACGCTGTTGGCGAGCGCGGATTGCGACTGGCCGCCCGTGCAGAGATAGCCGAGCGTGTACCGGGAACCAACCACAAATCCGAAATGCGTCGTATCGTCCTGAGAAATGGCCTGCACGCCGATCGGTTCAATACCGCACGCCTGGCAAACCGGCGCGCTGACGCCCGCAACCGACTCCGCGGCCAGATTCAGACGGCCTTCCTGCGCCAACGAGAGAAATCGCCAGAAAATGAGAGGCGCCTCCCCACGTACGGTAGCTTTCACATAACGCGCCGTGGTGGAACCCGCCTCTCCGCCGGAGACGCCTTCGGACCCGATGGCCGCGGCGGCCGTATCGAAGAAGTTCAACACCGGCGCTTCGCTGTTCAACACGCCGTTCGACTGGCCAATCTGGTTGCCGCCGAAGTCGTACAAATTGCCGCGGCCATTGGCGTTGCTGATCGCCAATTGTCCGGCAGCGGTGGCCCGTTCTATAGAAACCGTGGAGCCGGCCAGTTCGGCAGCCGCCGCCTCCGCCATCGAAGCCGCCGCGATCTTCAGATCGTTGCGTGCGCTGTACAGGCGACCCAAATCCACCGCAAACCCCATCAACCCAAATACCACCGGAACCAGCAACACGGCCGTCTGCAAAGACGCGCCTCCTCGCTGCCGCGCCAACCGGCCCATTCGGCGAACGCCGTTACTTGGGTTCCTGGTGTCCACGTGGTCCGACAAACTCCACCTTGGCCGTCGTCTTCTTTGCGGTCGCGCTGGTCTTCGGGTTCTTTTTCGTTCCCGCGTCTTTATCGTCAGCCGCCGGCGGTAAAAAGTCCTCCACCCAATCCGGCAGTTTCGGTTTCTGGTCGGGGGCCAGCGGCTTCACAAACCGCGGCGTAATCACCACCAGTAGTTCTTCATTCGTCTTGCGCGTCGAACGGCTGCGGAACAGTTGCCCCAACACCGGCACATCCCCCAGCCACTTCACACGGCTCATGGACTGAACCACGCGGTTGTCGATCAAACCCGCCACTGCAAAACTCTCGCCGTCATGGAGAATCGCCTCCGTCTCAGCGAACCGCGTGGCGACGGCAGGAATGAGAAATCCTTGCAGAGTAACCGCGTTGGCGAAATCCAACGAACTCACCTGCGGCCGCAGCTTTAGGTGAATGCGGTTGTCCGTGGTGATCTCCGGCTTGAAGTCGAGTTGCACACCGAACTTTTTAAATTGCACCGTCACCACGGGCGCCGTCGCGCCGCCGGTGGAGGTAGCCGTCAGCGTGGGAAACGGGAACTCGCCGCCGGCGAGAAAACTGGCCTCTTTCCCTTCCAGCGCAATGAGGTTCGGCTCGGCCAGCATCTGCAGCAGGTTCCTCGACTGCAGCGCGCGAATCGTGGCGCCAATGTTCAGATCCGGCCGAAAAACGAACATGTTGAGCAGATCGGAAAAGTTGAGCGTAGAGTTGGAGAAGTTCTGATTCTGGAACTGAAGTTGGCTAAACCGCGGCGTCGCATATTGCTGTGTCGAAAGGGCGCCGAGCGTCTTGTCGTTCCGGCTGATGAAGTTGAAGCCCACTTCCTGTAGAGCGATGCGGTCGATCGCGGCAAACTTCACCTCCAACATCACCTGCCGGAGTTCGGCCGGCGGCGGCGTGTGAATCAGGTTGATGACTTTCTTGGCATATGTCGAGGCAACAGCTTCGGCCTTGCGCGCGATGTCGGCGTTCGGCGCGTGGCCGCTCAGCACCACCGTGTCCACATTGCCCGTCATGGTGATGGCGGCTTCGGCCGAAATGCCGGTCACCGCCTGTTTCACGGCGTCGAACTCCATCGTGTCCGCCACTACGGAGACGTTATAGCGGCGCGGGGCGCTGCCGCCCTCCCACACAATAACCGTCGCGTTGCCAAGACCTTTCGCATTGACCATGACTTCGCGCGGCGACACCACGGAAACGTCGGTAACCTTCGGCTCGGAGGTAGCCACGGTACGCACGTCACTAGAGAATTGCAACAGTTCGCCACGGCCCACAAGAAGCGTCAACTCCCGGGGTTGCGCTATTTGCGCCTGTGCCGGAAGGACGGTTGCGGCCGCGCTAAGCACCGCCAACCGGTAGAGAGGACGAATAAGTGTCATGGGTCGTTGGAAGGTATGGAGCTGCTAGTCTTGAAACGTTTCTTGCACGTGCTTGTCCCCGCGGAAAACGTCGATTACCACTCGCGGCCTGGGCGGATCCCGTTTCTCGACGACCGTTCGAGGGAAAGCCTGTGGGCGGCCCTCTTCCGGCTCCTCTCCCACCAGTGCGGCCCAGGCCTTGTCGTCTTTTAGGTTCGGAATATTCAACAGCGCCCGTGAAGGCATGCGTCCGGAGGCAAGAGCCCGCGCCTTGGCGGTCCGCAACGGCAGGCCCGGATCGATCGCCTCAAACGTGGCCGACTGCACAGCGTCATTCTTTACCGTGTCCTTCGGATTCCGCAGCGACAGGCTGATCCGGCCCTGGTTTTTTGCCAATTCCAAAACACGCGCCTCGTCAGGCGTCACCAGCAACGTGACGGAGCGGTTGCCGGTGCTCGCAGGCGCCGGCGCCGCGACGGAAGTCCCAGGTGCGGACGCCGCGCTCTGCGCCTCCACACTCCGGCCAATCGAGAGCACCACCACGTCTTCCAACACCGTGGTGGTCACGGCCTCTGCCATCGACCCTGTTCTTGTGAACAACACATCCACATGGGCGCGCGGCTGAATCAGCCCGCCCGCGCTGGCCGCGTCGGCCACCGAAACGCTGACGCCGCGTTTCCCTGGTTCAATGAGCGAAGCGACGCCATCGGCGCCGCTCACGCTGGAAAGCCGCACGGAAAGAATGGGTTCGTTTTGGAGAATCGGAAAAAGCAAGGCGCGGTCCAGGGCGAGGGATTCTTCCGCGACGGCGCCCCGGGGCGCCGTCGCTTGCGGTACAGCTATTTTTTTCAGATGCACCTTCTGCAACCGCGTTCCTGCCGGTAAGTCCGCCGCGGCCGCCCACACCGTCACCATGCGATCCTTCTTCGGCGCAACCGTCTGGGCATACAGAAACCAAGTCAACAGCGCGGCGGCAAGGAATGCGCCTCCAAAGATCAAAAGTAGTTTCTGGCGATCCATCCGATTTCCTTATCCGGCCAGGTACGATCTCCAACGCGAAGTTAGCGCCAGGAAATCCTGCCGGATCAGGGCGCCAGGCCATAAACACACAACGCGGACCTGTGCGCGGACACGGAGGCAATCCTGATAACGTAACAACACAGCATAGCTCTAAAAGTTCCGCTCCAACAAGACGGATGTCCCATCGGCAAATCGTGTCTTCCAACCCCGTTCCCGCAAGGCATCCACCAGGGAGTACCGTACTGGCAGAAGCGCCAAAGTGAAGTCATTTCTGCGCCATAACGCTTCCCAACCGGGCCGTAGTTCCACCATGTCGATATAGTCTTTTAGGAACGCCGCGCCGTAATAGTCGCTCCGGCCATCGAAATAGACAGGACGGGCGCCGTCAAAGCGATAAATTAAAAATCCGCCGTATTTGTCGGGAGCAAATAGACGTCCTCCCGGCGGCAGATAAGCGACTGCCGCCACCGGGAACTCCCCGGCCGGGAAACCGGGTTTGCTGCCCGCCACTGCCAACGCGAAGACGCCGGATAAGAAGATGGCCAGCAAGGCCCCGCGCAGCGGCCTTTGCAGGGCCTGCAGGCGGTCGCCGTAAGCGAAGAGCCGCCGGCCGGCTGTCGGCCAGTACTGCCATGCCGGCAGCGCCGCCGTAAGGGCGCCGGCCGCCAGCGGCAATCCCGCTAACGCCAGCACGGGAATGCCGCGGGCGCTCCGCAACGCCATGGCCCAGAAGAGCAGCAGCACCGCCGCCCGCCGCCACTGTCCACAAGCCAGCGCGGCCGACAAACCCAACATCGTCAGCAGCAGTACCGCGGCGATCTGCGCCGCGCCCGCCGTATGAAAATTGAAGCTCTGAAACTCGGCAATCCGGCTGAGCAGTTCCGTATCCGTCAAATAGCGCGCCAAGTGGACATGCAGGTTCCAGCCGTATGGATTCACCAACGAACCGGACAACGCGGCCAGCGCCACTGGCCAACCCGCCCCTTGGAGCAGGCAGAGCAGCGGCAAAAGGAAAAACGATCCGTGCGTATTGGTCCATAGAATGGACAGGCACAACGCCAACGGCCAGGACAACCGGCGTCGTTCCCCCAGCAGCAACGCCGTCAGCAGCCACACCCAGCCGAACACATGCGGTCGCGCCAGCCAATGCAACTGCACCGCGGTAAGCATCGGCGACGCAAATAGGCAAAGAACCCAAAAGTTCGCGCCGGCCGCCTCGTGCAACTTGGCCCAGAGCCACGTACACAGGCTGAGAGATGCCAGGAAAAGCAGGGTGACTCCCGTAAGCCCGGCGGCTCGATGCGCCGCGCCCATCGCCGCATCGGCGCCCCACTCCCACGCAAACCACGGGTATCCAGGCTTGGAGAAAGAATACGGGTCCGTGTGCGGAACCTCGTGATCGCGCAAGATCCTCTCGCCGGTCCGGATGTGCCAGCCCGTATCGGAGTCGCGAAACAACTGTTCCGGCGCACGGTAAAAAACGACCGCATAGAAGAGCGTGAACAGCGCAAGCGCCAACGGCAGTCCAGGCAGGAGCCACCTCGTCGCACGAGTGGGCGGGGGCGGCTCCATGAGATTAGTCCGGGAACTACTGGCCCGACGCGCCGATGCTGGTCAAGCCCTGGGTGATGCTTGAATAGAGCGACACGACAGCTGTCGACAACTGATTGACGGTGGTGATAAGCGCCAGGCCCACCGCGGCTACGATGAGCGCGTACTCCACCAGGTCCTGCCCCTGTTCATCCGACCAGATACGCAATAGGAACTCTTTTGTCATATAACTCCCTCTTCCTGTCACCGGCCCGCTTCCGCGGTTCCGCTAGTTCGCTGTACTTCGCTCGTTACAAAGGTCTGCCTGATCCCCCGGGCGACCGATTTCCAAAACGACCGATTGGGCGGCGCCGGCAACCGGATCGGCTGGCCATCTTCCGCCGACATGCGCCGTAAGTTTTCCAAAATTTGCGGCACGTCTTTCCGATAGGTCATTGCCGCCTCCAATTCTTTCCGCGCTCCCGGCACGTCGCCTTTCTCGTAAAGGTAGGCTGCCAAATTATTATGCGCCACGGCCAAGCCTGCCGTTTGGCGAAATTGCGCCAAGGCAGCGTCCGGTTGGTCGGCGAGCGCCAGACCAAGATTGTTGCGCGCCGTCTCCGACGAAGGGTTCAACTCCAGCGCCTTCCGGAACCACTCGGCCGCCTCCGCCTTCCGGCCCTGCATCAGCAGGTTGTAACCCAGATTATTGTGCAACCAATCCCGGCCCGGCGCGCCTTCGATAGCGCGGCGGTGCCAAGCCTCTCCCTCTGTGTACCGGCCCAGTTCATCCTCCGCGATGCCGGCCCAGGACAGCACCGTCGACGGAGGCTTCGCCTGCTTGCCGAGAAAGGAGCGCAGGTGCATGGCCGCCTCCGAAGCAAGGCCGCGCCTCGTCAAAGAACGGGCCAGACCGGTCACCGCCGTATCCGATTCGGGGAACCGTTCCACGGCCAGCCGCAAGTGTTCTAACTCTAGTTCTGGAAACCCAGCTTTCCCGTACGCTTCGGCAAGTTCCACGCGCAGCGCCACGTTTTGCGGCTCTCCGGCGACCTTCTCTCGCAGGACACGCACGCGGGGATTCCCCTCCCCGGCGTCCACCGCATTCAGAATCTGGCGTTCCATGACCGGCTGACGCGACATAGGCGGCACAGCCACATGAGCGGCCCTCCCGTTGGCGGAGCAACCACACAAAGGCGCTAGTACGCTGCACGCCGCCATTGCCGGAATCGCCAGGCGCATCAACTTTCCACCGTCTGTTTGGTGAAGTCCAATTGATCGCCAGCCACTGTGCCCGTGGAGGCGGCACGGCCGGCCGGAAGTTCCAGAACCGAGTGCGCCCATAAACAAAAGGACATGCGCGAACGTTTCATGTTCTCCCGGACTTTCAACACTTTCTTCTGCTTGCTGAGATACACCACGTCAATTGGAAAGTTCATGCCAAATGTGTGTACCGCTTCGCAGGGTACAATCCACAACCCCTCGCCCGCAGCTAGATTATTGTGTTTTAACAAACCAGTCCGACGCTTGGAACTGGTATCTGCAATGTCCGCGAAAGTAGTCACGATCGTGTTACGGTTCGTGTTTTTTATCAACAGTTTGACTGGCACGGGAGCGTGGAACTCCTATCCAACCCAAGCAGGTTGATTTTGTTGCGCGGACGCAAGGAACTTTCCATGTGTATAAGGGTTTAGACTAACGAATTGGCTATGTCCCTGCAATTGACTCTATTCCGGCTGGGCATGTGCACAGCTATGCTGGCAGTTTCTCTGCGGGCGCAGAGCGGAGGGGCCGCCTTCGGCTCCGTGATCAATCTGGGGGGAAGTCCATCGGACGTGGTCCTGGACGAAGTTCGCGGACGGGTCTATGCGGTCAATTCGGCCGCCAACCGGATCGATGTTCTGAGCTTGAGTGAGAAGAAGGTGATGAAGAACATCGTGGTCGGCAACTTTCCGTTGGCCGCCGCGCTCTCTCCGGACAACGCATATCTCTACGTCACGAATACGCAGAGCGCGACGCTCAGCGTTGTAGATCTGGGCTCCGATAGCGTCGTCAACACCGTGAGTCTTCCCGCCAAACCCGAAGGCGTTGCGGTGGGAGGCGATGGACGCGTGCTGATCACCACACAGGGAACCGGCGCCAACAACACGCTGAATACGTTGCTGCTTTATGACCGGACGCAGAGCTTCGGCCAGCAGGTATTCGCGATTCCCAACCCGCCCACGATCAGCACGCCAGCGCCGCTGCCTGCCGTATTTGCCGGCCGGCCAGCCACCGCATTTCCCGGCCGGCTGATCACGACGCCGGACGGTGCGTTCATTATCGGCATGGTGGCCATCAACCAGAACGCCAACACGGCGCAGACCACTTTGTTTGTTTATGAAACCGCCTCGGCGACCGTGTTCCGCAACCGGACCGTCACCGGCCAATCCACGGTGCTTTCCATGTCGCCGGACGGCAGCAAGTTCATGGCGGGCTCCACGCTCTATGACACAGCCACTCTTGCCGTCGTAGCCCAAGCCAATACCGCCAACCTGCCGTTTTTCATCGGCAACAATACGAACCCCACATTTAATGTCCAGCGCAACCTCGGCGGCTCCGCCTACGCGCCCGATACCAAGACGCTCTACAGCGCGTTCAACACCTCCGCTACAACGGCCCGGCCCGTCGCCAATGTGCTGTATGTCGGCGGTCAAAATAACCTGAGCGTACGCCTGGGTCTCCGGCTGCGGGAATCGATTCTCGGCGCCATGGCCATTACCAAAAGCGGCGAGGAGATTTTTGCCATTTCTGAGTCCGGCCTGCTCTATCTTCCCGTCGGCTCGATCTACGATTATCCGATTCTGCAGCCGGACACCACACAAGTGTTTCTGGCTGTCGACCCCTGCAACAAGGGCATTGCCAAAGCCATCGTGAACGTCAGCAACCTGGGCAAGGGACGGCTGACATATAGCATCCCCAACACAACCACCGCCGTGGTCACGCAACTGACCAGCGGCGTTGCGCCTTCCGCGGTCACCTTCACCATGGAACCCGGCCGCAGCGGCGTTGTCCGGCAACCCGGCACCAACCTGTTCACCTCCGCGACCGGCGGCAACGGCGCGGCCATCAACATCACGTTGCAGTCTCTGGATGCCATCAATTATCCCGATGTGATTCGCGTCTATATGAACTATCGGGAAAAGGATCAGCGCGGCGTCATCTATCCGATTCCAGTGGCGCTCAATACCGCTGAAGGCCTTTATGACATGGTGCTGGACAACAAGCGTGGACGCATCTACATTTCGAACTCTGGCTTTAACCGGATCGAGGTGTTCGACACGAAGGCGCAACAGTTCCTGCCCGCCATTGAAGTAGGACAACTCCCGCACGCCCTTGCCATGACGCCCGACGCACAGACGTTGTATGTCGGCAATACCGGCGGCGAATCCATCGACATGGTCGATCTCGACACGCTGACGATTAGCGGGAAAGTGGACTTCCCTCCCATTCCGCGGATTGGGCAGCAGTTGCCGGTGCGGCCCATCGCCATGGCTTACGGTCTGTCCGGACTGCAGTTCATGATGTCGAACGGGACAGCTGGCAGCTTCTGGCGAGTGATCGGCAACCAGGCCACGGTCCGGCCGGCTAACAGCGTGACGCCGGCCACCCTCACGCCCCCGGTCTCCATGGTCGCCTCGCCCGGCGGAGAATATATTCTCACCATGGCCGGCAACGCCAACGCCTATCTCTATGACGCCATCGCCGACGCCTACACTGCCTCTCGCCAGTTGTATGACCAAACGCCCGTCTCCTACTTCGGGCCTGCGAGCGCCGGTCCGGCCGGTTCTTACTTCCTCGCGAACGGTCTAATCCTCAGCCCCAGCCTCGCCATTATCGGCGGCACGGAACGCCCCGGAGTGACGCAGGCCGGCACGCCCGCCAATCCCGGCCAACCTCCGACACAGACCGTCGTTTCCAACGGGCAGCGCAATGTCGCGAGCGTCTACTCACTCGATGAGAACGTTTTCCTGCGTATGACAACACCGGTCCGCCAGAATCTGGCCTCCACCACACGGGACGATGCGCGGGCGACGCTCGAAATGGTCAATATCGCTACAGGCAGTGAAAATGTCATTGCGGTTGCGCCGGAAAATCCCCAGTTCAGCGTATTTGGATCCACCCGGGTGAATACGCCCTCCCGCCAGTTGCTCGTGGATGATCAGAATACAGCTTACTCTATTGGAATCAGTGGATTAAGCGTCATTCCAGTCTACCCGACCGGCGCTGCGCCCCGCCCCGCGCTGGCGGCGGGAACCCGCGCCATCGTCAATAGCGAGGACGGATCGGCTGACTTCCGTCCAGGGACGTTCGTCACCATTACCGGCTCGCTACTGGCCAATGCCGCCAAAGCACAATCGCTGCCGGCGCCGACCGTTCTGGGCGGTTCTTGTGTGGTGATGAACGAACTGCCGCTGTCACTGATTGAAACGGCCCCCGGGCAGATTTCGGCGCAGATTCCCGACAATCTGGCTCCCGGGCCAGTCGTCATGCAGGTGCGGTCCCTTCTCCGGGCCGAACAGAGCGACCCGCTGGTCATCACGATCAAACGTTAGCCCGGCCAGTTTACCAGACGTGCAGAGCAACGAATTGTGGCGGGCTGGCGCTGGCGCCGATCACCTTCGTCGAAACAACCAGCTGCAAATTGCGTTTTTCCCAGCCAGCGGGAGCGCTCTGCAGAGCCTCCGACATTTTCTCTTCGGAGAGGATAAACTCGCCGCCGGCCCGCGTGCCGAGGTGCGTAATGCCCCCCACACTGATCACAGGATGGCCTGAAGTGGCGTCAAAAATGCGCGTTAAGACCGCATAATCGGTGTATTCTGCCTCAGAAACGGTGTTAACGTGCGTCCCTTTCCACTTCCTGGACGCCGGTTCCTGCTGGTCGTGGATGTAGCGGAGCCCGTCTGGAGCGAGGGAAACGCGGAAACGCAGGTCCTTGTTCAGACGGAGAGTCCAATCGTTGCTGGAGGCTCCGAAGAGAATCGAGGCCCCTTCCCGAAGGTCCGCAAGAGTCGTCGTGGCACTGCCCCGGATACGAAACTCCCGATGGCGGTCGTGAATGAAAATCGCCATGGATGTGACGCCCATTGAGTCACCAAGGGGCACATAGCGGTCCCAGGAAGGGATGACATCGCGCGCCGTCACCGTGAAATCCTTGGAGAGAGAGTGGGCGGGGGTACCGGTATGCGACGGATCGAGGTCGAGTTCAGCGGCGTTGGCGAGATCTTTACGCAGGGAATAGACGCGGCTCTGCCCAATGGAGATCAGCACTGGGCCGTGGGTGCTAAGCGTTGGCTCCCAGAACCGTTCAAACGACGTCGGATTCGCGCGCCAAAACCAAATACCCGCTAGAATGAGCAGCGCAACCGCTACCGGAACCATCCAGGTACGGAGGCGGGACACGGGCGGTACGGCAGGGTCGGCCGTCGGCGGAGCAACCGGTGGAGCGGTTTCGGCGGCGGGAACCGGATCCGGAGGCGTCGCCGCTACAACCGGTGCCCGCCGATGAAATTCGGGCACGTAGCTCCCCGGCAGGAGTTCAAACCGGATCTCATCGTTTTGGGAGGCATGCTGATAGTACTGGGCAAGCCGCTTGCGGACTTCCCCAGCCGTAATGCGTACCACCGGGTCTTCCGTGGTGTCATAGCCGTTCGAACGCCCAAAGGCTTCCACGCCGATGACTTTCTCCCGCAGGCTATCCAGATTTCCGGCTAGACGCTGCCGCACCACGAATGACAGGAAAGTCCGGCACCGCTTGCTGGCCTTGAACATGTCGCTGCCCAGCAACAATTCCAACTGGCGAACGACCTCATCGTCCGCGATACGGGCTTCGTCGACAGTGACTGGGCGCGTCTTCATCTCCCAACCAAGTCTACAGCAGAAAATACGTCCATTTTCCCAGGTACTGTACCTGAACGTAAGTTGTTCATAACATGGCGCGATACACCAAGTTCCTGGCGTAGCGCGCCATGCCGCGACAAACTAGGGCAATCTTGTTTTCTTCAGGATGTCTAACACATGAATAAAGCGTTATCTACGTTGTATGCGCTGCCGCTGGCCCTCGCCTTGACGGCACCAGCCTGGGCGCAGCAAACCACGGCGACTCTGACGGGAATCGTAACCGACTCCAGCGGCGCGCCCGTGGATGGAGTTCGCGTCAAGGCGACCAGTACACTCACCAATACGGTCCGCGAGACCACGACCAACGATGCCGGGAGCTACACGCTTCCGTTCCTAAGCGCCGGCGAGTACACGGTAGAAACCATGAAGACGGGGTTTCAGTCCGGCCGCGTAACCGGGTTGGCGCTCCAGGTGGGCGTGACGGCCCGCGTGGACATCCAGATTAAAGTCGGCAGCGTCAGCGAGTCGATCGATGTAACAGCAACGGGCGCTCAGTTGCAAACCGAGAATGCTACGGTGGGATCGGTCATCGACTCCCAGAAGATTGTTGCGATTCCGCTGAACGGACGGAACTTCATTCAGTTAGCGCAGTTGATCCCCGGAGCCCAGGCGGGAACGCCGGGCTCGATTACGGTACGCCGCGGCCGTGGTTCGATTGGTCAGGCGGACTCCTCGTTTGGGTCCACGGGCTTTTCCGCCAACGGCTCCCGCGATACGGCGAACCGGTTTTTCCTGGACGGAATTGAAGTCATGGACTACGACGCGATGACTTATTCGTTTTCGCCGTCGGTCGATTCCCTGGCCGAGTTCAAGGTGGAAACTTCCAGCTACTCCGCGGAATCCGGCGGCGCGCCGGGCGGACATATCAATATGTTGACCAAACGCGGCGGGAACCAGTTCCACGGCACGCTATGGGAGTTCAACCGCAACGACGCCCTGACGCAGACCTACGACGCCATTGCCAACACGAGCCTGGCCAGCCCCCGGCTGAACCGGAACCAGTACGGCGCCAATATCGGAGGTCCGGTGCTGTTCCCCAAAATCTATAACGGCAAGGACAAGACCTTCTTCTTCTTTAACTGGGAGAGCGGCCGGAACGCACAGGGGTCGGTGGCCGGCTACCGGACCGTTCCCACGGCGGATTTTCGCAACGGCGACTTCAGCAAACTAGTGAATCCCCGCACCGGACAGCCCATTGTGCTCCGCGATCCGCAGAACGTACCGATTGCCAACAACATCATCCCGAAAAGTGCCCTGAGCGCACAGGCGCTGGCTTTCATTGGCTTCACTCCGCTGCCGAATACCTCCAACGGCGCGCTGAACTACATCAACAACCCCGTCTCGGCCGTATCGCGGCAGGATAACTACAACGCCCGTATCGACCATCAATTTTCTTCCAAGGACTCCGTCTTTGGCCGGTTCGTTTTTAACGACACCTTTGAAGCTGGTGTGCCGTACTGGGGCAACGACCAGCGCGACAATCTGGGCCGGACGAAAAACGTCTCCCTGGGCTACACCCGTACGGTTTCGGCCTCCATTGTGAACGACCTGCGCGGCGGGTATCACAATTTCTACGAAAATGAGACCTTCGGTACCACCGGTTTGTCGTCCTTCGACGTCGCCAACAAGATGGGACTGCCCCTGGTCTCCAAGGATCCCAAGTTCTTCGGACCTCCCGTTGTGAGCATCGGCGGCAACGACGGCAGCTTTTCGACCTTCGGCCTGCAGCGTACCATCGGACCGCGCGAGCGTTCCAACGGCATCTACCAGTTCGTTGACACGCTTTCCTGGCAGAAGGGCCGCCACTTTATGAAGATGGGCGCCGACATTGCGCGCCGCTCGGCCACTTTCAACCAGGCACGTGACCCGCGCGGTACCTTCACGTTCGACGGTACCTATACGGGCAGCGCCATGGCCGACTTCATGCTGGGATATGTCCGTTCCGCCAGCTTGAATCCGGCGGTTACGGTGACGGACCTGTCCAACTATTGGCAGTCCTACTTCTTTAATGATGATTTCAAGCTCTCCTCCCGCCTGACGTTAAACTTCGGCATCCGGTACGACTACTTCGGCAAGATGGCGCAGACGGATGACCGGTTAGTCAATATCGAACAGAACGGTCTGCAGGTGACCGGCTTCTCCACCCCGAAGGATTCCAAGTATGGCCGCGGCCTGCTGCAGCCGGACAAGAACAACTGGGGCCCGCGCATCGGTTTTGCGTACCAGCCTGGGTTTGCCAAGGATATGGTCATCCGCGGCGGCTACGGCATGTACTACACGCCGCAGATCTCCAACGCCATTTTCGCGATGGCCGAAGGCGCGCAGGCGACGGCCGGCGCACAGGTCGTGGGCAACATCACAGGCGCCCCGAACCTTTTCTTCAACAATCCGTTTGCCGGCGCCGCAACGTCGGGCCAGTACAACTTCGCTGTCTCCAATGACCAAAACATGCGGGACAGCTATATCCAGCAGTGGAACTTCAACATCCAGAAGAAGCTGATTGCCGGGTTCGTTTTGGATGTTGGCTACGTTGGCAGCAAAGGCACCCGCCTGGTGGCGACGTTGGGCGACCTGAACCGTCCGATTGCCGTCGTAGATCCCCGCACGCCGGGCCTGGCTTCCCTGAATGCCCGTCGCCCGAACCAGTTGTTTCAACGTGCTGTGACAGGCGACAAAGCCATTGGCAACTCCACCTATAATTCGTTGCAGGTAAAAGTAGAACGCCGTATGGCCACCGGCATCACGGTGCTCTCCGCATTTACCTGGTCTCGCGCGATGACCGGCCCGACCGACATTGGCGGCCAGGTGGGCGGCGGCAACTACATCGGCAGCGTGCAGGATCTGTACAACCTGCAGGGCGAACGCTCGATTGCCGGTTTCGACCAGAAGTACCGCTCCGTGAACACGATCCTCTACGAACTGCCGTTCCTGAAATCGCGTTCCGGCGCATTGGCCTATTTTGTAAAAGGTTGGCAGGTTTCGACGATCATCACGGCGCAGACCGGTTTCGGCGCTCCCATCAGCTACGGCGTGGACACGACGGGAACGGGCGTCGGCTCGCGGCCGGACGTCGTCGCGGGACAGAACGGTAACCTGCCGGGTGATCAGCGGACCTGGAAGCGGTGGTTCAATACGGACGCTTTCACCATCTATAACGATCCGGTAACCAAGCTCGATCCGTTCTATGGCCGCTTTGGTACTTCTCCTCGAACGAATGCCGTCCGGCTGCCGGGCATGGTGAATACCGACTTTTCGGCTAACAAGCGGTTCTCGGTGGGCGAACAGAAATTCGTGGAATTCCGCACGGAAGTCTTCAACCTGTTCAACCACTACAATCCGGATGTCGCAACGGTAGACCTGAATATCCGTTCGCAGACGTTCGGCACCATCGGCGGCGGCGTGCGCGGCACGACGACGCGCGTCATCCAGTTGGGCGCTAAGTTCGTGTTTTAAGCGATTTCTGCAACGACTCTCCTGGCGCCGGCTTTTCTCTGAAAAGACCGGCGCCCTTTTTTTGCCCGCCAGGGTTATTCTGAAGGTAGTCCCACCCGCAGGTAATCTCCACTTTGAAAATCGGTTTTGTCAGCTTAGGCTGCCCCAAGAATCTCGTCGATACCGAGGTCATGATGGGCAATATCGCATCCGCCGGCCACTCGCTAACGGCCAGCCCGGAGGATGCCGACGTCATTGTCGTCAACACATGCAGTTTTATTGACCCGGCCAAGAAAGAATCGATCGATACGATTCTGGAGATGGCGGAGTACAAGAAATCCGGCAGGGCGCAGCGCCTTGTTGTGGCCGGATGCCTGGTGGAACGGTATCGCGGCGAGATCGCGAACACCCTGCCGGAAGTGGATGCCGTGATCGGCACCAACGAGTTAGACAAGGTTGTGGCCATGTGCGAGGGCCTACAACCCAAGGCGGATGCACCAGAGCCTTACCTCTACCACGACCTGACGCCGCGCATCCGCACCACGCCGCGCCATTTCGCGTACATGAAAATTGCCGAAGGCTGCGACCATCCCTGCACCTTCTGCGTGATTCCCCATTACCGGGGCGCATTCCGCAGCCGCCGGTTTGAGAGCGTAATCAGCGAAGCCAAGAATCTTTTCGACGACGGCGTGCGAGAGATCAACCTGATTGGCCAGGACACCACCTGCTACGGCGAGGACCTGGGCCTGAAAGATGGGCTGGCCTCGCTGCTCGATCGGCTCTCCCAGATCGAGACGGCCGAAGAAAAGTGGGTTCGTTTTCTTTACTGCTATCCGAACCGCGTGACGCAAAAGCTGCTGGACACGATTGCGGCGAATGAATCGTTGGTGAAGTATATCGACATGCCGTTGCAGCATGCCTCCCGCGAAGTGTTGAAACGGATGAAACGCGGTTCGAATGGCGACCAGTTCCTGAAACTGATCGAGCGAATCCGCCGCACGATCCCGGGCGTGGCAATCCGCACCTCGATGATCGTGGGTTTCCCCGGTGAAACCGATGCCGATTTCGAAGAATTGTGCCAGTTTGCGGATGCGGCCCAATTAGACCGCTTGGGGGTCTTCGGCTATTCGGACGAAGATACCTCGAAGAGCTTCGCGCTGGATGGGAAGGTCGATAAAAAGACGATCTACAACCGGAAGCGGAAGTTGATGGCGGTGCAACGGAAGATTAGCGCCAAGCGGAACAAGAGCCTGGTGGGAACGGAGGTGACGGTACTTGTGGAAGGACCTTCTGCCGACTCCGAACTGCTGTGGCAGGCGCGCATGAGCACGCAGGCGCCCGACATCGACGGCGTCTGCTACATCTCCGACCCCGGCGACGGTCCGCTCACCAAAGGCCAGTTCCGCCGGATGCGGATCACCGAAGCACACGATTATGATCTGGTCGGTTCGTTGATCGACACGGGGCGCCCGGCGCCGCAACCGGCCCAGCCGCTATTCCCGATTCTGGCCGCCCATCAAACCCCGAACCCGCTGCCACACCGATGAAATGTCCCATTTGTAAAAAGACGGTATCTTTCGGCGATCCTTTCATGCCGTTCTGTTCGGAGCGCTGCAAAGAGATTGACCTGGGCAACTGGGCAACGGAGAAGTATGTCATTCCGGAGCCATTGCGCCCGGATGAGGTGGACGAGTTGTTAAACGACCAAAAGCCCAATTGATGAGCCGGCTGGCTACTTGGATCGCTACTTGGTTCGGCGCGGGCTACGTACCCAAGGGTCCCGGCACGGCGGGGGCCTTGGCGGGACTGCTGTGCGTTGCCCCATGGCCCCAGCATGTGGCATGGATTGCCGCAGCGTCTCTGCTGCCTTCCATTTGGGCCGCGCATGTGCACGCGGTAAATAAGGGAAGTAAAGATCCGCAGGAAGTCGTCGTGGACGAGGTGGTGGGCCAGTGGATCGCGTTGGCCGGCGCCACGCATTTGGACTCGCTGCTGCCGTGGGCGCTGGCTTTCGGGCTGTTCCGGTTATTCGATATCTGGAAGCCGTTTCCGGTCCGTCAATTCGAAAAATTGCCGGGCGGGGTGGGAATCATTATGGACGACGTCATGGCCGGAATTTACGGGGCAGTTGTGATGCGGCTGCTCGGGTGGAACAATCTGTATTAGTACATGGCTCGCAAAACTGCCGAAATCGTGCCGAACATCCAGACGCTCTCTCCTGAGGCAGCTATTGCGGGAGGTGAGATCCGGATTCACGGAAAAGGATTTGCTATCGGCGCTCATCCGCGCGTGATGCTGGGCGATGTAACAGCGCCGTTGATTGTCGGCTCCGACCGCTACATTGTGGCGCGCGTGCCGGAAGAGGCCGTGGAGAACGTCGTCAAGATTGAGAGCGGATCCAAGACAAGTTCGGAATGGATTTGCGAAATCGGCATTCCAATCGGCGACAATCTGCACCCGGTGGCCAATCCCGCCGTCGACAGCACGGGGATTATTTTCACAACATTTTCCGGCAGCCGCGGGCAGAAGACGCCGACCAGCGTGTTCCGGGTGGATCCCCACGAAGGCCCCTCGCCGTTCCTCAGCGAGATCATGAATGCCACGGGACTGGCTTTCGACGCCAACGATACGCTCTACGTCTCCAGCCGGTACGACGGCATTGTCTATGAAGTGTCTCCCCGCGGCGAGATGGCCGTGTATGTGGAGGGAATGGGCGTTGCGACCGGCATCACCTTTGATGGCGAGGGCAATCTCTACGTTGGTGACCGCAGCGGAACGATTTTCAAGATCAGCCGCAGCCGCCAGATTTACGTCTACGCCACTCTGGAACCATCGATTGCAGCCTATCATCTGGCATTTGGACCGGATGGGTATCTATACGTCACGGGGCCGACGACGTCCAGTTTCGATTGCGTACAGCGCGTTTCGAACAAAGGGGAAGTCGAGGTCTTCTACCGCGGTCTGGGACGGCCGCAAGGGCTGGCTTTCGATAGCGACGACAACCTGTATGTAGCCGCCTCCCTGGGCGGGCGGCGCGGCGTGGTGCGCATCACGCAGGAACGCGAAGCCGCCCTGTTCCTTTCCGGCCCCGGCATTGTAGGACTCGCATTTTCCCCGATGGGCAGCGCCATTGTCGCGACGACCAGCATGCTGTACCGCGTGGATTGCGGATTGACGCCGCGTGCGATCTAATTCACAGCCATGAACGCGGAAATCATCGCGGTCGGCTCCGAGATGCTGACTCCGGACAAGGTGGATACGAACTCGCTCCACCTGACGAAGGAGCTCAACACCCTGGGCATTGAAGTAGTGGCGAAGTGCATCATCGGCGATGACCGCGCCCGGTTGACCGATGCGGTCGCCGTGGCCTGGGAGTCCGTGGACCTGGTGATTCTCACCGGCGGCCTGGGCCCCACCGAAGATGACCTGACTCGGGAGGCCGCGGCGGCCGCGCTGGGCGTGGGTATGACGGAGAACGCGGGGGCCTGGCAGGCTATTCTGAACCGCTTTGAGCGATTTGGGCGCGTACCAACGGCGAATAACCGGCGGCAGGCGATGATCCTGGACGGAGCGGAAATGTTGCCGAATCCCAACGGCACCGCGCCCGGCCAGTGGTTCCAACGCGATGGCCGCGTATTGGTGATGCTGCCCGGGCCGCCGCGCGAGTTGAAGCCGATGACCGCGGCGGAACTGATGCCGCGGTTGGCCGCCCTGCTGCCGCCGCAGGTAATCCGCACGCACTGGTACCGCGTCTCGCTGGTTCCGGAGAGCGAGTTGGACGCTTTGATTGCTCCGATCTACTCGCGCTATACCAATCCGGTAACGACCATTCTTGCCGCGGCCGGCGATATCGACATTCACCTGCGCGCGCGCAGTGCGATGGCGGACGAAGCCGAGTCGTTGCTGCAAGAAGTAGGCTCCGCGATTCAGGCGGTGTTGGGGGACCGGATCTATTCCACGAATGGAGACGGACTTGAGGCGGTGGTGGGCGCATTGCTCCGCGCCAGGGGACAGACGATGGCCGTGGCGGAAAGCATCACCGGCGGCATGTTGGGCGAACAGATCACGTCCATACCCGGATCGAGCGATTATTTTCTCGGCGGCATCCTGGCGTATTCGGATGCGATGAAGCACCAACTGCTGGGAGTTCCGCTTGAGACCTTGCGCGAGCATACTGCGGTGAGCGAAGAATGCGCGAGAGCGATGGCGGCCGGCGCTCGCTCCGTTACCGGCGCCGACTACGCGCTCGCGGTCACTGGCTACGCCGACGCTTCGCAGGCTGGACTGGTGTGGGTGGGCCTGGCCACGCCCACGCATGTGCATGCCCGCAAACTGCAACTGACGGGAGACCGGCACCGGGTTCGTTCCATGACGGTCGTCAATGCTTTGGACTGGCTGCGGCGGGCGTTATTGTCCTAGGTCCGCCAATCAGAACTGCCGCTTCTTTTCCGGCTCCTTCTTCTCGCCGGCAAATTGGAGCGTGACATGGATGAGGCCCTTCGCCTCGTCATAGTCGAGCTTGGCTTTCGTCTCCCCTAGATTGTCCATAATGCCCTCGTCCCGTACGCGCTGCAAAAGCTTTTCCGCATACTTGTCACGGAATGGCGCACCCTGTTTCAGGCCCCACATCTTGCGGATAACGGGCTCCGTGGTGATATCCAAACCCTGAATCACCAACCGCCCCATGTGAAAACGCTGCCCCAACGTTACGGCCACGTTCATGTTCACCATCTTCTTCGCATCGGAATAGGTGCGCGTGGAGTCCGTCGAAACCCGCATAAAGCCCTGCGCGCGCAGTTCTGCGCGCAACCGCTCCAATCCATCGACGATTTCGTTCAAGCGGAAAACCTCGCCCTCCTTGAAGGCCGCTTCCCGCAACAGATCGGCCGCGTCCGGCGCGCCGGTCAAGGTAACCTTCTCCAGCTTGTAAGGTTCGCCCTCCACCACCGTGACGGCAACGTCCAGGCCCTCCACATCCCCCGCCCGCTTTGCTTCTATTTTCGGGAAGGCCACCCGCAACAGCCCCTGCGTCTCATAGAGCGGCCGTATCTGGTTCTGCAGCAGTTCCCGGAAGCTCTCTTCCGTAAAAATGACGCCGATGGCCACGGAGGCCATGCGATTCTGCAACTCCGCCGCGCTGAAGGCTTTGTTGCCCGCAAAAGTTACAGTCGCCACTACGGGACGCGGACGGTTGGGCCGGAACAGGAGCATCGTCTCGTCGGGGCGGTCCGCAAGGATGCGCCCGATGACTGGCGGATCGACTTCCAGGTGAGCGTTAAGAGCCGTTTCCAGCCGTTTGATCACCGCTTCCGAACCGGCAATGGGATTCGTGAAAAGAGGATCGGCGGCAGCCAGCACTTGCAGAAGTTCGGATTCGGTTCCCGGAAGCTCTTCAAAGCGAATCGGGAAGACCTGGTCAACCTCTTGCACCTCGAACGTCACCGTATATCCGCCTTTGGCCGAGGATGCGTAGCGGTACCCAACACTCGCAAGGGAACCCGTGGCCAGAAGGCGCGCCTGGGCCGCGTCAAAATCGGGTTTATCCGCCTTCTGGCCGACGCGCAGACCGGACACCCGGATCACTTGTTCCGGCTTCAGGCGCTTCAATCCCTCCACCTGAATCGAGTCGATGGGGAACAGCGCGGCCAGCAGGAAGAATCCGGTCAAAAAGCTCATACATCTATTGAAATGCACCCCGAAGGCTCGATGTTACACTCAAAAATAATGGCATACGATTTAGTTGTGATTGGAAGCGGCCCCGGCGGGTACTCCGCCGCCATCCGCGCCGGTCAATACGGACTGAAAACAGCGATCATCGAGAAGGACCCTAAACTCGGCGGTACCTGCCTGCACGTAGGCTGCATCCCCACTAAGGCCCTTCTTCACACGGCCGAAGTTTGGGACTACTTCAAGAATCCGGCCGCCCAGGGCTTGGCCTGCGACAATCCGCAGATCAACATTCCCGCCGTGATGAAGCGGAAGCAGGACATCGTCGACAAGCACGCCAAGGGCATTACGGGCCTGATGCGGAAGAACAAAATCGAGGTGATTGCCGGTTTTGCAACGTTGAAAGGGCAGGGCCGGATCGACATCCAGTCCGCCGAAGGCGTGCGCACCGTGGAAGCGAAAGCCATTATTATTGCCACCGGGTCAGAAGCGCGCATGATTCCGGGCCTGGAACCGGACAACGACTACATTCTGACAAACGTCGAAATCCTGAAGCTGCAAGCGGTGCCGAAGTCACTCGCAATCATCGGCGCGGGCGCGGTGGGCACGGAATTCGCCTCCATCTTCAAGCGCTACGGCTCCGATGTTACGGTGCTGGAAATGCTGCCCCGGCTCGTGCCGGTGGAAGATGAAGAAGTTTCCAAAGAGCTGGAAAAGAGCTTCCGTAAAGCGGGCATCCGCTGTGAAACCGGCGCCAAGGCGAGCGATATTCAGCGCACTGGCTCGGGTGTCTCGCTGAATGTGACGCTAGCCAACGGGAAAGTGGAAACGCTGCAGGTCGAGAAGTTGCTGATCGCGGTGGGCCGCAAGCCGAACACGGACCGCATCGGCCTGGAGAATGTACCGGGCGTGCAGTTGGACCGCGGGTTCATCAAGGTGGGTCCGGATCAACAGACTGGCGAACCTGGCGTGTATGCGATCGGCGATATCGTCGCCGGCACCCCGCAGTTGGCGCACGTTGCCACCGCGGAGGGAATGATTGCCGTAGCCGCCATTGCGGGCCGTCCATTCACCGCGATCAACCGCAACCGTATTCCGGGCGCGACTTACACGGAACCGGGCATCGGCTCAGTGGGCCTCACCGAAGCGCAGGCCCGTCAGCAGGGCTATGACGTGAAAGTGGGCAAGTTTCCCTTCCTGGGCAACTCCAAAGCAACGATCGTTGGCCATCATGAGGGCTTCGTGAAGATCGTCAGCGATGCCAAGTACGGAGAAATTCTAGGCGCGCATATTATCGGACCGCACGCATATGAACTGATTGCCGAAGTGGTGGCCGCGATGGAAGCCGAGGCGACAGTTGATACGATGATCAACACGATCCACGCGCATCCGACGCTGTACGAAGCTGTCGGTGAAGCGTTCAACGCCGTCTACAGTCAAGCAATTAACTTCTAATCCCGCACCATGCTCGTCCAGGCTCCAGCACGCCTCTACGAAGCGCGCGACCTTGGTCGCATGCGCTGGGCAGAGGCGTATGCATTGCAACGGGAGATGGTTGAGCAAAGGCAGCGGCAAGAGATTCCCGACCAGCTTCTCCTCGTCGAACATCCGCATGTCGTAACCATGGGCCGGAACGGGCACATGGAAAACCTCATTGCCGGCGAGGAGGTGCTGTCGCGTTCGGGCATCGACTTCCACCACACCAATCGCGGAGGCGACGTCACCTACCATGGGCCCGGCCAACTCGTCGGCTACCCGATCCTGCACCTGAACGAATGGAAGCGGGATGTCCACGCCTACGTGCGCGCGGTGGAAGAGTTGGTCATCCGCACCATCGCCTGCTTCGGGCTGGAGGGAACGCGGGTGGCGGGCGCGACCGGCGTCTGGGTTAACGGCGCGAAAATCTGCGCAATCGGCGTACATATCAGCCGTTGGGTGACTTCCCACGGCTTCGCGCTCAACGTGGAAACGGATTTGCAGTATTTCCAATACATCATCCCTTGTGGGCTTACCCTTCCGGTAACATCCATGAGGGCACTCGGCGTTACCGCCGGCATGGCCGAGGTCAAGCTGGCGTTGCGCGAACAGTTCGCTAAGGTTTTTGGTTACGAAACGGAGAAATTGGCATGCCTGATGTCGTAATGCCCCAGATGGGCGAAAGTATTGTCGAAGGTACGTTGACGCGGTGGCTGAAAAAAGCCGGCGACAAGGTGGAGCGTGACGAACCGCTCTTCGAAATCTCGACGGACAAGGTCGATACCGAAATTCCCTCGCCCGCGGCCGGCGTACTCGCCGAGATCCTTGTGCCCGAAGGCCAGACCGTTGCCATCAACACGGTAGTCGGCCGGATTAGCGATGGCGCGGCGGCTCCGGCGCCCGCTCCCGCGGCAGCCGCGCCCGCTCCGCAACCTCCTGCTCCTGCTCCAGCGCCCGCAGCTCCCGCACCGGCCCCTGCCGCGCCCGCTCCGGCTCCCGTTGCAGCGCCTCCGGCCCCGGCTCCCGCTCCGGCGCCTGCCCCCGCACCGGCGGCTCCCGCCGCGCAGCCCGCGCCAGCCGCCTCCGACCTCGGCCCGCTGTCGCCCCTGGTCCGGAAGATGGCTCGTGAAAACGAAGTCGATCTCACCTCCGTGCCCGGCACCGGCGCCGGTGGCCGCATCACGAAGCAGGACGTGGAAGCCGCCATTGCCAAACCGGCGGCCGCTCCCGCCGCCCCGGCAGCGGAGCCCACTTACGCCCCGCCGCCGCCCCGCACCGAAGCCGCCAAGTTCCGTGTGGAGCCCATGTCCACCATGCGCAGGAAAATTGCGGAACACATGGTGCACTCCAAGCACACCTCCGCGCACGTCACCACCGTGCACAAGGTGGATATGACCGCGGTTGCCAAAATTCGAGAGAAGTCCAAGGCGGCCTTCCAGGCGCAGTATGGCTTCAGTCTCACCTTCCTGCCCTTCGTCACCGCCGCGGCCTGCAAAGCGCTGCGCGAGTTCCCGATTCTCAACGCTTCGATTGACGGCACCAACGTCATCTACCACAGCGACATCAACATGGGCATTGCCGTCGCTTTGGATAATGGCGCCGGCCTGATCGTTCCCGTCATCCATAACGCGGACGAGAAGAACGTCACCGGCCTGCAGCGCTCCGTGGTGGACCTTGCCGCGCGCGCCCGCTCTCGGCAACTGAAACCCGATGAAGTAAAGGGCGGTACGTTCGCCATCACGAACTTCGGTTCGTTCGGCTCCGTCTTTGCAACCCCGGTTATCAACCAGCCCAACGTCGGTATCCTCGGCGTCGGCACCGTGGAAAAGACGCCCGTGGTGATCAACGACGCGATCGCCATTCGCTCCATCTGCTACCTGGCGCTGACGTTCGACCATCGCCTCGTCGACGGCGCGCTGGCCGACATGTTCACGGGCCGGATTAAGCAGATTCTGGAAAACTGGACCGATTCGGTTCTGTAATCCGCTCCAACCTCCAACAGTGATACGGCCGGGCCCTTGCCCGGCCGTATCCATTTCCGTGCTCTAATGCGGAATAGATGCCGTTCCGTGCCGGATTCCTCGTGATCGCCCTGGTCCTTCCGCTGCATGCGTCGAAACAGAACCTCCACGATCTACTGGAACGGCTGGAACAAACCTCACGGACACAAGCCCCGCTGGCGCACATTGACACGCTGCTTTCCGCGGCGGAGTTGCTGCCTAATAGTGATGCGCGGCTACAACTGCTGCAATCGTCCGTTTCTCTCCTCGGAGCCGTCCGCGAAGAGGAGCCTCGCAACTTCTACCTCGCAGCCGCCGCGCATCTGTTGGCGCGGCAGGATCGGGACGAGGCCGAACAGATCTGTCTTCGCATTCCCACGCGGCAATCGCCGCGCTGGCGCGCCGACTACCGGGGGCGCTGCTGGCAATTCCTGGCCGAGTCCTCCTCCAACCGCCGCGCGACCGTCCTCAAAGGCCTGCAGACTGGCGCATTCCTGATTCCGGCGGCGCTGGATCTCATTAACGCCGCTCCCGAAGACGGAGGCGAGATTCTCCAGGCGTTAATGACCTCGTTTCCCGGCCCGAAGGCTGCGCCGGAAGACGTCCTGCTCCTAGATAAGGCCGCGCGCCTTGTCGCTCCGTTCAATCTGGGACTGGCCCGGGAAGCCGCGCTGCGTTTGCGGCAGGCTCCGCCGCCGCCCAAACCTGAAACGAAAATAGAAGAACCCGAACAACCGGACCGCGCTGAGGAGCTCTTCGCCGCCGCCGATGACTTGAGCCTCCCGCCCGGTGAACGGTCGACACGGCTGTTGAAGGTGCTCGACCAGACGCCGCGCATGAAGAACCTGGCTCGCCGGTTGCAACTGCAAACGTATCTCACCGTCTGGTTCACCGCGGAAGGCGCCACCGGAGCCGCCAACAAAGCCGCCGATCAACTGAACCATACGCTGGCCAGCCAGTGCGAGAGCGAGGCATGCCTGGAACAAATCGACGCGCTGGTGGAGTTCATCGTGCAGAACCGCATTGATCCTGAAAATCTACGGGTCCGGCATCCCTCGCTGGCAGCAAGGCTGCTACTACGGGAACTCCGGATTCATTTGGAACGATAATGCTTGGAAATACCTTTACCGCGATAGCAGGGGCAACGCTGACACAGCATGCCGCCCGCATCGATGCCTGCCTTGCCAAACTGACTAACGAACAGATCTGGATGCGAGGCAGCGCCAATGAGAACGCAATCGGCAACTTGGTCCTGCACCTGTGCGGAAATCTGCGGCAGTATACCCGTCACGCCATTCTGGGGGAGCCGGACATCCGGGACCGGGATAGCGAATTTAACGCGATCGACGGCGGGGCATTGCGGGAGAAGCTCCGGGATACGGTTGCCGATGCCGCCGGGATCATCCGGAACGTCGGCGAGGCACGGCTCGCTGAACAGATCGTGGTCCAGAACCGCGAACAGGCGGTCCTGGAAGCGATATTCAAAACGACTGAGCACTTTTCGCTGCACGCCGGACAGATCTACTTCGCCACCAAGCTACTGACGCAACAGGAGCTTGGCTTTTTCACTCACAAGAGGAAGTAGCTACTCTTTCCAGCCCCAGTCCGGGCGTGTAAGATCCAGCGGATCGCCGGCTGCGCGCAGCAGTTCTTGCAGTCGAGCGTCGAGCTTTTCGAACGTCGCCCGATGGGATAGCTGCTTCGACAAATCCGCCTTCTCCCACGGGTCAGCCTTCAGGTCGAATAACTGCTGGTTTTGCACGCCAGAGGCGTTATAACGGATCAGCTTCCACCGGTCCGTGCGGATCGCCCGTTGCACATGGCGGTAGGCGTATACCAATTCGGCGCGCTGCCGCCGTTTCGGATTTCGCAGAATGGGCAGCAGGCTTTGGCCGTCGACGCTGGCAGGCACAGGCAATCCCACCAGGCCGCAGAGCGTCGGAAAGATGTCGAAGAGGTAGACGAGTGAATCCGTGCGTTTGCCCGCCGGCACGCCCGGCCCGGCGAAAATCAGCGGCACGCGGATGGAGTGGTCATACAGATTCTGTTTCCCCAACAGCCCGTGCTCACCGACGGCCAGCCCGTTATCGCCTGCAAAAACAATCAGCGTATTCTCCGTCACGCCTTCCTTGTCCAGCGCCTCGAAAATCCGGCCAAGTTGCGCATCCATATGGGAGATGATGGCGTAGTAGTCGCTACGCTCTTTCCGGATTGCCTGCGGCGTACGGGGCCAGGGAAGCAGCTCTTCATCACGGATTTTCAGCTCGCCGTTGTCGAAGGGATGCTGCGGCAGGAAGTTGGGCGGCAATTGGATCTTGTCCTCCGGATACATCGCTTTGAATTCCGGTGGCGGCTGGCGGGGGTCGTGAGGCGCGGTGAAGGCGCAGTAGATCGCAAATGGCTTGGATTTGTCACGTTCCCGGAGGTGGCGGATCACGCCGTCGGCAAATACCTCGCTGGAGTGCGCCGGACGAGGTTTGGCCGCTTCTTTGGGATAGCTGCCCGATGGATGGTAGTCCCAGACGGGGGTGTTGTAGTGGTCTGCCATGCCGCCAAAATGCACCGGCCCGCCGTTCTGAAACGCCTCTTGATACAACGCCGGGCCGTTGTGCCACTTGCCGACGCCATAGGTTTGATAGCCGTTCTGGCTCAGCAACTTCGGCCATAGCGCGTAGGGACCCACCGGCCCGCGCCAATCCTTTTGCTTCACCAGATTCGCCGTGGCATGAAACAGGCTCTGCCCGGACATAAGCATGGCGCGACTCGGCACGCAGACCGCCCCCTGCAACCCGCCCATGATGCAGGCATGGGTAAACGCGGTCCCTCTCGCGGCGAGCTTGTCGAGGTGCGGCGTCTTCACTTCTGGATTGCTGAGGCTGCCAATCGTCCGGTAATTCATGTCATCGGCATAGATCACCAGGACATTCGGACGATTCGCACGCGGCGCGGCGGCCGCGGACAGAGATGCCGCCAGAAACATGCGGCGCGAAATGGACATAGGAGCCATACTATCGGAAAATGTGGCATGCTCTCGCCCGTTACGCTGGAAGGTGCGCATGTGCGTCTGGAACCGCTCAGCCAGGCCCATTTGGACGGGCTGTGCGCCATCGGGCTGGAACCCTCCTTGTGGGCAATCAACATCGTGCGCGTCGAGACCCCTGAGGATATGGCCGCCTATATCGACGCGGCCCAGGGACCCACGCAACTGGCCTTCGCTGTCATTCACAAGGCGAGCGGCCGCATCGCCGGTTCCACCCGGTTTATGAACTATGAGCCGGCGCACAAGCGCGTCGAGATCGGCTCCACCTGGTACGGGCTGGAGTTCCAGCGGACGGCGGTAAATACGGAGTGCAAGTATCTGCTTTTCCGCCACGGGTTCGAAACGCTCGGGATGAACCGGGTGGAGTTAAAAACAGATCTGCGCAATGAACGGTCCCAAGCCGCCATGCTCCGCATCGGCGCCAAACGGGAAGGCGTGCTACGTAGACACATGGTCGTCCCCGGCCACGTGCGCGATACGGTCTATTTCAGCGTGATTGCCGAAGAGTGGCCCGCCGTGAAATTGGCGCTCGAAACACGCCTGGCATAGGAACTTTCCGTCGCGCGCGGGTGTCTACTCGCCCATCGAACCGATTCTGGAAGTACGCAGCCTTACAAAGCGGTATGCCAGCCTAGTCGCTGTCGACTCGGTGAACTTCTCCATCGCTCCCGGCGGAGTACTCGGGTACCTGGGGCCTAACGGTTCCGGCAAGAGCACAACCGTAAAAATGCTCACCGGCCTGCTGGAGCCGACACACGGTCAGATTCTCTATCGCGGCCAACCAGTTCGCAACAATCTGACCGCGTACAAGCACGCCATCGGTTATGTGCCTGAAGAAGCACAACTCTACCCGTTTCTGACCGGTTGGGAGTACCTGGAACTCGTTGCCACTCTGCGCAATATTCCCCCGGCGCTCTTCGCCGCCAAGGCAAAAGCGATGTTGGAGGCTTTTACGCTATACGCCTATCGCGACGCCGCCATCTCCTCCTATTCCAAAGGCATGCGCCAACGGATTGCGCTCATCAGCGCTACCATGCACAACCCGGAACTATTGATCCTGGATGAACCGTTCACCGGCCTCGATGTCTCGAGCGGCATTGTTCTCCGCCAAGTCATCGAGCAGCTCGGCCAATCCGGCAAAGCGATCTTCTTCGCCAGCCCCGCCATTGAAGTGGTGGAGCGGCTCTGCAATCAATTGGTATTGCTTCGCAAGGGCAGGCAGATCGCCGCCGGAAGCATGGAAGGCACGCTTGCCCAGCTCGGCTTCTCCCGCCTCGAAGACGCTTTCGTCCAGATGGCTGAAGAGACGGACACCGCCAAAACGGCGCGCGACATCGTCGCGGCCATCGAGGCGTGTTGAGCATGTTTCGTACGCTTTGCGCGCATTTTGCACGCCGCTTGATCCGGTCGGGCGGCGAAGACGCTTCTGATCTCGATATGAGCCTGGGCGTTTCGCTGGCGCTGTTGGCGTCGCCGGGCGTTCTAATGGCGCTCGGGCTCATGAATAAGTACTCTTCCCTGCTCCGCTATGTCCGTGGCGTGCCTATCGTGGAAGATCCGTACCCGCGCGCCGTCGGCGACGGTTATTCCTTGCTGGTCTTTTCCATGGCGATCACCGGGTTCGTCACGTTATGGAAGTGGGACCGCATCCTTCCGGACCCCATCGACCACTTGAACCTCGCGCCGCTTCCCATACCTCCGCACCGCCTCTTTCTCGCCAGCCTGACCGCCGTATTACTGGTAACCGCGGTCTTTATTCTCGATGTGAACGCGGGATCTTTGTTCGTGTTTCCCATGGTGGTCACGGCGGACCAGGGCAGCGTCGTTCCCTTTCTGCGGCTGACGGCCGCCCACCTGGTCGTGTTGCTCCTCGGGAGCGCCTTCACGTTTTGCGCGTGTTTCGGGCTCATGGGCCTGCTCGTGCTGCTCGCGCCAGCCGTCTGGTTCACTCGACTTTCCATTGCCGTGCGGGCAGGCGCCGGCGCGCTGTTGCTCCTGCTCTGGATCTATTCGAAGGACGGGCACGCGTGGCTCCGCTTCACGCGCGACGGGACAGCCGCCTGGCAGCAATGGATTCCCTCCGTGTGGTTTGCCTCGCTCTATGGGCCGTTGATTGGCCGGCCCGATCTTGGTGTCGAAATCCTGTGGCAACGCGGCCTCTGGGCGTTGGCGCTGGCCGCGTTTTGTACGTTCGGCAGCTATTCCTTGGGGTACCGGCGCGGCATGAGCGGAGGCTTGCTTCGTTCCGCGCACCGACGCAGATGGCCGCAATGGCTCCTACGTCAGGGAGGCAATTCTTTGGAGCGGGCCGCGTTCCGTTTCACAATGCTCACGCTGTGGCGTAGCGAGCGGCACAGCATGCTCATTCTGACGATCACCGGCGTCGGACTGGTGGTGGGCGTCACCCATGGCGACCTGTCGCAACTCCCGTTTTACGTCGCCTTTTCTCTGATAGCGGCCATACGGGTTGCCCTACAAGTCCCGGCCAGCGCCCCAGCCAATTGGCCATTCCGGCTCCTGGCCGTAACCGTGCGCAACGAACCAGTCCGGGTGGCGCGGCGCATCCTGTGGATCCATTGCGGGCTCTTCGCCGCTTTGCCAACACTCATGTTGTGCCGCTGGGCCGATAGCTTCACGCTGATTCTGCTCTCGCTATTGCTGATCGAGGGCCTGCTGCTCAACTTCCGGCAGATTCCATGCACCGTACGGCCTGCCGGATTCCGCAACACGCGACTCGTCTATGCGCTATTCGGCCTGCTCGGGCTTGCGATCTTCCCGGCAGTGGGTGCGCATATCGCCTCCCGCATCGCTGTGCAACCCTTGCGCGCGGTTATCCCGCTGGCCTTCGCCGCCGTCTTGCTGCACTACCGCGAAAGAGCCGCGGAGGCGTTTGCCTCTGGCATGCCTCCCCTTGTCTTTGATGACACAGCGGACGACGTAATCCGATTGCGTCTTTAAGTCACCGGCCCCGGATTGAATGGAGCCAGAGCATTGTGCAGACGCCACTGTTCCGCCCACGTTTTCTTACGGCCCGAAGCCACATCCAGCAGATAGCGGAACAAATGCCAACCCACGTCGGCAATCGTCTGGTGTCCAGTGGCAATGGTTCCCGCGTCCACGTCAATCAGATCCGGCCACTTTTCCGCCAGCGCCGTGCGGGACGACACTTTCGCCACGGGTACGATGCCCAAGCCGTACGGAGTTCCTTCGCCCGTCGTGAACACGTGTAGGTTCATGCTCGCCAGTTGTTGGGTGCCGCAGATAAAATCGCTCGCCGGCGTCGCGGCAAAGACCAGTCCCTTGGCCGTCACCTTTTCGCCGTGCTTGGCCACGTAGTGAATCGTTCCGCTTCCGGCTTTCGCAATCGAACCCAGAGCCTTCTCGACGACATTGGCCAATCCGCCGCGTTTATTGCCTGGCGTTGGATTCGCCGAACGGTCCGCGCCTCCGCGGGCCAGATACTCGTCGTACCACTGCATCTCGGCGATCAACCGGCGCGCCGTTTCCTCGTCCTGGCAACGCGGCGTCAGCAGGTGTACGGCATCGCGCACCTCCGTCACCTCAGAAAACATTACGGTCCCGCCCGCGCGCACGAGGAGGTCGGCAAAATAGCCCACCGCCGGGTTGCATGTCACGCCGCTGAACGCATCGCTCCCGCCGCACTGTACACCGACATTTAATTCGCTCGCCGGCAATGGGATTCGCCGGCGTTGATTCAACTCCGCCAACCGTTTCTCTGCCTGTTCGCAGATCGCCGCAACGGTCGCCGCAAAACCACGGTTATCCTGCAACCGCACTACATTCGGTTCATAAAAGGGAAGCAGGCGGCTGGGTTGCAGCTTTTCGCAGCCCAGACTCACCACCAACGGGTCGCCGCCAAAATTCGCGTGCCGGCTGATGTGACCGAGCGTCTGAATCGGAATCCGCGCGCCCGGCGCGTCGATCGCCACGCCGCAGCCATAGGTGTGGGTCACGGCCGCCACCCCGTCCACATTCGGATAACGGGGCAGAATTTCCGCCTCAATCCGGCGAACCGCATAGTCCACCGTCGGAGCCACGCATTGCACGGTAGTGGTGATCCCCAGCAAATTCCTTGTACCCGCGGACCCATCCGCGTTCCGGTATCCCTCAAAGGTATAGCCCGTCAATGGCTCCACCGCTGGCGCGCGCCGGGTGGCCAGGAGTAACTCATCGAGAGGCGGGGCCTGTGGCAACGTGAGCATGTCCTCGCGAATCCAACGCCCGGCCTCCACCGCCTGCCGGACATGGCCGATCACCTCTCCGTACCGCACTACGGCCGCCCCTTCAGCCAGAGCCTTTAGCGTGATCTTGTGTGACTGCGGGATGGGTTCCCGCGCCTTAAGGCCATTGGCGAAGACGGCGTCTGCCGGCACGCCTTCCTGATTCACAATGATGGCAACATTGTCGTCGCCGTGGACTTGAACAAATAGAGGATTCACGAGTGCAACCGAGACCGTCTCCACCAGTCTGCACTACTTTCCCCTTTCTTTCATTGCAAGAGACACTCCGGCCGCCGCCGCGGCTTCCGCCGTTGGGGCCGCTCTCTACAGCGGCCGGGCACCCGCGTACTGGAGTGTCTCTTGCCTGGAACGGCCGCGGGGCGATACTACGCCCGGCCGCATCGGCCATCCCTAGCTATAGAAACGCCCCATTTAGTGGCCTTTCTTTTTCTCTTCCTTCTTGTGTTCGTCTTTCTTGTGATCGCCCTTCTTATGGTCATCGGCAAATGCCGCCAGGGATAGGAAGGACATAGCCAGCAGAATCGTCGCGAATTTCTTCATTAGTTTTCGTAGCTCCTTAAAGCATTCGGTCAGCTCCTGCTGCCGCGCTCACAGTTCTCATCGTCCTGGTAGGCAGGCCGTTTGAAAGCATTTCGCCTCGGATTTGTACTGGAACCAATTCGCCGTGGTCATAGGAAAAGACGGCCCGCGTACGGGATTCCCACGCGCAGGTTCTCCCCGCAAACTGAGCCCGGAGACCCCGTGCAGGACATCGCTCTCGTCATTCGATACACCCGCCTCTGGGTACAATACGGCATCATCGGACACACTGTTTTGTGCATCCTTATCGCGGCGTTCGAACAAACGCTAAAATAGTCTGAAATGCAATTGCTGCAGGCTGGTTCGCACCGTCTGGTGCTACTCGAATACGATTTGGAAGCGTTGGCATCGGTCGCCCAGCAGACCGATTTCCAGGTGGAAATTCAGGAAACGCCCCGCGCCGTGATTCTCGATATCTGGACTGAGAAACGCAAAGTCCCGCTGCTGCTGTTTGATGCCGCGGAACCCGCCAACCTGGGCTGGTTCTCCCGCTGCCAGTTTTATGTCGATGGGGCCACGGGCAACGTTTTGCAAACGCCCATCAGCGTAGGCAACAAACGCGACCGCTCGGGCAATCTCTTGCCCGATGCGCTCCGTCTCCGTCTTGCCAAGGAAGTGCCCGCCAACTTCCGCCTGCCCGGCAAGCAGCCGCTCAATGAGCAGGTGGTCTACGGTCTGCTCTTCAATCTGCTGCAGGCCCTTCAGCAAGTGGGAGTGGCTGTCTGCGGCGGACCCGTCTTCCAACCGCTTTCCGGACGCCGTGAAGTGGCCGTCGCTCGCGACTAACCCCTACTACTCCCGGCCGGTATATTCCGTACGAATCCACACACGATTTTTCGTGCGTTTTTCGCCGAATATGGCAACCTGAAGGTGCCGGAGAAATCACTCAGTCGGAGGATTTTTCTCTCGGTTTCTGTATCTGGTGCGGCCGGCCTCGACTCCTTGAAGCCGGCCCTTTTTTTTGCCGGAAATGGCTGCTAGTGCGTTTCCACCAGCGCACCGCCCGTCTCCCGGACCAACACCTCTTCCACCTCGGCGCGATAGGCGTCCAACAGTTCCTGCGTCTCGGCCTCAAACCGCATCACCAGCACTGGCTGCGTGTTGGAAGCTCGCACTAATCCCCACCCTTGCGGGAAGAGGATCCGGGCGCCGTCTACATCGACGATCTGCCGCGTCTTCTGGAAGTGGGCCGCGACGCGCGCCACCACATCGAATTTTGTCTCGTCCGTTGTTTCCAAACGCAACTCCGGCGTCGAAACGGTCTTTGCCAATCCATCCAGCTGACGGCTCAATGGCAAGCCGGAATTGGCAACAATTTCCATCAGCCGGCAGGCGGCATAAAGCGCGTCGTCATAGCCGAAATATCGGTCGGCGAAGAACATGTGGCCGGACATTTCGCCTGCCAGTTCCGCGTGCTCTTCCTTCATTTTCGCTTTGATCAGGGAATGGCCCGTTTTGTACATGATCGGCCGTCCGCCCAACCGCGCCAGTTCGTCGTACATGATCTGGCTGCACTTCACTTCGCCGATAAACGTCGCGCCTGGTTTTCGCGTCAGAATCTCCCGTGCGAAGATCAGCATCAACATGTCGCCGAACACCGGATCGCCATTTTCGTCCACTGCGCCAATCCGGTCCGAATCGCCGTCAAACCCGATGCCGAGTTCGGCGCCCGTCTCGCGCACCTTATCAGCCAGCATCTGCAGATTCGCCGGCACCGTCGGATCCGGATGGTGATTCGGAAACCGCCCGTCCATATCGCCGAACATGCTGACGAATTCCACATTCATCCGGCTTAGAATCCGTTCAATCACCGGACCCGCTGTTCCATTCCCCGAATCCACCACCACCTTCAGCCTCCGCGAAAACGGAAACTGCTCCACAATCATGTCCACATAGTCCGGCACTATATCCAGCGTCCGGTAGCTACCTTCCCCACTGGCATAGTCCCGGCGCTCGATCATCCGGTAAACCTCCTGGATCGCTTCGCCATGAAGCGTCCCTGTCCCGCATACGGTTTTGAACCCGTTGTAGTCGGATGGATTGTGGCTCCCCGTAATCATCACGGCGCCGTCCGCCTTCAGCTTCACCGCCGAATAGTAGGTAACCGGCGTCGGAACCACGCCAATATCCGTCACATGGCACCCGGCGGCCAGCAAACCCTTCCGCAGCGCCAGATTCAGACGGTCTCCGGACAACCGGCAGTCACGGCCGATCGCAATGTGGGGGCCGGCCTGCCGTTGCAGGTAGGTTCCCAGCGCGCGTCCAAGGTGCTCTACACCCTCACTCGTCAGGTCCCGTTCGGCGATTCCGCGGATATCGTATTCGCGGAATATCGTGGATTTCAGCATATCGACTTGAGGGTAGCAAATGCGCCGCAACGAACCGCAGCGGCCAATCGGCGCAATGCCGGATGCCGATCCGCGGCGTCACCTGAATCTCCGCCGGCCGCAGCCCCGTGTCGCGAACCTCAATTTCGCCGCCCGGCACAAATACCGGCACGCCGTTCTGAACCCGCGAGATCCCGAAGGCCCGCGTCAATCGCCCAGGCCCGGACACGCCCGCCACTCCCCGGATCAGCACGCAACCCGCCGTACCGTCCGGTTCCGCCACGATGTTCAGGCATTCGTGCATGCCGTAGATCAGGTACACATACGCACGCCCCGGAGGACCAAAAATAACGCGTGTCCTCGGCGTTACTCCCCGCGAGGCATGCGCCGCCCGGTCGTCGGAGCCAAGATACGCTTCCACCTCCACAATCGGAGCCGCCGTCGCTCCGCGCACCAGCATCTTTCCTAACAAATCCCGCGCAACCGTCACCGTGTCCCTCGCATAGAAGGATTCCGGCAAAATCAGGTTGGGACGTGCGTCGTGCAATGGGTAGACTAGGAAGTTACCACGGCCGATGCGACTGTTCACAGCCCTAGACATCTCCTCCGAAACCCGGGCCGCTCTCGTCGCTCTGCTGGAACAACTTCGTCCTGTCGCTCCCTTCCGCTGGAGCACACCCGCCAACCTCCACATCACCACGAAATTCGTCGGCGAATGGCCGGACGCCAAACTGGATTCCCTCCGCGCCGCCCTCGCGCGCATTCCCCGCCCCGGAGCCATCGAAGTCTCCGTTCGCGGCCTCGGCTGGTTCCCCAATCCGCACAGTCCCCGCGTGCTGTTTGCCGGCATCGATTTTGGACCTGCCCTCCCGGCGTTGCACCGGGCAACCGATTCCGCCTGCGCCGCGCTCGGCATACCCGCCGAAACCAAGGAATTCCACCCGCACCTGACTCTCGCCCGTATCCGGTCCGCGGACGGACTGGTCGAAGTCCGGCGTCGCATCGCTCAACTCGCCTCGGACCGCTTTGGCGCCTTCGCGGCCTCTTCCTTCCATCTGTACCGGAGCGAGACCGGGCATCCCCAGCCGGGCAATAATTTCGGTTCGGTTTACGAAAAATTGGAGGAGTTTCCGCTCCTATGACGTTTCTGCTTCTGCTCGCCGCCTATTTCATTGGCGGTATACCTTTTGGCTACCTGCTCGTCCGCTGGCGCACCGGTGAAGATGTCCGCGCCAAAGGATCGGGAAACATCGGCGCAACGAACGTGCTTCGCTCCTCCGGGCGCTCGCTGGGCATCGCCACGCTCCTGCTGGATATCGCCAAGGGCTGGTTTTCTGTCTGGCTGATGGCTCGTTTCGGCAGCCCAGATGCTATCTGGACATCCCTCGCCGCGCTCGCCGTCATCCTCGGCCACGCCTTTCCGCTGGTGCTGCGATTCCAGGGCGGCAAGGCCGTGGCCAGCTTCGTAGGAGCCTTCGCCTACCTCGCCCCGCTGCCGCTATTGGCCATCACAATTCTGTTCGTTCTAGTCGTCGCCGTCACCCGGTTCATCTCGTTGGGTTCCATCATTGGAGCCGGCCTTTTCCCGCTTGCCGTCTGGATGATCGACCATCCCGGCGCGCCGCTCACGCTCGCCGCCCTGGCCGGCGGACTGTTTATCATCTGGCGTCACAAATCTAACATTGAGCGACTCCGCGCCGGCACTGAAAACGTGTTTAGCTTCGGAAAGAAGAAGGCGGCCTGAATGTCGAATTCCACGCGGCTCACCGTATTGGGCGGAGGCAGCTGGGGCACCGCGCTTGCCTTGGTGCTCGCCCCCCGTTTCGACCGCCTCAGCCTTTGGACCTACGAAGCGGACCTTGCCGCCGAGATGGCAGCCGAACGCGAGAACAAGGTTTTTCTACCCGGCTTCCGGCTCCCCCCCAACATTGACGTCACCTCCTCCCTCGCCGAAAGTCTGCGGGACGCGTCCATGGTCCTCGGCGTGATGCCGAGCAATGTCCTGCGGCAGGTCTACACCGATGCGAGGGCGTTTCTACCTCCCCGCATCCCCATCGTCAGCGCCACCAAGGGTATTGAACGCGGCACGCAGAAGCGCATGTCGGAGATCATCGCCGAAGTCACCGGCAACACACGCATCGCCGTGCTCAGTGGACCCTCCTTCGCCCGGGAAGTAGCGCGGGGAGAACCGACTCTTGTCGTCGCCGCGGCCGCCGACCTGGCTCTTTGCGAGGAAGTGCAACGCGCCTTCACCGGCCCCACCTTCCGTCTCTACATGAGCGCCGACCCCACCGGAGCCGAAATCGGCGCAGCGCTCAAAAACGTCATAGCCATCGCGGCCGGCATTTGCCATGGGCTTGGCCTGGGCTCCAATGCCATGGCCGCGCTGATCACGCGCGGTCTGGCGGAGATCACCCGCTTGGCCGTATCGCTGGGCGGCAAGCCCTCCACCCTCGCGGGCCTCGCCGGCCTGGGCGATCTGATTCTCACCTGTACCGGTGAACTCAGCCGCAACCGTCGCGTGGGCGTCGAGTTGTCGAAGGGAAAGAGCCTGGAGGAGATTACCGGCTCCATGCGAATGGTGGCCGAAGGCGTAGAAAACACCTATTCCGCCGTGGAACTCGCCCGGCGGCAGAACGTCTCCATGCCCATCGCGGAAACGCTGCATACGATCTTCACCCACGGAAAGAGCCCCCACGATGCGCTGCGGGAATTGATGGAACGGCCCGCGGGCATCGAATTGTAAAAATTTTCCAACGACTCTTTTTCCCTGCCTGATGTACAGTACGTAAGGAACGTCACATGTCCGCGCAACCTTTGGAAAACGGCCGGGTTTTGAATGACATGATGGCTGTCGCCGCTCTGGAACGCGACGCGGAGTTGATGCTCCGGGTTCGCGAAGGGGATACCGAGAGCTTTACGCTGCTGTTGGAACGCCACCGTTCCCCCGTCGTGCATTTCCTTTTCCGTATGGTGCAGAACCAGTCGGTGGCAGAGGAATTGGCGCAGGAAGTCTTCCTCCGGGTCTACCGGAGCCGGGCCAATTATGAGCCTTCCGCAAAATTTACAACGTGGCTGTTCCGCATCGCCAGCCATCTCGCTTTGAACTGGATCCGGGACCGTCGCCATGAACGCGGGCAGGAAAGCCTGGATGCCGAAACAGCGGAAGGGTTGGTCCGGCAGGTGTCGGATCGGGGCGCAACGGCCGAACAGTCGTTGGTCCGCGAGTCAAAATTCGAAGAAATCCGGCGCGCCATTCATAGCCTGCCCGAAAAACAACGTGCGGCCGTCCTCATGCACAAGTACGAAGAGATGGAGTATTCCCAGATTGCTTCCGTTCTGGAATGCTCAGAATCGGCTGTCAAGTCTCTGCTCTTCCGGGCCTATGAAACGCTCCGCGCCCGTTTGGCGCACATGGCGTAACAAAAACGGATTTGAAATAGCGAAAGGAGGAATGGGATTATGAAAACTACACAAATGACTTGTCCGTTGCAAACCGGCAACGAAGATGTGCTGTTTGACTATTGCGCCCATTCTCTGGACGCACAACGTCGTGCCATGCTTGAACAGCATATGAGCCGTTGCACGGAATGCGCCGACATGGTGCGCCAGCAGTCCGCTGTTTGGGACGCGCTCGATGCCTATGACGCCGATCCCATATCGCCTGGGTTTAACCGGACGCTCTTTGCCCGGATTGAAGCCGCGGAACGCGTGCCGTTTTGGCAGCGAATCTGGGCGCCCGTCAACGACTATCTGCAGGGACAGCCAGTGTGGAAACCGGTTCTCTCCCTCGTCGCCGCCTCCGCCGTAGTAGCCGTTGTGTTCCTGGCCCAGGACGATCACAGGCGGGCCGCTGCCCACCGTTCGCCCGCCTCGGTGGACGTGCGCGATATTGAGCAGGCCGAGCGGGCGCTGGAAGACATGGAGATGTTGCGGCAACTGGAAGCGACATCCGTTGACGGCTTCGGGGCGAAAGCGCAGAAAGAAGTACTGTAATGCGCCTGTTGTCGATCCCCGCCATCGCCGCTTTCCTGGCTTCCGCGGCCTTTGCCGACCCGCCTCCTCCTGCAAAACGCAAGGGACCAGGCGGATTCATGAAAAAAGGCGCGCCGCCCAGTCCGCCGGGAGGCGCCGCGGACCGGTTTCTTCAACTCTCCCCCGCGCAGCAGAAGGAAGCGATTCACCAGTTGCCGCCGGAACGCCGGGAGGTATTGGAGCGGCGCCTAGAACAGTGGCGAAATACCCCGGCCGAGGAACGCCGCCGTCTGGAAGGTTCCTACGCCAAGTTCCAGGAAATGCCGCCGGAAAAGCAGGAAGAGGTACGGCAACTCTTTCGCCGCGTCCGGGAATCTTTCTCCGCGGACCGCGCCGCGGCCGCTCACGCCGCCATCCGCCGCCTTCGCCGCGCCGAACCGGGGGAACGCAAGAAGCTTCTCGAAACCGGGCGCTTCCAGAAGGAGTTCAACGAAGAGGAACGAAAACTTCTGGATCAAATCGCGGGTGAACTCCCCGAGCACGATTAAGACAGAAAAAAGCCTCCCGGTTGGGAGGCTTTTTTGTTCGGGCTGTGGAAGGAAAGCTTACTGCGCCTTCACCGGCAGGTAGAGTTCCTGCGGCAGTACTTCGCCCCTCTGCGATATTGTCAGCTTTTGATCGCCTGCCGGAACCGCCGACGGTACTTCAAAGTTGATCTGGTACAGTCCCACGAAGTTCGGGGCCAAGCCTTGGTAGGTGACCTTCGCATCAAAATCACCAACTTTCAGCGACACCGGATGATTCAACGTCGTCTGTCCCTGTGCAATGCGTCCGGCAAACAACGGGTAGCCCGGCGTCACATCGCCCAGGCCTACACCGTAAAGCACCAGCGTCTCACCGGGGACGGCCGGGGCATTCGCCAAGTCCGGAATGTTGCCGCCGCTCACCAGTTGGCCGGAGGCCCGCTGCGCCACAACATACTGCCTCTCACCCACCTTGAAGGAGGGTGGAGCCAGAATGCCGCCGGCGGTTTCGCGAACTGCCACATTCACAGCTGAAGTTGGATAGCCGTTGTAGTTCAATACCACCGGCACCGCATCACCCAATGGCGCGTCTTCCGGCACCTGCACGTTAACCTGATTCGGGCTGACATAAATCACATAACCGGGCCTTTCGTTTGGCTTCACACCGAAGGTCACCTTCACGTTATCCACCGTCGTCGGCAGCACGCTGCCGTTCATATCGGCGGTCGTCCAGCTACGTGTCGTCCCCGCGAGATTCGAACCGAAAATCTCAATATGGGATCCCCGGGCAACCACCTGTCCTCCGCCAAAGGTCGTATTCGACACCACGCCGTTGTCGCTAATCGCCGGCGTCGGCAACGTATCCACCGCCTGGAATGACGGAATAATGACTATGTTGCCAGCTTGAGGAGTTCCAATGCGGTAGTTGTACAGGGGAATTGAGTCCCACATCGAAAAGGACGTCACGCGCGAATTGGCGACAATTTTGTCAAGCACCGGCAGGCTGGCGTCACTTACCCGCCCGAATACAGTAAATCCGCCATTTTGCGTGTTCAGGTTCGCCGAGTTATCCGCGAGGTTGAAAAACCACTCCGTGGTCGCGCTATTTGGGTCTCCGTCGACCTTGGCCATCGCCAACGTACCGCGAGTGTTGGAGATGTTGTACTCGTTCCGGACTTTCCCGTCCGAAGCGATCCGTGTGAACTGTTCGGTGTACGTCCAGCCGCCGCCCTGCAGAACGAAACCGGATACGAGCCGGTGAAACATCATGTTATTGAACGAGCCGCGATTCATATATTTCAAAAAGTTCGCGACCGTAAGCGGAGCGACACTCTGGAGCAGCGTCACCTCGATATCTCCAATCGGCGTCCGGGCGGCATCGCCCTGCGTAACCTTCATCCGAATCCGCGGATCGGCCCCTTGCCCGGCAACTACAGCCGATAGCAACAGCGCATAGCCTAAAAAGCGAGTAAGCATTATTAGAATTTTATCGTGCGCCGCTAGCGCGCGTACAATCAAAAACGATGCAGATGTATCGCGTCGTCAGTGCGACAATCCTCGCCGCCCTCCTGCTTGCCGCCCAACCCGGCCGCCCCGAACGCCGCTGGGCTATGTACGAACGCGAAATGCAGGATCCTGCCGATGATCCACCCGATGCCTGGGAAGACACCGAATTCTCCTTTGCCCGGCTTCGCTACCGTTCCGACCGCGACCGCTCTGGCTTCCGTGGCCGCACCCGTTCCCGCTGGGGCATTGACGCCAACAAATCGGATCGACAGTTCCTGGCCGGCGTCCGCCGCCTCACCCGCATTCACACGCGATCGGTCGAACAGATCGTCGATATAGACAGCGACGACCTCTTCGACTGGCCCTGGCTCTATGCCGTTGGCATTGGCGATTGGAAACTCACCGCGCCCCAGGCCGCCCGCCTCCGCGCCTATTTCGACCGCGGCGGCTTCTTCGTCGTCGATGACTTTCACAACGAGTACGAATGGGCCAGCTTCATGGATGGCATGCACCAGATCTACCCCGACTGCCACGCCGTCGAACTGCGGGACAACGATCCCATCTTCCACACGGTCTTCGACCTCCACGAACGCTACCGCGTCCCCGGCCTCAATGTCGTCCACGGCGATCAGATCGAACGCGGCGGCATCGAGCCCCACTTCCGCGCCATCCTCGATGCCAAAGGCCGCGTCATCGTCGGCATCTTCTTCAACATGGATCTCGGCGACGCCTGGGAATGGGCCGACATCCCCGAATACCCGGAAAAATACGCCTCGCTCGCCTTCCGCCTGGGCATCAACTACATCATCTACGACATGACACACTAAGAGCCATGCCGCGGGCATGGCGCGCCCTCCTCTTCGCTGGACTCCTTCTCTGGCCCCAAAACCCGCAGGACAGCGAACGCTCCGAATTCCGCTTCCTACGCCTTGAATATAAGGACGCCGCCTACTCCCGGCGGGGCTTCGGCCGCGGCTGGTGGCGGCAGGATTGGCCCGAGGCCGAACTCCACTTTAACCAGGGCATTCGCCGGCTGACCCGTGTCCACACCGGCGAAGGACACCACCTGCCCCTCACCGACGATCGCATATTCGACTTTCCTTGGATCTACGCCACCCAGGTCGGCTATTGGGACTTGAGCGACGAAGAGACCACCCGCCTCCGCCACTATCTCGAACGCGGCGGCTTCCTCGTCGTCGACGACTTCTTTGGTCCCACCGAATACGAACTCTTCCGCCATACGATGACCCGCGTCCTCCCCGATCAACCCATCGTCGCTCTCGATGAAAACGAACCCATCTGGCAGGTTCTCTATGACATCCGCCAACGCTTCTTCATCGCCGGCCTCCGTCACCTCGGCATCGGGCGCGGCTTCGGCCGCCAGACGCCCGCCGGGGAACCGCAATGGCAAGCCATCCGGGACGCCAAGGGCCACATCGTCGTCGCCATCAACTTCAACGTCGATATCGGCGACGCTTGGGAGCATGCCGACCTCGCCGAATACCCCGAGCCGATGACCGGCCTCGCCTACCGCCTCGGCATCAACTACATCGTCTACGCCATGACCCACTGAACCTGATATATCTGGAATCCGTCATGAATCGCCGCGACCTCCTCAAGTCCCTCGCCGCGGGTGCGTTCGCCACCGGCTATCACGCCGAAGCCGCGCTGCCCAAGATCAAAATCACCCGCGTCCGCGTCTACGAACCGCCCAACTACAACCCCCTGTTCAACCAGAGCAACATGCTCGTCACCGTCGAAACCGACGCCGGCATTACCGGCATCGGCGAAGGGGGAGCCACCGACACGCTCACGCAGTGCGCCGGAACTCTCATCAACAAAAATCCCTTCCGCATCGAAGCCATCTGGCAGGAGATGTACATCGCCTGGTTTTACCCGCCAGGCCGGGAAAAGGTGCACGCCCTCGGCGCTTTGGACCTCGCCCTGTGGGACATCAAAGGCAAGGCGCTCAAACTCCCCATCCATGAGTTGCTCGGCGGCGCCGTCCGCAACCACCTGGAATGCTACGCCACGGGCGGCGCCCGTCCCGCCAATACGAATCCCAACGAACGCCTCAGCCTGAAAGAGCGCGCCCGCGCCACCATGGAAGCCGGCTATCGCGCCTTCCGCATGGGCGCCGGCGACACCGCCGTCAACGGGACGTTCAACACCCACGAGCGCGTTCGCAAAGTCGCCGCCGATTGTCGCGAAGTTCGCGAAGGCGTCGGCAAAGATGGCGACTGGTGCATCGACTTTCACCAGCGCTTCGACTACTCCGACGCCGTACGCGCCTGCAAACTCATTGAGGACTTCGAACCCTATTTCGTCGAAGATCCCGTACGCGACGAACATGCCCACCAGGACATCCCCAAGCTCCGCCAGATGACCACCGTCCCGCTCACCCACGGCGAAGAGTGGGGCCAGCGCTGGGACTTCAACAAACTCGTGGAAAACCACGACATCGACTACATCCGAGCCACCCTCCCCAACGTCGGCGGCATCACGGAGATGATGAAAATCGCCGCGCTCTGCGAAACCCACGCCGTCGGCATCATCCCGCACTTCACCGGCCCCATCGCCACGGCGGCGCTCGTGGGCTGCCTCGGAACCTATTCCGGCCCCGTCATTATGGAGTACAACTACGGTGGCCGCCCCATCCCACACCTCCCGGAGTGCCTGGACTTCAAGGATGGAAAGGCCCTCATGAATGATCGCCCGGGCCTCGGCGTCACGGCGGATCTCACAAAGTGCAAACTCCTCGCCGAAGTCACCGCCGAAGGCCGCAAGAACGTCTTCTACCGCCCCGACGGTTCGCTCACCCACTGGTAGGGATTCAGCGAATCAGCAAGTCCTAGTCCGAATGAGAGCCAATCCAAATCCATAGGATTCCGTCCGCAACGTCTACGCCCAACGCGCGGTGGCCCAATCCCGCGCGAACGGACCAATAGGCGCCAACTTTCTCCAAGCGCAGTGACGGGTGGCGAGGATTGGCTTTCAGAAGCTCATACGGACGATTAGCGATCTCTTGTACGCCCTCCGGCAGAGCGTTGTAATTCGCCCCGAAGGCCGGGCAAGCAAAGTGCGTCACAACTTAGTGCTCAGCCCGCTACTGTGCTCTTCCAATGCACGTTTCGCTAACTCATCCAATTTGCCGGCCATAATGTCCGCCTCAATCTGCCGGCCCCAGCCGCCTGCGTCAAACCGCGCAAACCAGGACCGAAACTCCGCGAGTTCCTCGGTCGACATAGCCTGAACTTCTGTCTCCACACGCTCGACTCGGCTCATAGGGATACTTGCTCATTATCGTAGCGCTGCCTGTCACTTTGCCCCATTCCCCCGCCGATGCTAGCCTCAATCTATTGAGCCCTCTCGGATGAACGACACCCCCCACCCTGGCGGCACGCTCCAGCGCCGCCTCCAAAACCAGGAAAAGCTCCGCGACCTCGATCAGCAAGTCAAAGGGGGCCACATCGACACCGTCATCGCGGCCTTCACCGATCACTACGGCCGCCTGATGGGCAAGCGTTTTGACGCCGCCTTCTTCCTCGAATCCGTCGCCAGCGGCGGCACCCACGCCTGCAACTATCTCCTCACCGTCGACATGGAGATGGAGCCCACCCCCGGCTACAAATTCGCCAACTGGGAACTCGGCTACGGCGACTTCCATCTCGTCCCCGATCTCTCCACCCTCCGCACCCTCTCCTGGCAGGACAAGACCGCGTTCGTCCACTGTGATATCGCCGACGACAAAGCCCACGCGCCCGTCACCATTGGCCCCCGTTCCATCCTCAAGAGCCAACTCCAATCCGCCGCCGGCCTCGGTTTCACCGCTCTCGGCGCCTCCGAGCTCGAATACTACATCTACCGCGAGTCCTACAAAAAGGCCGCAAAAAACGGTTACGCGAAGCTCGAGCCGCTCGGCTGGTATCTCGAAGACTACAACCTCCTCCAAGGCACACGCCAGGAGTTCTACACGCGCGAAGTGCGCCGCCATTTGAAAGCCACCGGCTTCGCCGTCGAAAGCTCCAAAGGCGAGTGGGGACTCGGCCAGCACGAAGTCAACGTCAAGTACTCCGAAGTCCTGGAAATGGCCGACAACCACGCGCTGCTCAAGCAGTGCATGAAGGAGATCGCCGATCAGACCGGCGTTAGCGTTACCTTCATGGCAAAGCCCCATCACGGGCAGGCCGGCTCCAGTTGCCACATCCATCTCAGCCTGCGCAAGGACGGCAAGAACGCGTTCGCTGCCGACGGCGCCAACGACGGAACCGATGAATTCCGCTGGTTTCTCGGTGGCTGGATGGCCCACGCCTGCGAAATGATGGTCTTCTACGCGCCGACGATCAACTCCTATAAGCGCTTCGAAGACATGAGTTGGGCGCCCACGCGCATCGCCTGGAGCCGGGACAACCGCACCGCCGGCTTCCGCGTCGTCGGCGCCGGCCAAAGCCTTCGCATCGAGTGCCGTATCCCCGGCGCCGATGCCAATCCCTATCTCGCCTTCGCCGCCTCCCTCGCCTCCGGCCTGGACGGCATCAAAAACAAAATCGAACCGCCCCCCGTCTTCGAAGGCGATGTCTACGCCGCGCGCACCCTGCCCCGCGTACCCTACACCCTCGAACACGCCATCGACCTTTTCGAAGCCAGCGAGTTCGCCAAATCCACGTTCGGCCCCGAAGTCGTCGAACACTACACCCACTTCTTTCGAAACGAACAAAAGTCATTCGAACGCACCGTAACGGACTGGGAACGCCGCCGTTACTTTGAGCGAATCTGAACGGAGATCCCCATGCGATTACAAGACAAAGTTGCTCTCATCACCGGAGCCGGCGGCGGCATCGGTAAGGAAACCGCCCTGCTCTTCGCCGCCGAAGGAGCCGCCGTCGTGGCCGTTGATTACAACGCCGGCCCGAACGAAGAAGTCGTGGCCGCCATCAACGCGGCGGGCGGCAAAGCCATCGCCGTCAAAGCCGACGTCTCCAAGGCTGCCGATTGTGAAGCCATGGTCAAGGCAGCCGAGGAAACCTACGGCAAGCTGAACATCATCTTCAACAACGCCGGCATCTCCCACGCCGATGACGACGACGCCATCTCCACCTCCGAAGATGTCTGGGACCTCACCTTCCAGATCAACGTCAAGGGCGTCTTCCTCGGCTGCAAGTACGGCATCCCCGCCCTCCGCCGCGCCGGCGGCGGGTCCATCATCAATACGGCGTCTTTCGTCGCCATCCTCGGCGCCGCCACGCCGCAATTGGCCTACACGGCCTCCAAAGGCGCCGTGCTCAGCATGTCCCGTGAATTGTCCGCGATCCACGCCCGCGAAGGCATCCGCGTCAACGCGCTCTGCCCCGGACCGCTTTACACCGAATTGCTGATGAAGTACTTGAACACCGAAGAGAAGCGCCAACGCCGCCTCGTCCATATCCCCATGGGCCGTTTCGGCCAGGCGAAGGAAATCGCCTACGCCGCGCTCTATCTTGCCAGCGATGAATCCAGCTTCGTCACCGGCAGCGAATTCCTCGTCGATGGCGGCATCACCGCGGCCTACACCACACCCCTATGAGCATCCAGCAGACGATTTCCCCCGTCGACGGCCGCGTCTACGTCGAACGCACGCACGCCACCGGCGACCAGATCGCCCAACTCCTGAACAAAGCCACGGCCGCCCAGAAATCCTGGGCCGCCGTGCCCCTCGACGACCGCCGCGCCATCGTCGCGAAATTCGTCGAAGCCATGCTGGCCGATGCAGACGCCATCGGCGAAGAGCTTACCTGGCAGATGGGCCGTCCCATCCGCTACACGCCGAACGAAATCCGCCGCGGCTTCGCGGAGCGCGCCCGCTTCGGCATCGATGCCGCACCCGGAGCCCTCGCCGACATCGCCGTCCCCGCCCAACCCGGCTTCAACCGCTTCATCCGCAAAACGCCCGTCGGCGTCGTGTTGACCATCGCCCCCTGGAACTACCCGTACCTCGCCGCCGTCAACTCCGTCGTTCCCGCCGTCCTTGCGGGCAACGCCGTCATCCTGAAACACTCTTCGCAGACCCCACTCTGCGCCGAGCGCATCGCTGCCGGCTTCCAATCCGCCGGCCTGCCCGATGGCGTCTTCAATGTCCTCCAAGCCAGCCACTCCGATGTCGAAAAGATGATCGGCTCCGGCCAGATCGCCTTCGTCTCCTTCACCGGTTCCGTCGAAGGAGGCCGCAAGATCCAGGCCGCTGCCAACGGTGTCTTCATCGGCATGAATCTCGAACTCGGCGGCAAGGACCCCGCCTACGTCCGCGAGGATGCCAACCTAGCCGACGCCATCGAGAACCTTGTCGATGGCGCCATGTTCAACTCCGGCCAATGCTGCTGCGGCATCGAGCGCATCTACGTCCATCGTTCTCAATACGACGCCTTCGTCAAGGGCGCCGTCGAACTCACCCGCACCTACAAGCTCGATAACCCGCTCGACGCGGCAACCACCCTCGGCCCGATGGTCAAAACCAGCGCCGCCGAATTCGTTCGCGCGCAGATCGCCGAAGCCGTCGCCCAGGGAGCGGCGGCCCACATCGATCCCCGCGAATTCCCGCGCGACGCTGCCAACACCCCCTACCTCGCGCCGCAGATCCTCACCAACGTGAATCACAGCATGCGAGTCATGATGGAAGAAACATTCGGACCCGTCGTCGGCATCATGCCCGTCGATTCGGACGAAGAGGCCATCCGCCTGATGAACGACAGCCCCTACGGCCTCACCGCCGGCGTCTGGACCCACGACGAAGCCGCCGCCCTCGCCATCAGCGCCCAACTCGAAACCGGTACCTGTTTCATGAACCGCTGCGACTACCTAGACCCCTACCTCGCCTGGACCGGCGTCAAGGATACGGGCCGAGGCTGTTCGCTCAGCGTGCTGGGCTTCGACGCACTCACCCGTCCCAAATCGTTCCACCTCCGCGCCGTATGAAACTCGGCCTGCTGCAGTGCGACCACACGCTCTCGACCGTCCGCCACATCGCTGGCGACTACGACGAGATGTTCGCCCGCTGGCTCCCCGCCGAGTGGCGCGTGTACGATCTGACAGCGGGCCAACGCCCAGCCACCCTGAACGAATGCGACGCCTACATCACCACCGGATCCAAGGCCAGCGTCTATGACGACGAGCCTTGGATCCACAACTTCGCCGACCTCACCCGCGAGATACAAGCCGCCAACAAGCCTTATCTCGGCGTCTGCTTTGGCCATCAGATGATGGGCCACGCCCTCGGCGGCCGGGTCGCCAAAAGCCCCAACGGCTGGGGCATCGGCGTCCACACCTTTGCCGTCCAGCAACAGGAACCATGGATGCAGCCCGCCGTCCCGGCCGTCAATCTCCTCATGAGTTGCCAGGACCAGGTCCTCGATCTCCCACCCGGAGCCCAAGTCCTCGCCGGCAACTCGCACTGCCCGGTCGGCATCTTCCGTGTCGGCCGCATGCTCGGCATCCAGGGTCACCCCGAATTCACCCCCGCCTACGCCGACGCGCTATTGAACCTTCGCCGCGAACGCATCGGCCCTGAACGGGTAGATAACGCGCTCGCTACGCTCGCGCTGCCCCTACACGCCCACCTGCTAGCCCGCTGGGCAGCCCTGTTCCTGCATCAGGAACCCGCCCGAAACTAGCCGCGTTCCTTCGAAGATCGCTTCCTGCCCCACTTCCGGCTGGACACGCGGATCATTCGGTCCACGAAAGCACGACAGTCTCACCGGCCCTCTTCGCCGCAGCCGCGTGAAAGTCCCGGAGCGGCACGGCCTGCACCTCATCCTGGGCTTCCGCGGCATGAAACTGCCTACCATCGGAGGTATCCGGTTCTCCCTACCGCAGCCCGCGCACCACGCGCGCATTCGCCCGGAATACCGTCCCATGCCGCACGCCATCGGGCATGACAATCCGCTCCGTCACATCCTCCCACGGACCCGTTAGAGACTTCGCCCGCACCGCCCCGTACTTCTTGTCCCTGTACTTGTCGAAGTACACATACCAATACGAACCTATCTTCACCGGACTCGCGCCTTCCGCCCACTGCGGTCCCGAAATCGGCTCCGAAGGAACCGACCACGGTCCGTCCAGCGACGGCGACGAAGTCAAAAACAGATTCTTTGCCGCCGGCTTCTCCGTCTCATTCTTCACCACCATCCAGTACTTCCCCTCCGCCCGGAACAACGCCCCATCGATCACCTGAAACCCAGGCTCATAGAACAGCTTCGCCGGCGTAAACGTCGTGAAATCCCGTGTACGCATCGCATACAGCCGGTGGTTGTAGTCTTTCGATCCTTTGCCCGACGTCTCCGGAAACTTCCCGGGAATCGTCGACGCCCACACCACCATGAACTCCTTCGACGCCGCATCGTAGAAAGCCTCCGGAGCCCAGCAATTCACCGCATCGGCCAAACAGGGCAACGTCCGCTGTGCCGTCCAGTGCTTCAAATCGCGGGAACTGGCATACCCCAGCGTCGTGCCTTGCCACGAGGTCGTCCACACCACGTGAAACGTCCCATCCGGCCCCCGGACAATTGAAGGGTCTCGCATCAGCTTCGATTCGCCCACCTCCGGCGCCAGCAACGGCTTGTCACCGTTCAAGGCCGTCCACCGCAAGCCGTCCTTGCTCTCCGCCAGGTACAACCCCGTCTCCCCGTTCCCCCGGAAGAACGAAAACAGCAGCACATCTCCGGCCCAAGCCGATACCGCTAAGGCCATCAAAGCAAGTTTCACGCCCGCCTCCCTGCCCTACAGATCCTCGATCATCTTCTCAAATATGGTCGGCACAACCCCACCCAGAACAATGTAGAACATCGAATCCCTCACCACCGGCCAAATACCGCATGATACCTTGAAGCCAATGCGCCCCCTGTTAGCCTACGCTCTCTGCGCCGTCGCCCTGTGCGCCGCCGACGCTCCCAACACCCTCTCCAAAGCCGAAAAAGCCGCCGGCTGGCAACTCCTCTTCGACGGCAAATCCTTCAAAGGCTGGGAAGACGTCACCAAAAGCACACCCCCCGGCGATGCCTGGACCATCGAAGACGGAGCCCTCAAATCCGTGCCCCACCCCAAGCTCCGCGAAGACCTCTTCACCAAAGCCGCCTTCACAGACTTCGAACTCACCTGGGAATGGAAGATCGAAACCAACGGCAACAGCGGCCTGAAATACCGCATCCAGGACCGCTTCTTCATCGACGAACGCCGCAAGGAATTCGGCAAGTTCGAACTCCTCGCCAACGATTCCATTCGCACCCGCGCCACCACCCGCGCCAATGCCACCCAGGAATACATCGTCGGCTTTGAATACCAGATGATCGACAACGCCGGCCACCCCGACGCAAAACGCGGAGCCTTCTATCAAACCGGCGCGCTTTACTCCATGATCCCGCCCGCCCAGTCCGCCGCCAAACCCGTCGGCCAGTACAACCAGTCCCGCGTCGTCGTCAAAGGCAACCACATCGAACACTGGCTCAACGGCGTCAAAGTCGTCGAAGGCGAACTCAACGCGCCCGCAACCCTCGAAAAGACCGCCGGTCGCTGGACCACCGAGTCCCTCATCTACCAGGCCCTTGCCAACCAGCCGAAAAAGGCCTGCCCCATCGCCCTGCAAAACCACGGCGACGCCGCCTGGTTCCGCAGCATTAAAATCCGTAAGCTATAGCAGCGAACCCAACAGTTCTCGCGCCTGCGCCGAGTCCGGATGAAACCGCAGCACCCGGCGCAGCGTCCGAACCGCCCCCGCCCGGTCCCGCAACTGCATCTGCGCCATCGCCAGGTTCAGCCCCGCGCTCAGCATCCCCGGCTTGCGCGCAAACGCCCGGTCCCACAGCGCCAACGCCTCCCGCACCTGTCCCGCCTCCAACCAGTAAATCCCCAGATTCGCCTGCGCCGTAGCATGGTCCGGTTCTAATCGGAGAACTCGTTCATACAGCCCCGCCGCCTCCCGCCCCCGCCCGCTCCGGTCATAGATCTGTGCCAACTGCGCCAGCACCGCCGCATCGGCCTCCGGCCGCGCCGCCAACCGCTGCAAATCATGTGCCCGCCGCACCGGTTCCGCCAACGCCCACTCCCGCTCCCCGGCCGTCATCCCCGGAAAAAGCTCCAATCCTCCCGCCGCCGTCGCCGCGCCAGCCAGCCGCCGCCGGATCGTGTGGTCCGTATACACCACATGCTCGCCCTCCCGTGTCGCGCCCTTCGGCATATGGCACCCCACGCAACTCCCCTCCCCGTTCTTATGCCGTTCGTGACACTGTGCGCACGCCTGCTCCGCCGCCCCCGGCTTATCCCCATGCGCATCGTGACAAGTCCCGCACCACAACTTCGCACCCGCCGCCTGCCGGCACTGGCTCCGTGCCAACTGCTCCGCATGGTCCGTCGCCGTCCGCTCCGAACCCTTCCGGACAAAAATCGAAACAAAATCCGCCAACCGGTCCCCCGGCCGGTACGCCAACGCACCGCCGCGGACCCGGTCCACGCGCTCGACGCCCGTCAAATGGCACTGTAGGCAAACGCTGTCCCGCCGCTCCGGTTCCAGCTTCGCCGGGTTCACCATCTTCCCCCGCCCCGCCACATGCGCCTCACCCGGCCCGTGGCACCGCTCACAACTCACTCCACCCTCCAAAAACGGAGGCGCTCCCTCCTGCACCCGGCTCGCATGGCAGCGTAGACACTCCGGTTCCACCGGACGCGCCACATCCACGAAACCCTTCACCGCATATCCCGGCGACAGCCCCCACGCCCCCCGCGCCGAATAGTAGGTGGCTGGCGATTGAAACAAAAATCCCTCCACCATCCCCGCATAACTCCGCCCCACCAACCCGGAACCCAGGAAATACTCCATCGCCCGTTCCCCACGCACCGGCCCCCTTTCGAAGGAAACCATATAGCGGTCCGACACGCGGTACCGCGCCCCCGTCTTCGCATCCACAAACGAACCCAGCGCAAAGCTCTCCCGGAACTCGCCCGTCCCCGTCCGTCCGCTGCTCCGCGCCATCCCGGTCTTCTGATACCGGTCGTAGATCGCCTTGTGACACGGCGCACACGCCGCGCTCCCCACGTCCGCCCAACAAACCGGCACAAAAACAAACAAGGGGGCCAGCCGAAGCCAGCCCCCCTGCGTTGCGTTGCGTTTCACTCTTAGAAGTTAAACCGAAGAGCGATTTCAATGTTACGCGGCGCCAACTGCTGGCCGGTGTACTGGCCAAAGAACGGGCTCGTCAGATCGGTATTCAACCCGCCGACGCCCGCCCAGTTGAACGCATTCAGGAACGTCCCGCGCAGTTCGAAGTACCGCTCTTCGCTGAACTTGAACTGCTTCTGGATGCTCGCGTCAAACGAGGTCAGCCGCCGGTCGCGAATGTTGGGCAGGTACGGCCCCACGGTCCCCAGCCGCTGCACCACATTCTGGCCGCCGGCAAACAACGGAGGATTGGCAAACGCGGCGCGGTTCAGGTAAGCCGTGCCGCCGTTAATGCCGCGGAAGTTGATCCCCGCGTCGGCATTGGCTACGATGCTCTGCCCGGCCACATAGTCTGGCCGTGCCACCGCGCCGGTCGGATTGCTGATGCCGCCAGTCGTGATCGACAGCGGATTTCCGCTCCGCCAGTTGTGGATGGCTGTCAACTGCCAACCACCCAGAACCTTATCGGCCACGCCATGCAGGTTGACCATCCGGTTCTGTCCGAACGGCAGTTCGTAGATCCAGCTCAGCTTCGCCACATGCGGGAAGTGGTAGTTCGTAATGCCCCGTTCCAGCCCACGGTTGAAAACATCCGCCACGTTCTCCGAATCGATCGCGTTGTCCGTCAGGCCCAACGCTTTTGACCAGGTGTACGCGCCCAGCACGGCAAAGCCCTTCGTGAAGTGACGAGTCACCTGCACCTGCAAGCCGTTGTAGGATGACGTTCCCAGGTTCGGGAAGATGTCGTTAATCCCAGTGAACTGCGGATACGGACGCAACGCCTGCAAGTTCGTTCCCGCAAACCCCGGATACGGAGCCGGAATCGGGCTGGAAGCGCTCCACGGCCGCGTCAGGATGTCGCCATACTGCTGCGTCACCGTGAACGGCAGATTGTTGGGTTGGGAGAAGCCTTTGGCAATCAGCCGCGTGCCCTTGTTGCCCACATAGTTCACTTCCATCACCGTCTGTCCCGGCAACTGGTACTGGAAGCCAAAATTCCAGTTCTGCACATAGGGCAGCCGGTTGCCGTCCAGCGGGTAGTAGTCGATACTCTGCCCATTGGCCAACGCCGGGTTCCGGTTCGGCAGTGTACCGGCAAAGCTCGGATACGGATTACTCCAGTTCCCCACCGGCGCTTCCGCGAACGGCAACTGCGTGTTGCCCGAGTTCACTGCGATATTGCCGTTGTACCCCAATGTTCCGCCAAAGCCGAAGCCATTGGAGATCGCCGGCGTATTGTTAATGCCGTAGCCGCCGCGCCACACGAGTTTGTTCGTCATGGCATAGGCAAATCCGAATTTCGGCGAGATTTGCTTCCAGTACGTATCCTGGAAACCCTTCTGGTTCAATGCATCGGCAAATGCCAAGCCGCCCGGACGGTTCCCTGCACCAGGGTTCGCCAGGTTGAAGTCGATGGCTGACATGCGTCCCGCCACTTCGATCAGGCCGCCCACCATCTCCCAACGCAAGCCAACGTTCAAAGTCAGCTTCGGAGTAATCTTCCAGTCGTCCTGAAAGTAAAAACCGGCTGTCCGCCAACGGTGTCCGAAGTTGGAAGCGGCAATCGACCGGCTGGTCGAAATGTAGTCGCCCAACAAGAAGCTCGCAAAGCTGTGGCCCGTCTGGGCGATAAACCCAGGCTGCGCCGTCTGGTTCGGGGAGAACGTAAAGTCGCCCGAGCCGGACTTGTTCCGAGTGTTGTAGTAGTACCGGCGATTTTCAAAGCCGAACTTGAAGTTGTGCTTGCCGCTCACCTTCGTGAAGTCGGTCTGGATGATCGTGGACCCGTTGAAGCTGCCGCCGCGGCTACCCGAGCCCAGCCGTCCTCCAGCACCGATGCCGCCGCCCTGAAATGGCTGGCCCTGGAAGTTCAGCACCGGGAAGTGCACGCCCGGCACGTTCTGCAAACCAATCTTCTGCGGCCAATCCTGGTCTACATAAACGCTCTCGTTGATGTTCCCAAAGCGGTTGTAGCCCAAATTGACACGGCCCAGTAGCGTGGGACGGAGCGTAAAGTCATACGCGGCGCGCGCCATCGTACCCGGCGTGTCCTGGTTCTGATAGACGTTGGTCGGGGATCCTGGAGGTGCGCCCCACCGCGGGCTGCCCGAGTTATTGCGAACGCGGAAGTTCCGGTTCAGCATCACGCTCATCCGGTGCTTTTCGGTGAAATTATGGTCGCCCTTGAACGTCAGCATCCGCTCCCGGAATTCGGGGCAGCAAGTGCCGATGGCCGGAACGTTGTTGATCATGCCTGCAAAAGTCGGATCGTCAATCGGAGCCAACTCCAGAATCTTCGAAGAAACCGGGCTGAACCGGCTGCGAGGAATCATATTCCCAGGGAAAATGTCGCGCACATAGCTGGAGCCGCCCGGCCGCGCCGAGAGGGGATCATAAATCGAACCGAAGACGACGGGCCGCCCCAACGCATCGGTACCAACGTTGGTTCCGGAACCCGCGTTCAACGTAAACCCGCTATTCAACAGGCTCGAAAAATCGCCCTGTTTGAACGCCGGAACCGGCAGCGTGACGAACCCGCTCTGGTTGTAGTCTTTCAGCGTCGTCCGCTCCATATTATGGAACCAGAACGTCCGGTTTTTCCCGTTGTAGAGTTTCGGAATCAGTACCGGACCGCCAGCCGAATAGCCGTAATTGTGCTGTTTAAACGGCTGCCGCTTAATCCCCGCCGCATTGCTATTAAACGCATTCGCGCGCAACGCATCGTTCTGCCCGTAGTAGTACGCGCTCCCATGCAGGCTATTCGTACCGGACTTCGTCGCAAAGTTCGCCACCGAAGTCTGTCCGCCCGAATACTGCGCGCTCACCGTACCCGTCTGCATCTTAAATTCACTAATCGATTCGGACGAAGGGCTGAACTCGGAGTTCGCGCCGCCTGCCAAATCCATGCGGCCCACCGAAATGCCGTCAATCAAAATTTCGTGCGAGTAGTTCTGCCCGCCGTTAATCGAGCCCTGCCACGTATTGCCGGTCGACCCCGGCAGTGACGTGAAAATGAACTGCTGAATCTGTCGCCGGCCGCCGCCCACCGCGATGGGCCAGGAGTCAAACTCCTTCTTCGACACATAGCTGCCGATCTCCGCCGTACCTGTTTCCAACAGCGGGGCCTCGCTCGACACCGTAATCGCTTCCGACACATTGCCCACTTCCATCCGGAAGTCCAACGTCAGCGTCTGCGCCACGGCAAGAACAATGTTGTCCCGGACCGCCGTCTTGAATCCCGGCGCTGTCACCGTAACGCGATAGGTCCCCGGCTGCAGGGACGGTTGGCGAAATACGCCCGCGTCCGTTGTCACGGCCGTCAGGTCCACGCCCGTCGCCGGGTTGAGAATCTTCACCGTCGCCCCGGCCAGTGCCGCCCCGGACGGGTCTAAAATCGTACCGTTTAATGTCCCACGCTCACCCTGCGCTAGCAAGGCGGCGCCTAATAGCAAAGTACACGCAATACTGCGCAATATCATTCGCTAACCCCTTAGGAATAATTGAAACCCGTTACTCGGACCCAGGTTTAGGGGAGACTGTATCACAACTGCGCGAAGCCGTGTTACCCGCGTTACGCCCGGACCGCCGTCACTTCAATCTCAATCAACGCCCCCGCCCACAACTGCGACACACCGACGCCCGTCTTCGCCGGCTTGTGCGTGTGGAAAAATTCGGCATAGACCTCATTCGCCTCAGCCAGCCGGTTGTAGTCGGTCAGATATAGGTTGCACCGCGCCACCCGGTCCAAACCGGACCCCGCTTCTTTCAGAATCCGCTCAATATTCACCAGCGCCTGCCGCGTCTGGGACCGCATGTCATCCCCAGCCAGCCGGTTCGTCATCGGGTCAATCCCCAGTTGACCCGATAAAAACACCAGATTTCCCACTACCGTCGCCTGGGAATACGTCGAATTCGCCGGCGGCAACCCTGCCACCTCCACCGGCTTCGGCCGCAACTCTTCATCATTCATCGTCTCTACTCCAAGGCAAACGCCAAAATATTCCCGCCCGCCGCTATCGCGACGTGCTGCTTCCCCTTCACCGTATACGTCATCGGCGACGCCTTCCACGCCTGTCCCGTCGGAAAATGCCACAGCGTTTTTCCCGTCTTGGCATCCGCCGCCGCAAACGTCCCGCCCGACTCGCCATAAAACACCAAACCGCCCGCCGTCGACAACACACCCGAATAGTTCGCCTCCGGAGCCCCCACCTGCGGAGCCTCCCAGACGATCTTGCCCGTTTCAATGTCCAACGCGCGCAGCACCTTCTCCGGCGGATTCGCCGGGTCATTAAAAGGAACGAACCAGCTTCCCGCCGCCCGGTACATATTGCAGTCCTCCACCGCCATCACATAAAACAGCTTCGCCGCCGGGTTATACGCCGTCGAATACCAGTTCGTCGCCCCCCGCACCGCCGGGCACACCTTCGTGCCGCCCGCCGTCGGTTTCGCCGCCGGGTTCACCATCGGCCGCCCCTTATCGGTCAACCCCGTCGACCACGTCAGCCGCTTCACAAACGGCGCGCCCAACAGAAACTCCCCATTTGTCCGGTCAAGCACGTAGAAATACCCATTCCGGTTCGCCTGCAGCAGCAGCTTCCGTGGCTTGCCCTTGAAGTTCGCATCCACCAGCACCAGCGGCTCGGTCGCGTCCCAATCCCACAGGTCATGCGGAGTGAACTGGAAATGCCACTTCAACTTGCCCGTCTTCGCATCCAGCGCCACCACGCAGTTTGTGTATAAATTGTCCCCGCCGCGCTCCGTCCCGTCCGTATCCGGATACGGATTCCCCGTCGGCCAGTAAATCGTATCGCTCTCCGGGTCGTAGGACCCCGTCAACCAAGTCGCGCCGCCTCCAAACTCAATTGCTTTTCCGCCCCACGTCTCCGCGCCCTTCTCTCCCCGCTTCGGAATCGTCCGGAACCGCCAGACCTCCTCACCGGTCGTCGCCCGATACGCGGCAATAAATCCAAGCAACGGAGCATCTCCGCCGCCCACGCCGCCAATCACCAGATCGCCGACCACCAGCGGAGCCGCCGTCGAACCGTACGCGCCAATATCGCCCACCGGCATGTACACCTGCCAAACCAGCGCCCCCGTCAACCGGTTTAGCGCCACCATGTGCGCATCGTCGGTCGCAAAGAAAATCCGGTCGCCCAGCATCGCCACGCCGCGCTGCGCTCCCTTGGCCGCATCGCCGGAAATCTTCCGCGCATCGCCGCGCTGCCGCAACCAGCACCAAAGTTCCCGCCCCGTGCTCGCGTCCAGCGCGCACACTTGGTTCGGGGCCGTCACGTACATCACCCCATCAGCCACCAGCGGTGTCGTCTGCAAACTCGGATGCGGCAGCGTATAGCTCCACTTCGGTTGCAGCCGTCCCACATTCGCCGTCGTAATCTGCGTCAGCCCGCTGTGCCGGTTCGCGCTCGGCAAGCCGTGATAACCCGGCCACTCTCCCGCCTTCGGCTTCTGCACCGCCGCCACATCGGCAGCCTTCGCCGCGGCCGCCCCCGGAAGAGCGCCCACGCCGACCCCGCCCAACGTGCTCACATACGCAATCAGATTCTTCCGTTCCGTCTCCGTGCCCGCGAACGCCGGCATGTAGGAGCCCTTCTCCGCCGTAATCGCCGTATACTCCCTGTCGGTCAACGAGTGAATCTTCCCATCGAAGGTCTGTAACTGCACATCGTGCGCCCCGCGGCTCCGTGCGAACCCACGCAACGTCTGCCCGCTCTTCAACTTCACCTGCGCCACGCCCCACGGGTCATCCGGGCAAAACGCCCAACTCGGGCACGACGCCCCGTTACGCTTCCCCTTCCGCGAACTCGGGTCCCGCAGCGTCTCTTCCAACTCCCGTACCGTCAATTCGCGCCCGATATTCGATAGGTCCGGCCCGCTCGAAGCGCCCTTTCCCAAAGCCATATGGCAAGCCAGGCACTTGGCCTCAAAGAGGGCCTTCCCCACCGCCTGGTCGCCCGCCGGATGCGCCTCAAATGCCGACGCGTTCCACGAATGCACCGCTTTGGCCAGCACGTCCAACTCGGCATCGGCCAACGGGAACCCCGGCATTCCGCCTCGAGTCCCATTCCGGATAATCCCCCGGATCTGCGACTCGCTCCGTGCCCGCAGGGATCGCGTATCGATCAGCCCCGGCCCTCGGTCCGTCCCCGTCGCGCTATCCGCGTGACAGGCCGCGCAGTACTTCTTATAAGCCGCGGGAATCTCCTGCGCGTTCGCTGCAAACGCGCACACCAATGCCAACAATGCCAGCCGCATACCTGCCCTACTCCGCCTGCGTCGCTAGACGCAGATCGTCTTCCAATTCATATACCCGGTCTTCCAGGTTCTTCGTGGAGCCGCCTTTTTCCTTCGCCGCGTCCAGCTTCTTCCGCGCCGCCGCCAGTTGTTTCTCCAACGCGGCGATTTTCGGGTCCGCCTTCACCGGGGCCGTCGCCGCAACAACAACCGGGGCCGTCGCCGCCGGAGCAGCCGCGGCCTTCTTCGCCGCTGGCTTCTTCCCGCCCGGCTTCACCTTGAATGCCGTCACAATCGCAGGCAACGCGAGCGGTGCGCCGAAGTCGGCCTTATACTCCTCCGCCAGGTGCGCCGCCTCCGTCAACAGCTCCCGAAACCGCGCCTCCATGGCCTGCTTGGCCCGCGTGCGCAAGTCCCCGCCCTGCTTCTTCCACTGCAAATACTCCGCGATTGGATCACTCATGAGTATTCCATCGTACTAATGAAGACCTAATCCCCGCGCACCATCTTCCGCAGGTACCGAGACGCACGCGGAATCGCCGTCATCTCGTCTTCCTTGCCCTCGTACACCATGCTGCAAAACCCGTTGTAGTGCACCCCGCGCAGCGTCTCAAAGACCTTCTTATAATCGATGAACTTCTCCGCCCCGTCCGGCCCGGCCTCATACACCTTCACCCGCACAAACGGAGCCAGCGGAGCCACCTGCTGCAGCGAACGGTAGTAGTTCTCGTACGTGTGCCCCTCTTGCTTGGGTCCGTTCGGCCCGTCCCGCCCCGTAAAGTGCCCCGTATCCAGCACCAGCGCAAAGTTCGGATGGTTCACCGCCTTGTGAAACCGCAGCATGTCGTCGCCCGTGCTCGTCAACCCGCTGTGGTTCTGCAACGCCACCACCATGCCCATATCCGCGCCAATCTCCGCGCACTTCCGCAGCGCGTCCACGCCCCGCTGGAACGCCTCCTCCGCGCTCCCTCCCGGCGGCGTCGAGCCTACAAACACGCGCGCCAGCGGAGCCCCCAGAAACAATCCTGTCTCCATGCCCACGCGGCACTTCTCAATCTCGGCCGCCACCCGCTCCGGAAAACGTCCGAACTCGGTGGAAACCGGAAAGCTCGGTACCGACATGCCGTTATCGAGCAACATCCGCCGAAGCTGTTTCAAATAGATGCGGTCGAAGCCCTGCAAATGCTGCATGTGCAGATCGCACCCATCAAACCCCAGCGCCCGCGCCGTCGTGATGAACTTCGGCAAGTCCATCTTCCCGGCCTTGAACTGATTCTGAAAGCTAAGCGAAAGACAACTGAGTCTCATCATAAGCGGCTATACCAACAGATCCTTCAAAATCGTCCCGTGCACTTCGGTCAACCGCTCGCGCCGCCCCTGGTGCAGGTAACTCAGCGCGTCCTGCTGCAATCCCAGCTGGTTGATCAACGTCGCATGCAGATCCCGGAAATGCACCGGGTTCACCGTCGATTTCAACCCAATGTCATCCGTCGCCCCATACGCCATCCCGCCCTTGAAACCGCCGCCCGCCGCCCACATCGTGAAGCCCGTATTGTGGTGGTCGCGGCCTGATCCCCGCTCCGATTCCGGCGACCGTCCGAACTCCCCGCCCCACAGCACAATCGTCTCGTCCAACAATCCGCGCTGCTTCAAATCCTTAACCAGCGCCGCCGTCGGCTGATCGGTCAACCGCGCCATCCGCGCATGATTCTTCTCAATATCGCTATGCGCGTCCCACTCGGTCTCCGCGCCGCCGCCGCCCGCCACCACACAAACGAACCGGACGCCCTTCTCCACCAGCCGCCGCGCCAACAGGCATCGCCGCCCGTAGTCGTCCGTGTCCGGCTTGCCCACGCCATACATATCGAGCGTAGCCTGCGACTCCTTGGACACATCGAACAGCTCGGGAGCCTCCGTCTGCATCTTGAACGCCGTATCGTAGGCCGACATCCGCGCCGAAAACTCCGGATCCTCGCCCAGCAAATTCGCTTCGTTCAGATGGCGGATCAGGTCCACCGTCTTCCGGCGCCGGTCCATCGAAATCCCCTTCGGCAGTTCCAGATTCAGCACCGGCCGTTTCCCCGCCCGGAACATCGCCGGCTGATACACGGCCGGCAAAAACCCATTCGTGTACATCGGCTGCCCCGCCTCCGGAGCCCCATTCGGGTCCGGCATCACCACATACGCCGGCAGCGAATCCGACACCGTACCCAGCCCATACGTCACCCAGCTTCCCATCGACGGAAACCCCGGGATAATCCGCCCGGACATCATCTGGTACTGTGCCGCCGAGTGCACAACCATATCGCCGTACATGGACCGGATCACGCACAAATCATCGGCAATCGAGGCCTGATGCGGCAGCAAATCGCTTACCTCCAGCCCCGACTTCCCATACCGCGCAAACGTCCGCTTCGTTCCCAGAATTCGCGAATTCTGGTTGACGTTCTGGTACTCCACCTTCCCAAACGTGTCCGGCCGTTTCTCGCCGTTCAGCTTGTTCAGCAACGGCTTCGGGTCGAACGTCTCCAGGTGCGACGGCCCGCCCGCCTGGAACAGGAAGATCATCGCCTTCGCCTTGGCCGGGAAGTGCGGGGCCTTCGGAGCCAGCGGGTTCTTCACCTCCGCCGCTGCCAGGGACCCAAACCCCATTGCGCCAAATCCGCAAAAGCAGTCCGTCAAGAATTCGCGTCGATTCCGGGCGTAGCGTATGTGTTCACTCATCTCAGTTCACGTATAGAAAGGCATTCGAATTGAACAACGATAAAGCAAACTCGGACGCCGCCGCCGGGTCCGGGTCATCCAGATACTGCAAAGACAGCGCCCGCTCCTTCGCATTCGGCAACCGGCCCGTAGCCAACTGCCACGCACGGTCCACCCGCTGCCGCGCCGTACCCTGCAGGTGCTTCGCAAACGAAACCGCCAACTCGTTCGATACCGTTCCGTTCAACAGCTCCAGCGCCTGCGGCGCATGTGTCGATTGCTCCCGCCGCGCGCAGGAAAGCAAGGTATCCGGCGAATCAAAAACCTGCATAAACGGCAGAATCAGGTTGCGCTTATAGATCATGTAGATCGTCCGCCGGTCATGTTCCGTCCGGTCCTTCGTCACCACCCAGTACTGCGGCCGTTTCAAATCCTTGATCAACTCAGGGTCAATCACCGTCATCACGCTCGGCCCGCCAGCCTTCGGATTCAGCCTCCCGGAAACCGCCAGCATCGTGTCCCGAATCTCCTCGGCCTCCAACCGCCGCCGGTTTACCTTCCACAGCAACTTGTTCTCCGGGTCTTTCACCGCATAGGCCTTCTCATTCGGCGACGTGCTCGCCTGCCGGTACGCCGATGACAAAAGAATCATCCGGTGCAGCGGCTTCATCTTCCAACCGCTCTTCACATACTCATTCGCCAGAAAGTCCAGCAATTCAGGATTCGTCGGCCGCAAGCCCATCTTGCCGAAATCATTCGGCGTCGCCACAATCGGCCGTCCAAAATGGAAACCCCAGATCCGGTTCACCATCACCCGCGCGGTGAGCGGATTCTCCGCCGTCGCAATCCACTCCGCCAACTGCAATCTCGGCTTCTCCGTCGCCAGCGGCATCTCCGCCGTTCCATCCGGCAGCAGCACGCCCGGCGGCCGCATCCCCACCTTCGGCCCCTTGTTCCGGTAGTCGCCGCGTTGCAGCATGTGAATCTCCGTCATGTCCTTGACGTCGTTCTTCACCGCATACATCGCCGTCAACGGCGGCGGAATCTGCCCGTCCAGTTCTTCCAGCCGCGTCAGAATCTTGCCCTTGTCCTCTTCGCTCGCCCGCCGCATCGACCCGCGCAACTTCCGCATCTCGGCCTCAATCGGAGCCATCGTGGCCTTGTGCTTCGCCTGTTCCTCCGGCGTCGCCACAATCACGTCATCCGCCTGCGTCTGCGCAAAGTAGCCCTGCAACCGGTAGTAGTCGCTCTGCCGGATCGGGTCGAACTTATGGTCGTGGCACCGCGCGCAACCCATCGTCATGCCCAGGAACCCCGCGCCGACAATGTTCGCCATCTCGGTTAACACTTCCGTCCGCGAACTCGCCACGTCCTGGTTGCCCTGGTTCTTCCGCAGCGGCCCCAGCCGGTTGAACCCGCTCGCCACCAGCAGGGTCTCGTTCTTCGGATCGATCTCATCGCCCGCCAGTTGCTCTTTCACAAACTGGTCATACGGCTTGTCCGCGTTGAAACTCGCAATCACGTAATCCCGGAAACGATAGGCGTCCGGCCGGTGCGTGTCATATTCATAGCCGTCGGATTCGGCAAACCGCACCACATCCAGCCAATGCCGCGCCCACTGTTCGCCATACCGCGGTGAAGCCAGCAGCCGCTCCACCAGCCGTTCATACGCCTTGGGCTGTTTATCGTTCACAAACGCCGCAATCTCTTCCGGCGTCGGCGGCAGTCCATGCAGGTTATAGGTAACCCGGCGGATCAGCGTCGCCCGGTCGGCTTCCGGCGCCGGCGTCAACTCCGCCTTGCGCAACCCCGCCAACACAAACGCATCCACCGGCGTCCGTACCCAAGCCTTTGCCGCCGCGTCGCCAAGTACCGGCGGAGCAACGTCCTTACGCGGCTGAAACGCCCAATGTCTGCGCTCCACGGCCGTGTAACTCCCCAAGGGCGCAACGTCCCCTGTATCCGGCGCGGCCACCACCACCGCCGCCACGCAAAACGCGGAAAACCTGCGAAGGATTGGATGCAGCATTTTTAATACGCCAAAAGTGTACCCTAACGGCCCACTACTTTGGGAAATCCCGTTAGATTTCCCACTTTTTCTCAATCTGATCCGTCTCGTCCGCCGTACACAGCCAATCCAGCAAAGCGCCTTTCAATTCGCTCACAGTCCGCGCATGCGCCGGATCGGCGTATAGATTCCGCCACTCTCCCGGGTCGTTTTGTAAGTCATACAACTCCCCGCCATTCCCCGGATAATAATTCAACTTCCACCGCTCCGTCCGCACCATCTTCGAATCCGGATGCCGCACCCCGTCAATACCTTTCCCCGGCGCAAACGGATACCCCGTGTCGCCATTCGTGATCACTTCCGGCATGATGTTCTCGCAGAACACCATCTCCCGCGCCCCGCCCGTCCGCAACAGGCTCCTCCCCTGCACCCGGTCCGGCACAGGTACGCTGCACATCTCCAGAATCGTCGGCATCACATCAATCGCCTCGGTCAACTCCGTCCGCGTGCCCGGCGTCAACCGTCCCGGCCAATGCACCAGCATCGGCACCCGCACCGAATCTTCAAAAAACACGTTCTTCCCAAACAGCCCATGCTCCAGCATCTGGTCGCCGTGATCGGAAAGCGCAAACACCACCGTATTTCCCGCCTTCCCCGTCTTTTCCAACTCGTCTAGAATCAGCCCCACCTCTTCGTCCAGCATCGTTACGCCCGCGTAGTAGCTCCGCCACATCCACTGCAACAGTCCCCGGTCGGTCTGGTACTCCGGTTTGAATCGCAGAATCATCCGCTGCACCGGCAACGGCAGGCTCTGTATGTAGGCCATATCCACCTGTCGCGGCAGCGGAATCTCCACGTCGTTGTACATCGCATCGAACGGCGCCGGTACTGTATATGGAGCATGCGGCTTAAAGAAGGACGAGAACAGGAAAAACGGAGCCGTGCCCTTCGCCAACTCCCGCAGCATCCCCCGCGTCTCCGCCCCCGTCCATGCAGTCGGCGTGTACTGCCGCTCGATCCGCGCCCGAAACGGATTCCCGCTCCCCTTCACTGTGGCGTTGTAATGGCACTCCTTCGCCAACGGATCGTTCGCGTTCCGCCACTTCGCATAGTCCGAATACCGGTCCGTACGCGGAATGCCATCGTCCAACTGCACCAGGTCGAAACCTGTCGTTCGCGCATGTGCATTGGTACCCGGCCGGAAATGCAACTTTCCCACGGACCCGGTCCGGTACCCCGCCTCCTGCAACAACTTCTGCAACATCGGTTCCGGCTGTGTGTAGGGCGTATAGTTGACGCGATTCTTATGGCAATGCGGATAGCGCCCCGTCAAATAGCTGGTCCGCGAAGGAACACAAACCGGAGCCTGCACAAACGTATGCGTATACCGCACGGACCTCGCCGCCAACCGGTCCAGGTTCGGCGTCCGCACCAGCCCATTCCCATTCGCCCCCAGGCAGTCATACCGCCACTGGTCAAACATGATGACCAGCACATTCGGCCATCCCGGCCCAGCCGCCTGTACCGCCGCCGGAGCCTGTAAAAACACTCGCCGTGAAACGTCGTCCATAAGTCCCATCCGAACTCCGCATTGTATGCTGAGAGCGATGCGCGGCGTAGCTTCCAAGCGATTCCTCGTCTTCGGACTCCTGCTGCTCCTGTGCGCCGCCTTCCTGGCATTCGGACACGCGGGCTTGCCGATCGATCTCCCCGTGCCAGTCCTCATGGCAGGACTCATCGTCCTTGCCCTCCTCCCGGTACAACCCCATACCGCCCTCCGTCGCGCAGAAGTCCTGTTGCCGCCCCGCGCACCGCGTCCTCCGCCCGTTTCCTAGCCTCCGCACGCGACTCGAAAACGAACCCAGGAGTACCCGCCATGAAAAGTACGGCGCGGAAGTTGGCGCTCCT
>DASTML010000156.1:0-17535 GCA_035714175.1 Bryobacteraceae bacterium | reverse complement strand
TCATTACCACCACCCCGGCAAGGCCGCGAGGCTTTCACGGCGTACCGTCGTACCGGAAGTATAACGGTAAAGTGTTGAATCTTTGGAGCGGGAGACCAGGATCGAACTGGCGACCAACAGCTTGGAAGGCTGAGACTCTACCACTGAGTTACTCCCGCTAAACCAATCGCCTTCCGTCACACCATCATATCGTTCCCCACGGTGCGCCCGCAAGAAAACAGGGCATCATTTCTGGAAATGATGCCCTGCCTTTATCTCCACATCGGAAAAGCCGCTTAACTAGCGCACTCACCCCGGCCCAACTGCAGGCTATAGGATTCGCGGTCACCCCAATCCATGAACCATTCGGGCTCATAGGCCGCCGGTTTCGCCAGATCCGCCACCATCTTGCGGAAAAACTCCACTTTATGCCGCAGTACGTACTCTCGGAATGACTCTCCGGCCTCACGGCTCTCCAGGAAATGGTCCAGAACGCGCCGCGCCGCCACAGGTGCTAACTTCGCCGGCAGACTCGAAATCGCCAGACCAAAACGCAGAATACCGTCCTTGTCATGGCCGCCGCCCAGCATCATCTGGTAGTAGGGAACCTCTTTCCCTTCCACCTTCCGCGAATTGCCGTAGAAGCCCAGGCTTCCCAACCAGTGCTGTCCGCACGAGTTCGGACACCCGGAAATTTTGACGCTCAGACCGCGCACCTGCTTATCGGTGTAGCTCGACACCGCCTCGCTCACCGCTGCCGCCAAGTTCATCGACTTCGTCAACGCGAGATTGCACGAATAGGCTCCCGGGCATGACACCGTATCTACCAGTTCACCCGCGCCAGCCAAAGCCAACCCAGCAACCTTCAATGCCGCAAACACGCGCCGCAAGCTATGCACCGGAATATAGGCCAAGTGTACGTTCTGGTCGATATCCACCCGGACTATCGAATCACCCGCATCGCGCGACAGCTTGGCCAACGCCCGCATCTGCGCCGCATCCAGATTGCCCTGCGGCAAACGGACGGTCACAATCGAATAACCGGTCTGCTTCTGCTCGCGGACATTCGTCTCCAGCCACCGGTCGAACTCCGGATCGGCCGGCGTCGCTCCCAGAACAGGCAACAATTCGCCCGTGCCAAGAGGCGGCTCTACACTCCGGTACCCGCCGAAACTCTCGGGAACCACCTGCGGAGTCAACGTCCCGCCATTGGCCAAAATGTCGGCGTAATTGGCTTCGATCGTTTCTTTGACCCAATCCAGCCCGCGTTCCCGCAAAACGAACTTCAAACGCGCCTTGTTGCGGTTCTGCCGGTTGCCATACTGGCTGAACAACCGGATCACGGACTCAATCCGCGCAATCAGCTTTTCTTCCGGCAGAAACTCATCGAGCAGGGCGGCTTCATTCGGCAACGGACCCAATCCGCCGCCTATCACCGTCCGGAACCCTTTTTGACCGTCTTTGATGACAGCCGTTGCGCCAAAATCGTGAATGGCCAACGCCATATCGTCTTTTTCGCCGCCGCTAAAGAATGCGATCTTGAACTTGCGCGGCAGGCTATCGGTCAATTCATTGTGCAAAAAGGCCAACGCCGTCATGCGCACATAGGGCTGCACGTCGAATACTTCATTCGCCAATAGGCCGGACAACGGGCTCGCCGTCACATTCCGCACCGTGTTGTAGCACGCTTCACGCGTCGTCAACCGGGCGTCCGCTAGACGGTGCAGCAGATCCGCCACCTTCGGCAGCGGAATAAAGTGGTACTGCATATTTTGCCGCGTCGTCAGGTGGCCCTTGTTCTCGGCAAACTCTTCAGACACGGCGGCCAATACATCCATCTGGTCCGCCGTCAGAATTCCGCCTGGAATCTTCGTACGGATCATATGCACGCCCGGCTGGCGCTGCGAGTAGACGCCCCGGCGCAAACGTTGCGCACGGAACTGGTCGTCGGTCAGTTCTCCTGCCTGGAAACCGGTTGCTGCCGCCCGAAATTTTTCAATATCTTCCCGGACGGTCGCATCGAACTCGGCTTCAACTTCCGGCCGCGTTACGAGGTTTGGGTTTTGCAGCAATTCAAATCTCCCTTTTCTCGATAGAGAATACCATAATTGGCGTTTCGGGCGCATCCGGTGTTTAATACCTGTGATGCCCCGCGTGTTCCTGTTCCTGGCCGCGGCAACTCTGTTGGCAGACCCGCGTTGCGTCAGTTGCCACCAGTCTATCGTGGAGTCGTATGCCCGCACAGGCAAGGCGCGAAGCATAAGCAAACCCCGCGCCGAAGTCCAGGCGCAACGCCAATGGTTTCATGACTTTTCTGGCCGTCGCGTCGGCGTTCAATGGCAGCAGGGAAAACTCTCCCACTGGATGGAAATCCGCGGCGCCGTGGAATCCCACGAAATGGAATGGGCCATCGGCTCCGGAAAAGAGGGCAAGTTCTACCTCCACCGGCAAGACGATTCGCTTTTCCTCTCCGCCATTGGCTGGTATGCCAGCCGCATGATCTGGGACATGGCTCCAGGCTACGTCGTGGACGCCAGCCCCTCCTTTTACCGCCCCCCTTCGGCGCCGGACTGCCTCCAATGCCACGCCGGAGCCGCCGCGCGCATCCCCGGAACCTACAACCGCTTTGCTGACCCGCCCATTCCCTCCCCTGCTATCGGGTGCGACCGCTGTCACGGTGACCCCACGCCCCATCTCGCCAAACCCGCAAAAAACAACATCGTCAATCCAGCCAAGCTTCCCGCGCCACGCCGCGACGCCGTTTGCGAATCCTGCCACCTCGCCGGCGAGGCCCGCGCGCTCAATCCGGGCAAGCAATTCGCCGATTTCAAGCCTGGCATGGCGCTGGAAGATGTCTTCACCATCTACGTCGCCGCCAAAGGCGCTGACGACACCATCCTTCGCACCCAAACCCAGGCCGAGCAACTCGCCGCCAGCCGCTGCGCCATTGCTTCCCAAGGCAAGCTATGGTGCGGAACCTGCCACGACTCCCACAAGGAGCCCTCTGAAAAGTTCCGCGCCGCTTGGTACCGCGACAAGTGCCAACAATGCCACACCGGCGAACCTGCCGAAACGCACGTCCAGCGTATGGGGGATGATTGCGTACGCTGTCACATGCGCAAGGAACGGCAATATGATGGTAGCCACGCCGCCCGTACTGACCATTGGATCCGCACGGCGAAAACGGAGGAACGGTTTCTGGACCGCGGCGAACTCCTCCGCGCATGGCGCGAACCGCCCGCGACGCTCCAGGACCGCAACGCCGCTATCGGCTACCTTCACAGCGCCGAACGGACCCGCAGTCTAAGACGCCTCCGCGAAGGTCTCGGATTGCTCGATCGAGCAGTCCGAGAAGGCCACAGCGACGGCGACGTGGCTCTCGAAGCCGGGCTCCAATACGCCCGCCAAAAATCGCCGGATCGCGCCGTCCCCTGGTTCGAAAAGGCCGTCGCCGCCCAACCGTCCGACCCCGTGCGCAGGCTCCACCTGGCTGCCGCGCTGGCCAATCTCAACCGCCCTGCCGAAGCCAAACAGGCCGCTCTGGAGGCGCTGCGTTTAGAACCACTGTTCGAACAGGCCTACACCCTCCTCGGTCAAATCGAGCCCAACCGCGCCGAATACTGGAAAGACCAATACCGCAAAGCGGTCCCCCGGCGTTTGTTGCCCTAATAAATCAGCGCCGCGCACCATCCGTCGCGCTCTCGGAATAGCAGCGGCTTCCCGAAGAGCGCGGCCAGTTCTTCCCGCTGTTCCGGCAGGAACCCACTCACCAGCAACCACCCGCCGGGCTTACGAATCCGCTGCAATTCGGCAGCAATTCCTCGCAGTACGCCCAGGTGGATATTCACCGCGACTCCGTCGAACTGCCGGGGCGCCAACGCATCAGCGGAGCCCAGAAAGTCCGCCAAACCCGCCGACGCTGGATCAATATCGCACCCTACGGCCCACGCTCCCAACGCCCGCGCCGCCCGTGTCAGAATGCCCGTGCCGCACCCCACATCGGCGATTCGTACGCCAGGCGCGGCTAATGTCTCCAGCAACTCCAGGCAGAGTTGCGTCGTCGCATGATCGCCGCCCCCAAATACATTCCCAGGCACCATCTCCAGCCGGATTCTCCCCTCGGGAGCCGGTTCCTCCACCCATGCCGGACATAGAAAAAAACGCTGCCCCACCAGCAGCGGCCGCCACTCCTGCTGCAAGGACTCCGACCAGTTCTGGTCCTCCACGGCGGCGGAGGCTCCGCCCAACTCCGCGGCGGAGGCCCGGGCCTCTTCCTCATCCAGGAAATAGCCAACCAATGCATCGTCCTGTTCTTCGATGCCCTCTACCGCGAAATCATAGAGCCGCGCGCCGATAACATCCGGCACGCGGCCAAGCAAAGGAATAACTACCCGGTAATACACTATTCGCGGTTCAGCGTTCGCACGCGCCAGTAAGGTTTTGTTTTCTCCTCCGGATCCATTACGAATGTCTCCGAGGTCTTCCCCGAGTCATAACCGCGCCAGAGCCAGGTCAACGCTTCCGGCAACTCGGCGTTCCCATGCTGCGTGTTGTGCTGCGCATTTCCGAATACGAAATGATGATCGTATTCCTTCATTTTCAGTGAATTCGCAAATGCGATGTTCTGCAGCGGCCAGGATCCGTGCGTATTCTCCAGGTCGTTGTGACCATCCGAAGCCCAGACGCGAATGTTCTTCCGGTCTGACTTACGAATCAGGAACGGAAAGATATTTCCGCCCTCTTTTTCCCACGGCTTCCATTGAATGCTCGTGTAACTCCCAATCCGAGACAACACGCGGGTGAAATGGTCGTTGTGCCACCAGGCGACGTTGAAGGCGCAAATAGCGCCCGACGATTCTCCGGCGATAAACCGGGAATAGCCATCTTTCCGGATGTTGTACTTCCCTTCCACTTCTTTCAAAATCTCATCGCGTAGATACTTGGCATAGGTATCGTCCACCGAATCATACTCCACGCTCCGCATCCGCCGGTCTCCGGTCATTCCTGGATTGATAAACACCTGGATCGCAACCGGTATCTTCTTCTCATGCGTCAGATTGTCGATCACGTTCAACAGTCGGGATCGGCCCGGCCGCTGCGTATATCCTTCGCCGTCCTGCCAGACCATGAGCGCTGCCGGCTTGGCGGCGTCGTACTGCGCCGGTACATACACCCAGAAATCGGATTTCATACCCGGATAGATCGTACTCGTCTGGGTCATCTTGCCCGTCACCTTGCCTTGCGGCACGCCCGGTTTCTCGTAGCTCAACGGTCCAAACGCCGGCACATCGTTCGGCAACCGCAGCGGCTCGGCCAGGAGCGGCTTCCCGTCTACCTGCCAATAATAGTTGTGCGAACGGCCCGTGGCGCCGGATGCCGTCACAATCCAAGTGTCGCTCCCTTTCAGCCGTACCGGCTTCCCGCCGGGAGCCTCGTCAAAATAGAACCCAGGCGTCGCTTTTGTATCCACCGCGAACACAAAGTCGCCTAAATAGCCGGCCCAGGCTCGGCCCGCCGTCCGGTCTTCAGCCTTCGTCTGTGCCATCAACTTTTCTCGGAACGCGGCAGATTGGGGCGATTTCTTCGCCAACTGCACCAGTTCCTGCGCCGGTTCGGCGGCAAATAACGCCGCGGCGCCCATCAGTATCAATAGAGGTAGGAATCTCTTCATGGTCTCTTTCCGCTGTTATTTCCGGCGGGCGTGAAATAGGGGTCGGGCTCCGGAATCGCCGCGCCGTCCTTTCTGGGGGAGGACGCTCCATAATGCATTCCGGTAACCCGGTCCAACAAAACCGCCTGTCCCCCGCCCATCTGCCCGGAATACTCCGCCCGCCAATCAACAAAATGTCCCAACGTTTTCAGCCCCTCCATTGCTGGAGTCTCCAGTCGGCTTTCCATCATCACGCCGCACCCCTCCACACTCCGTCGCGTGAAGCGAGGGGCTTCGAGCGCCGCCTGTATGTTCATCTTGTGATCGACAATATGGGACACAAACTGGGCGTGCGCCTGCGCCTGGTTGCCTCCCCGCATAATGCCAAAGGCGATCTTCTGTCCGTCTTTTTCCATGAAGCCCGGGATGATCGTATGGAACGGGCGTTTCCGGGCTGCCAGTGCGTTGGGGTGGTTCACGTCGGAAGAGAAATTCCCGCCCCGGTCATGCAAATGGAAAGCGAAATCGTCCACGGCGACGCCGGAACCCCACATGTCGGAAATGCTCTGGATCCAGCTCACCGCATTCCCTTCTTTGTCCACCACGCTCAGATACACCGTATGCCCCGGCTCGGGCTCTCCCGGCCTGGCATCGCAATTTGCCTTCGATAAATCAATCCCGCGCGCCCGCGCCGCCGCATAGGACTTCGCCAACAGACCCTCCACCGGCACCTTCGCCTGCCGCGGGTCGGCCACATAGGCATGTAGATCCCGGTAGGCCAGCTTCTGGGCCTCGATCTTGATGTGCATCGCCTCGGCGGAGCGCTGCTCCATTGACGGTAGCGGAAAACGCTCCATCAGGTTCAACATCAGTAACGCGGCAATCCCTTGCCCGTTCGGCGGCATCTCATAAACCGTCCATCCTCGATAATTCACTGAGACTGGGGCAATCCACTCCGACGAAAACTCGGCAAAATCGGACGCGGCAAGCGTTCCGCCCAGTCGTGCCGACGTTTTCAGGATCGACGCGGCAATCGGCCCGCGGTAAAACGCGTCTCGTCCGTCCCGCGCTAAAACGGTAAATGCCTCCGCCAGCGCCGGAATCCGGAACAGTTGACCCACTTTCGGCGCCCGTCCGTCCACCAGCCAATACTTGCGCGCGTTCACATCCCCCTGCAGTTTCGCTTCCAGGGACGCCCAGTCTTCCTGGATCACCTCCGTTACCGGATAGCCGTTCCGCGCATAGTAAATGGCTGGCTGAAACAGGTCCGCCCACGGCAGCTTGCCGAATTTCCGGTGCATCTGCCACCATCCGTCCACCGCCCCCGGCACCGTAACGGTATGGATACCAGTTGAGGGTATCCCGTAGAGGCCCTTGGCCTTATAAGCGGCGAGCGTCTGCCCTTTGCCGGACCACCCGCTCGCGTTTATCCCCGTCAGCGTCCCCGTCTTGCCCTCATGATGGATCGCAAACAGATCGCCGCCCAACCCGCACATCATCGGCTCCACAACAGCCAGCACCGCATTCGCCGCAATCGCAGCATCCACCGCCGATCCCCCGCGCGCCAGAATCTGCGCCCCCGCCTGCGAAGCCAGCGTCTGGCTGGTCGCCGCGATGCCCCGCGGCGTGATCACCATGGAACGCGCCTGCCATCGTTCCTGGGCGGCTAGCGGAACGCTCAATAGAAGGAGGAATGCAAGATAAACCATCGAAAAGAAAGCCCGTGCCGTGATATCGTACCAAGTGAACGGACGTAAAGAATGCAGAGACGCCAATTTTTCAAAACAGCCACTGGCGCGACCGTCAGCTTGAGCCAGTTTCCGCATCACCTCTTCGCCGGAACCGAAAAGAAATCCGCCACCGACCGTATCACGCTCGGCCCCCGCAAAATCGTTCTCAGCCGCTTGGCGCAGGGTTCGGGGACCAACGGTGTCGGCGGCTCGTCCAATCAAACCCGCAAGCTCGGTGTCGAAGGTTTGGCCGATCTTTTTCGCGCCGGCTACGACCAGGGCATAACATTCTTTGACGCGGCCGACCAATACGGCACCCACCCCCACGTTGCTCGCGCGCTCACCACCGTTCCACGCGACAAGGTCGCTCTGCTCTCCAAGTCCCGCGCCAATACGCATGCGGAAATGAAAGCGGACATCGACCGTTTCCGCCGCGAACTGAAAACGGACTACATCGACATCCTGCTTCTTCACTGCATGATGGACAAGGATTGGAACGTCAAAAAGCGCGGAGCCATGGACGCCATCGACGAGGCGCAGGCCAAGGGCATCATCCGCACGAAGGGCGTTTCCTGCCACACGCTCGACGCGCTCAAGACCGCCGCCGCCGAACCCTGGGTCGAGGTCGATCTCGCCCGTCTCAATCCCGCCCAAGCGGCCATGGACGCCGACCCGAACACCGTCATCGGCGTCCTCAAGCAAATGAAGGCGGCCGGCAAAGGCGTTATCGGTATGAAGATCCTCGGCGCCGGTAAACTCCGCTCCCGTGTGGATGAAGCGCTGCAATTCGCTCTCGCACAGGATGTTTTGGACTGCTTCACCATCGGCAGCGAAAGCCGGGCCGAAATGGAAGACCTGCTCCGCAAAATTCCCGCGGCTAGCGTTCGCGGCTAAAATCCATAAGGACAGACTGAAAATGAAACTCACCACCATTGCCTTGGTTGCTCTCGCTTCCGTGTCGCTGGCCTTTGCCCAGGAAGCCCCTAAGAAAGCGGCCCCCAAAGCTGCCGCTGGCCCTCTCCAGCCCGGTATGACGCCGGTGGGTGACCCCACCTACAAAAAGCCCATGGGTTCGCTCGGGTCCAAAGGGGACTCCTGGTCTCAGACTTCCATGGCTGCCGGCGTGGATGGCAAGCCGCGCGATGGCAAGGCCATCACGGCCGTCGGCGAAATCGTCGAATTCTCCTGCTATCTCCAACTCGGCAAACACGGCGAAAAGCATCGCCCCTGCGGCCAGAAGTGCATCAACAATGGCCAGCCCATCGGCCTCGTCACTGCGGACGGTACGCTCTACATGCTGATGGAAGAAGAACATGATCCCCGCCGCGACGGCGCCACCACCGACTTCCGGAAAGCGGCGGCCGAACATACCGCCCACGTCATGGAAGTTTCCGGAACGCTCGCCAGCCTCGGCGGCTATCGCGCCATCTACGTCCAGGGCTTCGTCAAGAAGTAGGTGTTAACTAAAAAAATGCGTACTCGTTTTTGGCTGGGAACAGCGGCGCTTGCCGCTGTTCCTGTATTCTTCCTCCAGGCACAACCGAAACCGGCCTTTGTTGTTCCACGCGGTCTGCCTCCTGTCATTTGGCCGAAGGACAACCCCTATACGCCCGCTAAGGCGGAGTTGGGTCGATTGCTCTATTTCGACAATCGAATCTCGGCCGACGGCACGCTGTCCTGTGCCACCTGCCATCACCCCTCGAAAGGCTTCACGGACCAGTTGCCAGTGTCCAACGGCATTCGCGGACAAAAGGGCGGCGTCAGCGCTCCCACGGTCATTAACCGCGCCTACGGCATGCTCCAGTTTTGGGACGGTCGCGCGGCCTCCCTGGAAGCGCAGGCCATCGGACCCATGGCCAACCCCATTGAAATGGGCAACACGCATGAAGCCGTCATCGGCAATCTGAACAAAATCGCTGGATATCGCACGCGCTTCAAGCAAGTCTTTGGCTCCGACGAAATTACCCTCGATAATGTCGCCAAGGCAATCGCTACCTTCGAACGCACCGTATTGAGCGGCAACTCCCCATACGACAAATACAAACTCGGCAACAAAACGGCCATGAACGCGGCCCAAGTCCGGGGTATGGACGTCTTCTTCAACAAGGCGAAGTGCGACCAATGCCACGAAGGGGCCAGCTTCACCCTCAACTCTTTCCACAATCTCGGCGTCGGCCAGAACAAGCCGGAGCCTGATCCCGGCCGGTTCGCCGTCACCAAGAACCCCGCCGACTTCGGAGCCTTCAAAACGCCCACTCTGCGTGAAATCGAACACACGTTCCCCTACATGCACGACGGTAGCCTCAAGACTCTCGAAGAGGTCGTGGACTATTACGACAAGGGCGGCATCCCCAACAAAAACCTCGACGAACGCATGAAGAAACTCAACCTGTCGGCCCAGGAAAAGTCCGATCTCGTTGCCTTCATGAAAGCGCTGAGCGGTACAGGCTGGCAACAACTCACGGAACCGAAGGAATTCCCTAAGTAATGGAACGAAAAACCTTCCTGCGCGGCGCCCTCGGGGCTGCCGCGCTTTCTATTGCTGGCTGCAATAAGAACGACAAGCGCCGCATTGCGGTTGTTCCCAAAGGCCGCGCCCACCTCTTCTGGCAGTCCGTCCACGCCGGGGCCGTCAAGGCCGGCCGCGAACACAACCTCGATATCGTCTGGAACGGTCCAGCCACAGAAACCGATTACAACGGCCAAATTCAAATCGTCGACGCCATGATCAACCAGCGCGTCGATGCCATAGCCCTGGCGCCCATTGATAAGACCGTCATGGTCTCAGTCGTCGAACGTGCCGGGAAGGAAAACATCCCCGTAGTAATCTTTGATTCCGGTATCGATACGGAAAACTATCTTTCCATGGTCGCGACCGACAACTACGCCGCCGGTCAACTGGCCGCCTCCCGCATGGGCGAGATTCTGGGAGGAAAGGGCAAAGTGGTTATCGTCGCCGTCCAGCCTGGCGGAGCTTCCACGATGGCGCGGGAGCAGGGCTTTGAGGATGGCATTAAGAAGTTTGCCGGCATCCAGATCGTCGACAAGCGATACGGTATGGCGGACTTCGCCAAGTCGCTTCAGGTTGCGGAAAACATGCTCACGGCTTTTCCGGATGCCGCGGGACTTTTCGCCTCCAACGAATCCAGCGCGGTCGGCGCCGCCCAGGCGCTGAAGGGCCGCAAATCGTCGACGGTGAAGATGGTGGGATTTGATTGGAGCCCGACGCTCCTGGCAGATCTCCGGGCCGGTCTGATCGACTCTCTCGTCGTACAGGATCCATTTAAGATGGGCTATGAGTCCGTCATCGCCGCTGTCAGCAAGTTAGACGGCAAACCTGTCGATAAGTCCCGTCCTATGCCTCCGCGGCTTGTCACAAAGGCCAATATCGACTCGCCGGAAATCAAGTCTCAACTCGAACCGGACTTGAAGAAGTACCTCGACTAATCCAGTTCCGATAGCCCAACAAAGAGAAAGGCGGACTCCCGAAAAGTCCGCCTTTCTCAATTCTGGGAAAAGATGGGCTAGTTGCTGCCCGCCGAACCCAGCGAAGAGTTCACTTTGGAGAAAATGGCGCAGATATTGGGAGCGATGGACTGCGGAAAAATGGCGGCCACGGCCACGGCAATCGTAGCTGCCATCAGTGCGTATTCGATTAGATCCTGTCCCTCTTCGTGACGCAGAATCCGCGCCTGGCACAGCACCGCCATCCAATTCGCCCGGTGCTGCGTCGCCTTCCAAGTCCTGTTGAGTCTCTGCCTCATTGTTCTCATCTCTTTCTGCGGCGAATTAAACTACAACCATCTTGAGGGACGAGACAAACTGACTCAACGTAGATTTGAACTTAGTACGACTACTGTTAAACCCTAGTACTGAATCTAGGAACTACCAGCGAATCTTCGCCGGAAAGAACTCGGCGATGAGGTCGTCGTAATAGGGCTTCAATGTTGCCAATTCCGGCTTCTTATCCGACTTCGAATACAGGTCATACGGATTGAATTTCCGTACCCAATCCATCATTTCCAGATCGTGGTCCGACATCAAATACTGGTAGTCCATCTCCCGGTGCGCCGAATACCAGGAGTGATACCGGATCATATACTGCGCCGGTTCCGGCAGGTAGTTCTTCGTAACGTGGTAGAGGTACTCGTCGTGCCCCCAGCTTAACGTCACGTTCTCCAGCCCGCACTGCTCGCCATACACGCCATACCGGCTCATCAGTTCCGGGTTCTGGGTGTCCGGATTCTCCGAAAAGAACTCCGGATATACGATCTTGTTGGACCACCGGCACCCCACCGGAAACGTATCGCCCACCACCGCCCACTGCGGTTCTCCCCACATCGTCAGCACCTTGCCCAGGTCATGAATGAACCCAGTCAAAACAAACCACCGCGGATGCCCGTCGGCGCGGATGGCCTCCGCCGTCTGCAAGTTATGCTCAATCTGCGACAGATCGGTGTCCGGATCGGAATCATCCACCAGCGAGTTCAAACGCTCCATCGCCTCCCAGATGCCCATCTCGTCTTTCTGGAGCGTTTCATATTGGGCTCGTTTCCCGCGCGCGAATTCCAACGTCTGCAGCGCGTGATTCTGTTGATAGAAGTCACGCACTACTTTCGGCGTCGACTCGTCGTAGACCCGAAACTCTTCCTTTTTCCGGTCCGCCCGGTACCGTGCCCGGACGTCGTCGTCCCACTGATCCAGAGATTCCAATGGCCCGTTGGTAAGAGTGCCCATACTTGAAGCCTACACGAATTAGGGCGCGGATGCCTAAGTGAAACTTAACACTGCCAGCGCCATAAATTAGCGCCTGCCGTGTAGCCCGCGCCTACTGCCGCAAACAACACAAGATCGCCCTTTTGGAGGCGTCCTGACTCGACAGCGTCCCGCGTCGCCAAAGGAATCGTCGCCGCCGTTGTATTGCCGAACTTATCGATGTTGATGATCACCCGGTCCAACGGCATATCCAGCGCCTTCGCCGTAGCCTCAATAATCCGCCGGTTCGCCTGATGGGGAATCAGCAGCTTCACATCCTCGCCCCGCAGTCCGTTCCGTTCCAGAAGCGTGGTGGACATCTCCGCCATCTTCCGCACGGCATATTTGAACACTTGCTGGCCTTCCTGGTGGACAAAATGTTCCCGCGCGTCAATCGTTTCATGCGATGCCGGCCGCCGGCTGCCGCCTGCCGGCATCTTCAAAAACTGCCCGCCGGATCCGTCGATCTCGTTCACAAAGTCCAGCAGACCCTCTTCGCCCTCGTCCGCCGTTTCTACCAAAAATGCCCCCGCACCGTCTCCGAACAGGATGCAGGTTGAACGGTCCGTATAGTCCAGAATCCGCGACATCGTGTCCGCCCCGATCACCAGCACCTTCTTGGGAGCGCCGGACGAAACCAGATGCGCCGCCGTCGTAAGCCCGTAGACAAACCCGGAACAGGCGGCAATCAGGTCAAAACCCCATGCCCCCGCCGCCCCGAGCCGCTCCTGCACCAGGCAGGCCGTTGCGGGGAAAAACATGTCCGGCGTCACGGTGCAGATAATAATGGCGTGCAGCTCTTCCGGAGCAATGCCGCGGCTCGCCAACACCACGCGCGCCGCTTCCACGGCCATATCGGACGTGGCCAGGTCTTTCTCCAATATCCGCCGCTCACGGATGCCTGTGCGCTCAATAATCCACTGGTCGTTCGTCTCTACGATCTTTTCCAGGTCATGATTTGTCAACACTCCCGGCGGTACGTATCCGCCAATAGCCGAAATTTTTGCTCGGTAAGGATTCGGCGTTTTTCCAGCGATTTCCAAATAGCCCCCCGTCTCACACGGAACGAGATTGATGTACCAAACTGATATGGTACCGTTCGAGATACATGCAAGTCGAGAGAGGCCAGCCAAGGCTCCCAGGGTTTGAAGAAGACAGTTCCCCCTCCACCCACCCCGCATCCGTTCTTCTCTTCGAGTCCCCCATCGAAATCTTTCGCCGTGTCTTCGCCGAAGTACGCCCCCGTACGCCCCTCCCCGATGTCGCCGTCGAATTCTGCCGCTTCGCCAACGCCAACTCCTTCGTCCGCGCCCTCGCGGGCCGCCTCGAATTCCGCATCACCGACGCTCTCCAGTCCGCCCCCGCCCCAATCCTCGAATCCCTCGCTTATATCCTCATTTGCAAGCTCTACCGCAAAACGGTCCCCGCTCCCCAACGCCAGCGGTACAATCTCTACCTCAATCGCCAGGACGTTCGCCGAAGCCTCCACCTGCTCCGCCAAACGCGCGGCCGCAAACACATCTCCGGCCCTCAGGGCGAGCGATACAACCTCGAAGAAATCTTTCAGCAGCTGAACGCCCGCTTTTTTGATGGCTTACTGGCCCAGCCCGCCCTCGGTTGGTCTCTGCGCATCTCGAAAACCATCCTCGGCCACTTTGACCCCTCCCACAACGCCATCATCATCTCCCGCCTGCTCGATCAACCCAACGCCCCCCCGCTCGCCGTCGAATACGTCATGTATCACGAGATGCTCCATCTCCGGTACCCCGTCGAAGCCAAGGGAGCCCGCCGCCGCATCCATCCCAAAGAGTTCCGCGACGCCGAAAAACTCTTCCCCGATCTCAAAGCAGCCAAAGCCGTCCTCGACAAGCTCTGCGGCGCCGCACGCCGCAACGACAACGCCTGGTAAATACCCCTGATAACCGCAATGACACGCCGCCAATTCCTCGCCTCCTCCGCCGCCCTCGCCGCCCAATCCCCCGCCCCCCGGCCCAACATCCTCTTCGCCATCTCCGACGACCAGTCCTGGCTCCATACCTCCGCCGCCGGGGATCCCATCGTCAAAACACCCAACTTTGACGGCATCGCCAAGTCGGGCGTCCTATTCCGCAACGCCTTTTCCACCTGCCCCGGCTGCGCACCCTCCCGCGCCTCCATCCTCACTGGGCGCTCCATCTGGCAACTCGAAGAAGCCGGTACCCACGCCAGCCTCTTCCCGAAAAAGTTCACCGTCTTCCCTGATCTGCTCGCCCAGGCCGGTTATGCCATCGGCCTCACCGGCAAAGGCGCCGGCCCCGCCAACTACAAGGAAGCCGGCTGGCCTACCAACCCCGCCGGCCCCGCTTTCGACGAGCACAAAGTCCCCAAGGGCGCCCTCGATGTCCACGCCGACGACTACGCCGCCAATTTCGCCGCCTTCCTCCAATCCCGTCCCAAAGAAAAGCCCTTCTTCTTCTGGTACGGCAGCCACGAACCCCACCGCGGCTATCGCAAAGGCTCCGGCATCGCCGCCGGTAAGGACCCGGCCAAAGTCATCGTCCCCGCCTTCCTCCCCGACACGCCCGAAGTCCGCTCCGACCTCCTCGACTACTACCAGGAAATCGAATACTTCGACGCCCACCTCGGCCGCATGATCCAGTCCCTCCAAGCCGCCAACGAACTCGAAAACACCCTCATCCTCGTCTGCTCCGATAACGGGATGTCCTTCCCCCGCGCCAAAGCCAATCTCTACGAATACGGCATCCATCTCCCCGCCGCCGTCAGTTGGCCCAAAGCCATCCCCGCCAATCGTCACATGGACGATCTCGTCAGCTTCCGCGACTTCGCCCCCACCTTCCTCGAAGCCGCCGGCCTCCCTGCGCCGCCCGCCATGTCCGGCCGTAGCCTCCTCCCCGCCCTCCGCTCCCGGAAATCCGGCCGCATCGATCCCGCACGCACCGCCGTCACCGCTGGCCGCGAACGCCACTCCCACGCCCGGCGTGACAACCTCGGCTACCCCTCCCGCGCCCTCCGCACCACTCGCTATCTCTATATCCGCAACTTCGCTCCGGATCTCTGGCCCGCGGGCGATCCACCCCTCTTCGCCGACATCGACAACGGCCCCAGTAAAACCGTTGTCGTCCAGGCCACCGGCCGCTTCCACGATCTCTCCCTCGCCAAGCGGCCCGCCGAAGAACTCTTCGACATTACAAAAGACCCCGCCTGCCTCACCAACCTCGCCACGCTTCCGGCCCACAAAAAGACGCTAGCGGCACTGCGCGCGCAACTGGAGCAAATGCTCAAGGCCGAATCGGACCCCCGCATTCTGGGAACGGGCAGCGTCTTCGATAGCTACCCGCGGTACTCGCCCATGCGCAAAGAACTTGGCGGCTTCGCCGAAGAAGGCAAATACAACCCCGCCTTCACCCCAAAGCCCTAGGCCGAAGGCGTCCGCTCTCGCAGCATGCGCAACGGGCTCCAAAGCGCCATCGCCGCCGCAACGTGCTTCAACGCGTGTCCACTCATTTGCAGGCCCGTCGCGCGATGTATCGGCACGTCCAACGCCTCCAGTATTTTGGCCGCCACATACCAGAGAATCATCTCCCAAATGCGGTGAGAAGCCGTATAGCGCGGCGGAAACAGCCAAAGCATAAGTGGAATCGCCAACATCGGATAGAACTGGACTAAGGCGTACATCCGCAAGTCCCCCGCCCCCGCCAGTTCGCTCCGCCGCCAGATCTCCACGCTCGCCACGCCCCACACGAGAAACGGAGCCAAAAGCCACCAACCCGCCCGCGCGCTCACCCGCTCGGCAATCACCGCCGAAAACACGCCCATAAATCCCAGCGTCATCGGCAACCGGTCCCAAAACAGCGTCTGGTTATTCGGGTCGTAGTGGTAGTACCCGCTGCCAATCCCGATCAGAAATCCCGAAAGCGCCACCACCAGCCACGCCCACCGGTCGTTATGATACTGCCAGTTCGCCCGCCGCCACGCCCACACGCCGTAGGAGCCCACCAGCAGAAACGGCGCGTTGGAAATCACATTCCAAAAATGCGGCACTCCCGCCAGTGTCCGCTGGTCGGCAAAGGCATGATAAGCCGGGTCCTGTCCAATTCTTGGCGCGAAATAGGCGCCCGCCACCGCCGCCAGCGCCAGAAGGTAAAGCAGCCAGATTTTCACGAACCCCGATGGTATCTAAAACCGGTAATACACGCCAAACTGGAGCAGTCGCCGGTCTCCGAAGTTCTGTCCGATCTTCATGAAGTTCGTCGATTCAATATTCTGGTCCGGCACATACCAGGTCGGATGGTTCAGCACATTGAACGCCTCCACGCGGATCTCCAACGTATGCCCCTCAAACAGCCGAGTCACTTTCTGGGCGCTAGCGTTGAAGTCGAATGTCGAAGGCCCCGAAAACATCCGCCGCTGCAAGCCGCCAATCGTCCCCGCCTGCGGGTGGAAAAACGCCTGCCCCGCAAACGGCGCCGTGCCGTCGGCCACCACCGCGCGTCCGTCCGGCCCCAGCGCGGAGGCGGCAATAAATACCGGCCCCGAACCCGTCATCCGCACGCCAAGCAGATCGTTAATCTCCCCATAGTTCAACGCCGTATCCGCGCCGTTCTGCGAACTCCGCGCCGACCGGTTCAACGTGCCCCGTGCCGAAAGGATGCTCACCGGGCTCCCGCTCTGCCAAACCGTGTTCCCGCTCACGCCCCACCCTTCCACCAGCCGCTTGAACCGGCCGCTCTGGAACGGCAGAGTATAAGCGAAGTTCGCCTTGAACACGTGGCGCAAGTCGAACACCGCGCGCGCCCGTTCCAGTCCGGCGTTCTGATAGTCCTGAAACGCCTCGAACCGGTGCGTCACGTCGCCGCTCGAATCGCTCAGCACTTTGGACCACGTATAGTTGCCCTGGAAAAACACGTTCTTCGGCAACCGCTTCTTCACGTCAGCCTGCATCGCGTGGTAAGTCCCGTTCGAATAGTTCGTCAACATATTCGCGCCCAGTGCATTCGTGTTCCGGTAAAACTGTATCGAACCGCCCGCCCCCGCATCCACATAAAGCTGCGCCAGGTCGGCCACGCGCCCTTGCCGGATCAGCGGCACCACTTGGGTCGTCTCGGTCAAATAGCCGCCGCCCCCGATCAAAGGAAAAACCGTCAACGGCTGGCTGCCCGGTACGGCGGCGTTGTATCGCGGGTCATAGGGACGCCCCGCTGCCACAGCCGCGTTTCCATTCGCCTGCGCCCGCCGGAAATCATCCAGGAACCCGTTCTCTTTGATGACGATCTGGTTGTAGTCAATCCCGCGGAACATCTTCGTCTGCCGGTTCCCTACATACCGCACCTCCACCACCGCACCCTTCACCTCCTGCTGCACCCCGAAACTGAACTCCTGCACATACGGCGTCCGCAGGTTCGGGTCCGGCATGGCAACGCC
>DASTML010000155.1:0-33732 GCA_035714175.1 Bryobacteraceae bacterium | reverse complement strand
CGGTGGTCATTGGACTTGGCGAGAAAGAGTACTTTGTCGCGTCAGATGTTCCCGCGATTCTGAGCCATACCCGCGACATGTTCTTTCTCGATGATGGCGACCTGGCCGTGGTCACTCTGGATGGCGTGCGCTTGACCGATTTTGACGGGCGCCCGATCAAGCGGCAGGTCACCCATATCCTGTGGGATCCGATCCTGGCGGAAAAGGGCGGCTACAAGCACTTCATGCTCAAAGAGATCTATGAGCAGCCGCGCGCGGTGCGGGATACGCTTCTTGGCCGCGTGGGACAAGAGTCCGGCCGCATTTTCCTGGAAGAGATGGCCATTACGGCGGCCGAGTTCGCCAGTTTCCGGCAGATACGGATTGTCGCCTGCGGCACCAGTTGGCACGCCGGATTGACGGGCAAGTTCATGATCGAGAAGTTGGCGCGGATGCCGGTGGAGGTTGACTACGGCAGCGAGTTCCGGTACCGGGATCCGATTGTGGACGACAAGACCCTGACGGTGGTGATCTCGCAGTCCGGCGAAACGGCGGATACGATTGCCGCGCAGCGGGAGGCGAAGCAGAAGGGCTCCAAGACACTGGCGATTTGTAACGTCATTGGCTCGATGATCCCTCGCGAGGCCAATGGGGCCTTGCTCACTCACGCGGGGCCGGAAATTGGCGTGGCATCGACCAAGGCGTTTACTTCGCAGGTGACCGCGCTTTTCGTGTTGGCCATGTATCTGGGGCAGCAGCGGGGAACGCTGACGGATTCCGCGTCCCAGGAACTGGTGGCCGAACTGGTCCGGCTACCTGGCAAACTGGAATACCTGTTGGGTAAGGAAAACCACTACGAGGACATCGCCCGCGCGTTGTTCCGCGCCACGGACTTCCTGTACCTGGGGCGGGGAATCCATTTCCCGATTGCGCTGGAAGGCGCGCTGAAGTTGAAAGAAATTTCCTACATCCACGCCGAAGGATATCCGGCGGGAGAGATGAAGCATGGGCCGAACGCCCTGATCGACGAAAAATTACCCGTGGTGGTGCTGGCGTCCTACGATCCGGCGGACCCGGCCAGCCGCCTGCGATACGAGAAGACGCTATCGAATATTCAGGAAGTGAAAGCGCGCGAAGGCATTGTGATCGGCATTATCAACGAAGGCGATGAAGAGGCGGCAAAGATGTGCAGCCACGCCATTGAGATTCCGGCGACGTCGGAAATGCTGCTGCCTTTGCTGGAAATCGTGCCTCTGCAGTTGCTGGCGTATCACATCGCGGTTCGCCGCGGCTGCGATGTGGATCAGCCCCGGAACCTGGCCAAATCGGTTACGGTGGAATAAAGGGGCGGATGCGGCAAGCAGTTACTTCCATACAGATTTCGACGCGCGGCAAAGGACTTTACGAGTTCACCGAAGAGGTGGAGCGGTGGGTAAGCGAGGAGCAGGTACAGACGGGCCTGCTGACGCTCTTCATCCGGCATACCTCGGCGTCCTTGACGATTCAGGAGAACGCAGATCCGGATGTGGTCGCGGACTTGAACGACTGGTTCGGGCGGCTTGTCCAGGAGAATGATCCGCACTTCCGGCACACACTGGAAGGCCCGGACGATATGCCGGCCCATATCCGTTCCGCGTTGACGGCGACGCAACTGAGCGTGCCCGTGATGAACGGGCGGATGGCGCTGGGCACCTGGCAGGGCATCTACGTATTCGAGCACCGGCGGTCGCCCCATCGGCGCGTCGTTGCTGTGCACTTTATCGGCGATTGAAGGAGCCGCCTTCGCGGGCCAGCCTGACCAGCAGCGGCGCGGGTTCCCACTGGGCCCCGTGGATTTCGCGCAGGGCTTCTATTCTGGAGAGAACCTCCGGCAGTCCGAGCGAATCGGCATAAAACATCGGGCCGCCCCGGTAGGCGGGAAAGCCGTAGCCGGTGAGGTAAACGACATCGATATCGGAGGCGCGGAGGGCGATGCCTTCTTCGAGCAGCCGTGCTCCTTCGTTTACCAGGGCCAGAATTGTGCGATCGAGTATTTCTTCGGTCGAGACTGGGCGGCGAACGAGTCCGTTCCGGGCGGCAATCTCCTCGGCGAGGAGCGCGACGGACGCATCGTGCGAGGGTTTTCTGTTGGCATCGTACCGATACCAGCCGGCGGACGTCTTCTGGCCGAAGCGACCCCGTTCACAGAGGGCATCCGCCATGGCGGGTTGCCGTTCGCCGGGAATTTCCAGATGCCGGTACTCCTGGCGGATGCGCCAGCCGACGTCGAGGCCGGCCAAGTCACTCATGGAGAACGGTCCCATGGCCATGCCCCACTCGTAGAGCGCTTGATCGACCTGTTGCGGAGACGCTCCTTCCTCCACCAGGAATTCCGCCTCCCGGAGATACGGATGGAGCATACGATTGCCGATGAATCCGCGGCCGTTTCCGGCGAGCACGGAGACCTTCTTAAGGCGGCGGGCCAGGTCCACGGCCGTGGCGATGACATCGTTGGCGGTAGCGGCGCCGCGCACGATTTCCAGGAGCCGCATGACGTTGGCAGGGCTGAAATAGTGCATGCCGATGACGTCCTGGGGCCGCGAGGCGGCTGTGGCGATTTCATCAATGGAGAGGGTTGAGGTGTTGGTGGCCAGGATGCAGCCTGGTTTGGCGATCGCGTCGAGGGAGGCGAATATCTCCTTTTTGAGCGCCATGCCTTCGAAGACCGCCTCGGTGATGATATCGGCCTGGTCGAAGCCATCCCAGGTGAGTTGGGGGGTGATGAGGCCGAGCCGCTGGTCCATGACGGCCTGGGAGAAACGGCCTTTGGCGACGGAGTTGGCGTAGTTCCGCCGGATGGTTTCCATGCCGCGTTCGAGCGCCGCAGAATCGTTGTCGCGCAGACGGACGGGAATGCCGGCATTTGCGAAGTTCATGGCGATGCCGCCGCCCATGGTTCCCGCTCCGACGACGGCGGCGGAGCGGATTTCGCGGACTGGCGTCTCCTTGCCTATCCCTGGAATTTTGGCGGCTTCGCGTTCGCTGAAGAAAGCGTGGATCAAGGCTTTGGATTGCGGGCCGAAGAGACAGGACTGGAAGAGTTCCCGCTCGCGTTCGCAGCCTTCGAAGAAGGGCAACCGAGCGGCGGCCTCGACGGCGTCCAGAGCGGCGAGGGGCGCGGTCTGGTTGCGGCGCGTCCGTTTCGCCTCGTCGCGAAGCGCGTCGAAGAGGGCTGGGTCGAACGGCCCAATGGCTCGTTCGCGGGGCTTGGGCCGCGAGGTTTGCGCCTGAGCGAAGGCGATGGCTCCCGCGAGGAGGTCTCCTTCGATGAGATGGTCAATGATGCCCGCGGCCAGGGCTTCCGGGGCCGGGATGGGCTCTCCAAAGGCGCACATGCGGGCGGCGCGTTCGACGCCGGCGAGGCGGGGCAGGCGCTGCGTGCCGGCGGCGCCGGGGATCAGGCCGATTTTGACTTCGGGTTGCCCGACCTGCGCGGAGGGGAGGGCAACGCGGAAGTGGCCGCCCATGGCGACCTCAAGGCCGCCGCCCAGGGCCGTGCCATGGATCGCGACGACCACAGGCTTCGGCGAATCCTCCATCGCCAACATGATGGGCAGCAGTTGCGGGCCTTCCGCCTCACCGGCGACGACCTTGACGAATTCCTTAATATCGGCTCCGGCAATGAAAGTGCGGCCGGCTCCGATGAGGACGACGGCGGTGACGGCGGGGTCCGCTATGTGGGCTTCCAGGGCGGCGAGGATGCCTTCGGGGACGCCGGGGCTGAGTGCGTTGACGGGCGGATTGTTGACGGTGATGATGCCAACGCCGCCGGCGCGCGAAATCTGGATCAGTTCACTCATGGTGGGTTCGTTCCGGGTTCGTTATAGACGTCCGGTGTTCCTGTCCCGGAGCACGCGGCGGAGGACTTTGCCGACGGCCGTTTTCGGAAGGGCGTCGATGAATTCTACTTCGGATGGCACCTTGAATTTGGCGAGGCGGCCGGCGCAGTGTGAGATCAGTTCCGCAGCGGAAGGCGCCTGTCCGGGTTCGGGGACGACGAAAGCTTTCACCTGCTCACCGCGATACGGGTGGGGCGTGCCCACGACACAGGCCTCGCGAACGGCGGGGTGGACAAACAGCGCCTCCTCCACTTCGTTCGGAAACACTTTGAAGCCGCTGACGATGATCATGTCCTTCTTCCGCTGGACAATGTAGAAGAAGCCGTCGGCATCCATGCGGGCGATGTCGCCGGTGAGCATCCAGCCGTCGCGCAGGGCGTAGGCGGTTTCGCCGGGGTTGTTCCAATACCCCTTCATGACCTGCGGCCCGCGGACGCACAGTTCGCCCTCTTCATTGACGCCCAGTTCGCGGCTGGGATCGTCAATATCGACAATTTTGCACTCGGTTCCGGGAACGGGGAGGCCGACGCTGCCGGGCTTACGAAGGGAGTAAAAGGGCGTGGTGGTGGAAGTGCAGGCGGTCTCCGTCATGCCGTAGCCTTCGCGGAGAAGCACACCTGTCATGCGTTCGAACTGTTCGATGATTTCGACGGGAAGGGGGGCCGCGCCGGCGCTGCAGTTGCGGAGTTTGTGCAGGCCGCAGCCAGCGACTTCGGGATGATTGAGCAGGGAGATATAGAGCGTCGGGACACCGGGGAAGATGGTTGGTTCCCATTCGCGGCAGGCGGCGACGATGAGGTTGACGTCGAACTTCGGAATCAGGATTGTCTGCGTCCCATTCCAGGCGCTGAGGAGCATGCCGGCTACCTGGCCGTAAATGTGGAAATACGGCAGGACCATGAGGATACGCTCTTCGCCCCGGCGGGTGAGCAACTGCGCCCATACGGCGTTCTGCGTGACGTTGGCGAACAGGTTGTAGTGCGACAACATGGCGCCTTTCGAGACGCCGGTGGTGCCTCCGGTGTACTGGAGGAGGGCGACGTCGGCTTCGGCGTCGATGGAGACGGGCGGAAGTGTGGCGGGATCGCCGGCGGCGATGGCATCGTCGAAGGAACCGGCGGGTTGACCGCCGAGCGAATAGGCGGCGAGCGAGGTGGTTAACAGGAGATCGAGGGGGAGTTCTTCGGGGACGAGGGATTCCAGGGTGATGAGCGCACGGAAGCCGGAATCGGAGGCGACGGCGCGGATTTCATGGGCGGTGTAGACGGGGTTGATGTTCACCACGATGAGGCCAAGGCGCATGGCGGCGAAGAAGGCGATGGTGTATTGGGGACAGTTGGGGAGGCGGATGCCGAGGCGGTCGCCCTTGCGGAGACCGGCGGCATGGAGGGAAGAGGCCAGAGCGTCGGCGCGACGCTTGATCTCTTCAAACGTCAGTACGGCTCCCTGGAATCCGGTGGCGGGGCGATGGCGGAACTGGCTGGCCGCAGTCTGGAGGATGGAATAAAGCGATTGGCGGGGAAATGTGATTTCGGGCGGTACCCAGTAATCGTAGTGCCGCAACCATGGCTTACCGGCAAATATGCTCACGGAAGAAACGATTGTACCTTGGCCGGCATCCACTAGTTACAACATGCGAATAATAACCCTGCTGACGCCCTTGTTGGGCGCGATGCTCTTGTTGGGCCAGGACTCAATGACCAATGACGGCGTCATCAAACTGGTCAAGTCCGGAATGAGCGAAGAACTGATTGTGAATATTATCCGGCAGCAAAATGGCGTCTACTCGCTGGGCGCGACGGAACTGGTGCAACTGAAAGAAGCCGGCGTTTCAGAGAAGCTGATTGCCGAGATGCTGGAGAAGGGAAAGGCCGCGCCGGCGACGGCGGCTGGCACGGCGGACGCCGGGACGAAACGTGCGTCGATCAACAGCCCTGGCTTGTACTACAAGAAGAACGGCGAATATTTTGAACTGATCCAAGAAGAAGTGGAATGGAAGACCAGCGGGGCGATGCGAAATATTGCCAGCGCGGGGATTGTGAAGAAAGACCTGAACGGCAAGATCTCCGGCATCAGCAGCCGTAATTTCCTGCAGAATCCGATGGAAATTGTGCTGGTTCCGCCGAGCGGAATGACGGTGAACTCCTATGTACTGCTGCCGATGAAGGTGGGCAAGTCCGAGCGGGAGTTCAATGTGGGCCCTGTGAACAAGAAGAGCGGATTGGCCAAGGGCGCGATTGCGTTCGGGGTGGAGAAACTGGCGGAAGGGCAGTTTCGCATGGTGTTGCCGACGCATCTGAGCGCCGGAGAATACGGCATCCTGGCGGTTGCACCGTCCGAATCCGCGTCAACAGCGGGCAAGCTGTACACGTTCCGGATTCTGCTCTAGTAGCCGATGGCGTGGCCGCCGCGGCGGCCGTCGGACCAGCCAAGGCGCATATTGGTCCCTGGTTCGACGGCCACCGCATGCACATCTCCCTGGGAACGGAATACGGGATTGATGACGTGGCCCATGGCCTTTAGCCTTTCGGCGACATCGACGACCAGCGCTCCCGGTTCGGCATCGATGCGGTTCGGTTTGCCCTGATGGTGAATGCGCGGATAATCGATGGCGTCCCGGAGCGACATTTTGAAGTCGATCATGTTCGAGATGACCTGCACGACGGTGTTGGGAATGGTCTGCGAACCAGGCGAACCGAGGGCGAGCCAGGGGCTGTTGTCCTTATTCAGTACGATGACGGGCGACATGGAAGAGACCGGCCGCTTGCCGGGTTCGATGCGATTGCGGCCGCGTTCGCCGAAGCCGCCCATGATGTCGTTCAGCAAGATGCCTGTGCCTTTGGCGATGACCTGAGAACCGTAAAAGCCGTTTAACGTGTAGGTGTTGCTGACGATATTGCCTTGCGGATCTATGACGCTGAAATGCGTGGTGTCGTTGGACTCCTTGTCGAATTCGGCGGCAGGCATGGGAGTGGCGCGATCGAGTTGAATGGTTCGGGCCAGTCCGGCGGCGTGGGGCTTGGCGATGAGGCGTTGGACAGGGACCTCATAGAACGCTGGATCGGCAGAGAATTCGGCACGGTCGCGGAAGGCGCGACGGGCGGCCTCGACGTGAATGTGACGGGCTTTCGAGGAGCCTTCTTCGCCGATTTTGAGATCGAAGCGCTCCATGATGTTGAGCATTTCCAGGACGGCGATGCCGCCGGAACTGGAAGGGCCCATGGCGAGGATGGGGTGGCCGCGATAGTCACTGGCAATGGGCGCACGCTCGATGGCGCGGTAGGCCCGGAGGTCATCCAGCGTGATGGTTCCGTTGTTGGCGCGCATGTCGGCATCTATGCGCTGGGCGGTGACGCCTTCGTAGAATTCGCGCGGGCCGTTCTTCTGGATACGTTCGATGGCGGCGGCGAGATCGGGCTGGAGGACGAGTTCGCCCTGTTTCAAGGGGATGTCCGATCCATGGAGGAAGACCTTGGCCGTTTCCGGGAACCGCTTCATGACGGGGACTTGCAACGCGAGGATCATCTCCATGCGCTGCGAGGCGGGAAAGCCGTTTTTCGCCAATAGCCGCGCGGGTTCCAGGACCTGTTTCCATGTCAGTTTGCCGAAACGGGCATGCGCCATAGCGAATCCGGCCACCGTGCCGGGGACGGCGGATGCTTTGTAGCCTACGTTCTGTTCCGCCTCCGTACGGAACATACCGGTGCGGGCGGCGGCGGGCGCCTGTTCCTTGTAGTCAATGGCGGTGGCAGAACCATCCGCCATGCGGACCAACATGTAGCCGCCGCCGCCCAGGTTGCCGGCTTCGGGATGGACCACGGCGAGGACGAAGCCGACGGCAACAGCGGCGTCGACCGCGTTGCCGCCCTGTTTCATGATGTCGACGCCGGCCTGGCTTGCCAGTTCATTCGCGCTGGCCACCATGCCGTTTTTGGCGCGCTCCGCCTGGGCGACCAGCGGCCGTGCGGCCCGCAGCCTTCGGCCCGATTGCGAAACCTCCTGCGCGGAGAGAGCAGCGGAGAGCGCGAGGAGGAAGACACGGCGGCGCATGACCGATTTTACCGTCAGGCCGCGGCGGCTTCGCCCACCTGCTGGCGCCACATGGCGTAATAGAGACCTTTGCGATCGAGCAGTTCTTCATGGCTTCCCTGTTCGACGATGCGACCGCGTTCGAGGACGTAGATGCGGTCGGCGTGGAGGATGGTGGATAGGCGATGGGCAATTAGAATGCTGATCGCTTCGCGGCGGCCGGCAACGTCGCGGATGGTGGCGCTGACTTCTTCTTCGGTCAGCGAGTCGAGCGAAGAGGTGGCTTCGTCAAAGACCATAAGTTCAGGCTGGCGGAGGAGGCTGCGGGCGATGGAGAGGCGTTGCTTCTCGCCGCCGGATACCTTCACGCCGCCTTCGCCGATGCGGGTTTCCAGGCCTTTATCCGCGCGCTCCAGGAGCGTCCTGGCCGAGGCCTGTTCGAGGACGAGCAGGCATTCTTCGTCGGTCGCATCCGGGCGGACGAAGCGGAGGTTTTCGGCGATGGTGCCGGAGAAGAGTTGCGTGTCCTGGGTGACGAAGCCGATACGCTCGCGGAAGGTCTCGAGGTCAATGTCGGCGCTGGAAACGCCGTTGTAGAGAATACGTCCTTCGCGCGGCGCATAGAGTCCGACGAGGAGTTTGACGAGCGTAGATTTGCCAGCCCCGGAAGGGCCGACGAAGGCAATGGTTTCGCCGCGACGGACGGTAAAGTTGACGCCGCAGAGAGCCGGCTTGGAGGCGCTTTGGTGTTGGAACGTGACGTTGTCAAAGGCCAGGGATTCGAGCTTGCCGATGGGGGTGGGGTTGGCGGGAGCGGCGTCCGGTTTCATGGCGAGGATGTCGGCGAAGTTCTTGAGCGAAACTTCGGTTTCACGGTAGACATTGATGACGTTGCCGAGTTCCTGCAGCGGGCCGAAGATGAAGAACGAGTAGATGAGCAGGCTGAAGAATTGGCCGACGGTGATCTGCTGGGCGAAGATCAGGTAGAGCATGAAGAAGAGGATGCTGGTGCGGAGGAAGTTCACGCAGGTGCCTTGGACGAAGCTCAGACTGCGGAGGTACTTCACCTTTTTCAGTTCGAGCTTGAGGATCGCTCCGGTGGTGGCGTTGAGCCGGGCGACCTCCTGCTTGGCGAGGCCGAGGCTTTTGACGAGTTCGATGTTGCGCAAACTTTCGGTGGTGGAGCCGGCCAGGGCGGTGGTCTCCTTGACGATTTCGCCCTGAATTTTCTTGATGCGACGGCTGAGCACGGAACTGAGCGTGCCGAGCAGGGGAATCGTGAGGAAAAATGCCGGCGCAATGGCCCAGTGGACATTGAAGGCGTAGATCATGACGAAGACGACGCCGACCAGGGTGCTGTAGAGCAGGTTGATGGAGATCTGGATGAATTTTTCGACGTCGGTACGGACTTTTTGGAGTTTGCCGAGGGTTTCGCCGCTGCGCTGATCTTCAAAGACCTGATAAGGTAGGCTGAGGGAGTGGCGGATGCCGTCGGCATACATGCGGGCGCCGATCTGCTGGGTGATGAGGTTGATGACGTAATCCTGGAAGTTCTTGGCGACGCGGGAGACGAATGCGACGCCGACCGTGGCCCCGAGCAGAAGAGCCACACCCTGAAAAAATTGGGCCGTTGTGTACTGCTGATATTTCGTCGCGTAGTTATCGATGACGTGACGGAAGATGAGCGGATCGAGCAGCGAGAAGACCTGGTTGATGGTTGCCAGGAGCAACGCCAACAGGGCGAGGGGGGTATAGTCCCGCAGATAACGGTAGAGGATCGGCATGGTTCCTTATCATGATGCGGGAGCGCGGGGTCCGGATGCGTTGAGCGCTTAAGCGCTCGCGAAAGTTGCGGCCAGGCGCATGGATTCGATATGCTGGCCCCCGTTGTTGATTACTGTTTTTTAAGGGGTTCCAAGTATGAATGTTTCACGGTCCACTCCGCGGTGGACAGTGCTGAGTTTGGTGGCCGCATCCTTGTTGACGCCAACTCTGCATGCGCAGACCGTTGCGGGGCAGATTTCGGGTTCGGTGACGGACCCGTCCGGCGCAGCGATTTCGGGCGCGAGTGTAGTGGTTACGGATATTGAAAGAAACGTCAATCACCGGACCACCTCAAACGAAAGTGGATTCTACCTGGTGTCTCCGTTGCCTCCTGGCCGCTATAAAATGCGGGCGGAGAAGACGGGATTCCGGGCCTATTTGCTGGAGGAGATTCCGATCGCCACCCAGCAAAAGGCGGCTGTCAATATTTCGCTGCAAGTAGGCGCGGTCTCCGAATCGGTGACCGTAAGCGGCGGCGCACAACTGGTGGATACGACGACGGCTACATTGAGCGGCGTTGTCGAAAACAAGCGGATTATCGATCTGCCTTTGAACGGGCGGAACGTGTACGGCCTGGCGGCATTGACGCCAGGTGTGATGGGTTTCCGGCCTGCCGGCGGCAATGGCGGCGTGGGCGAAGGGTTTGAATCGATCGGCCGTTTCACAGTAAACGGCGGACGTGACTCTTCGAACGCCATCATGATGGACGGCGTGCCGGTGACGATGAACTCGAATACGGCGAACATGAACGCCAACAGCGGCGTGCCTTCGGTGGAAGGCGTGGAAGAGTTCCGTATTCAAACGAACTCCTACAGCGCGGAGTATGGGCGTTCCGGCGGCGGCATTCTGACGATTGCCACGAAGTCCGGTACGAACCAGATTCACGGCAGCTTGTTTGAGTTTCTGCGGAACAGCAAGTTGGATTCCAACAACTGGTTTGCCAATGCCAGCGGCACGAAGCTGGCGAGTTTCCAGCGGAACGAGTTCGGCGGCAGCGTGGGCGGACCGGTCCTGTTGCCGAAGGTCTACAACGGCAAGAACAAGACGTTCTTTTTCACTGTGTATGAAGGCCGGCGGCAACGCGCGGCTTCGTCGCGGTTCATGACTTTGCCGACCGATGAACAGATGGCCGGCGACTTTTCGAAGACGCTGACGGCTACCGGCCAGTTGCGGACGATCTACGATCCGTTCTCCTCGGCCGCAGATCCGAACCGTCCAGGCGAGTTCCTGCGCACGCCGTTTGCGGGCAACCGCTTGCCGGCCTCGCGGATCGACCCGGTGGCGGCGAATGTGCAGAAGTATTATGGGCCCCGGCCGAACCTGCCCGGGAACGCATTTACGAACCAGAACAACTTCTTCTTCCAAGGCAAAGCGCCGACGGACGTGGATCGCGGCACGATGAAGTTCGACCATAACTTCAACGACAAGCAGCGGTTCTTCCTGCGCTACACCATCTTCAACAATCAGAATTCACAGCCGGAACTGTGGGCCGGCCCAGGTTGCCCGGACGGCGGCTGCTATTCGAACTCTGAGCGGCAGCAGAACGCGGCGCTGGACTACAGCTGGACGATCAACTCGACCACGCTGTTGAACCTGCGCTACGGATTTGCGCGTTCGATTCTGAACCGGCAGAGCTGGAACCTCGGGTTCAAGCCGACTACGCTCGGACTGCCGGCGAATATCGAAACCGGCGCCGATCTGTTGGCGTTCCCGGAGTTCACGGTCGAAGAAATGACAATGCCCGGTTTGCTGCACCACTGGAACTTCCGGTCGGCGAACCAGTCGCACACGTTTGTCGGAACGTTGTCCAAAGTTGTGGGTAGTCATTCGTTGAAAACGGGCACTGAGATCCGTAACAACCTGATCAACCACATGCAGGCGCCGTGGAGCTTGAACTTCACGTTCGGCCGGAACATGACGCAGGGTCCCGATCCGCGCGTTGTGACGGCGAACGGCGGTTTTGCTTATGCGTCGTTCCTGTTGGGCGCCGGTTCGAGCGGCAGCGAAGTGCACGGCATCCGGCCGGCATTGGCCAGCAAGAGCTATGGGTTCTATTTGCAGGATGACTGGAAAGTCAACCGCAAACTGACGTTGAACCTCGGCTTGCGTTGGGACTTCGAATCCGGCGTGACGGAACGTCACGATCGTTTTGCCACCTTCGATCCTTCGGTGCGCAACCCGCTTAGCGACCAGACCGGCCTGAATCTTCAAGGCGGCTGGTTGTTCCCCGGCAAGGGTATCGACGGCCGCAACTTGCGCGGCATTGAATGGGGCAAGATCGCTCCTCGCATCGGTATCGCCTACAACGCCCGTCCGGGCATGGTGATCCGCATGGGCGGCGGCATCTTCTACACGACCGCACCCTACGGCGCGAACAACTACGGCACGGCTCCTTACCGCGCGACTACGCCGTGGGTTCCGAGCGTGGACGGCGTGACGCCGTCCGACCTGTTGCGCAATCCGTTCCCGAACGGCGTGCTGCAGCCGGAAGGCTCCGCCAATGGTCTACTGGCCGCATTGGGCCAGGGCGTCGGCGCTCCGGTGCCGAATACGATGACGACGCCGAACAATGCACAGTGGAACTTTTCCATTTCGCAGGAAATGGGCAAGGGAAGCGTGCTGGACCTGGCGTATGCCGGCAACAAGGGGACTCACTTGCCCTTGAGCTGGCAGATGGACCAGTTGAACCCGGTCTACATGACTCCGCAGGCGGGCATTCTGGACACGGTGCCGAATCCGTTCTACGGGATTATTCCCGTGGGGCCCATGTCGACGCCGACCGTGCAGCGCGGCCAACTGCTGACTCCGTATCCGCAGTATCCGGGCGTGTCGTACGCGGCTCCGGGCTGGGGCAACTCGAACTACCACAGCTTGCAGGCCCGGTTCGAAAAGCGCTTCAACCAGGGCGGAACGGCGGTGGTTTCCTACACGTGGTCCAAGCTGATCTCCGATGGCGGAGACAACGCTTGGGATTCGGCCGGTTCCCGCAACGCGTACTGCCGCGCTTGCGACCGCTCGATTTCCCCGTATGACTACCGTCACCGCATGGTGGCCAGCTATACGTACGAACTGCCGTTCGGCAAGGGCAAGCAGTTTGGCTCGCAGTGGAACGCGTTCGTAAACGGCGCGCTGGGCAACTGGCAGGTGAACGGCATCCTGACGTTGAACAGCGGCACGCCGCTGCAGATGGCGACCACAGGCAACTCCAGCAACTCGTTCGGCGGCGGACAGCGGCCGGATGCGACGGGCCAGGATCCGACGTTGGACAACCCGACGTTGGACCGCTGGTTCAACACCGCGGCCTTCGCACTGCCGGCGCAGTACACGTTCGGCAACATGGGCCGCATGCACCCGAGCCTGCGCAGCGACTTCGTCGAAATGGTGGACTTCTCGGTCTTCAAGCGGTTCCCGGTTAAGGGAGAGCGCGTGGCCGTGGAACTACGCGGCGAAGCGTTCAACGCGTTGAATCACCCGGTGTTCGGTACCCCGAACACGACGGTGGGCAACGGGCAGTTCGGCCGTGTGACCGGAACGGCGAATGCGCCGCGCCAGATGCAGTTTGCGCTCAAGCTGCTCTGGTAGGTTCGTTCGTAGACAAAGGAAAGGGCCGTCTCCTTCGGGAGTCGGCCCTTTTTTTGTTGGTTTGAGTTCTTACTAGCTGAACAGCTTGCGTTCGCGGCGGAGGAAGGCCGGGGTGTCGATGTCGTCAAAGGGATCGGCATCGGCGCGGGGTGCGGCCGGAGGCGGCGGGGGGGCCGGCTCCCCGGAGTTGGAAGACGAGGGCAGCGCATCGGTGACTTCCACTTCGTCAAAGGCTGTTTCCACCGGCTCCGGAGAGAAGGCGGGCATGGCGATGGGCGAGGCGGCGGCCGGGAACCGCTCCGGTCGGGAAGGCGTGAGCGGGATGGACGATTCGCGGGTGAACCCGGTGGCAATGACCGTGACCTTCACTTCATCGCCGAGCGCTTCGTCATGGACCAGTCCGTAGCTGACGTGCACTTCGTCGTTCTTAGTCGCCTCAAAGATCAGCGAACAGGCTTCCCCGAACTGGTCGAGCGTCAGGGCGCTGGAGCCGGCGACGTTGATCAACAGACCGCGGGCGCCTTCGACGCCATTTTCTTCGAGAAGCGGCGAACTGATGGAGGCGCGGGCGGCCTCCACGGCGGCGCCTTCCCCGGTGGCCGTGGCTGTACCCATCATGGCGTGGCCCATGCCGGACATGATGGCTTTGATATCGCTGAAATCGCGGTTGATGATGCCGGGGGTCAACATGATCTCGGAGATGCCCTGCACGGCCTGGCGAAGAACATCGTCGGCCATTTTGAAGGCTTCCAGGAAGCTGGTACCTTTGGGCGCGAGCTTCATCAGGCGGTCATTCGGGATGGAGATGACCGTGTCGATGGTGGCGGCGAGATCGGCGAGCCCACGTTCGGCCTGGCGGATTTTTTTTGGCCCTTCAAACTTGAAGGGCATGGTGACGATGGCAACGGTGAGCGCGCCGAGTTCCTTGGCCAGCGAGGCGACGACGGGCGTCGCGCCGGTGCCGGTGCCGCCGCCGAGGCCGGAGGTGAGAAACACCATGTCGGCGTCTTCCAGGATTTCGACGAGACGATTGGTGTCGTCCAAAGCGGCCTGGCGGCCCTTTTCGGGATCCGAGCCGGCGCCGAGGCCGTTGGTGAGCTTACCTCCGATGGCGATTTTGTTTGGCACGGGAGAGACATTCAGGGCTTGTACGTCCGTGTTGACGACATAAAAATCGACGCCTGTGAGGCCCGCGGTCATCATCCGGGCAACCGCGTTGCACCCGCCGCCTCCCACGCCGATAACCTTGATGCGGGTACCGATCTGGTTGTCGTCCTGCATTTCAAACTTCAACTCGCTCATACCTAAGAGTTCCTTTTACTTGGACATTAACAGGCTAAGGAAGCCCGGGGAAGACCGTTTCTGATACCGATGTTCCTTGAGGCGTCCGCTATACATGGCCAGGCCGGCGACGGTGGCCCATTGAGGATTGGACAGGTTGTCCGGCCAGTTTTGAATTCCAACGGGAAGGCCGTTGCGCGACTGGCAGTTCAACACCAGTTCGGCGACATCGCACATGCCGTTCAGGCACGCGCCGCCGCCGGTCAACAAGATGCCTTCCAACAACTGACGGTCCATTCCCGCTTCTTCCACGTACTTCTTGATGTAGCGGAAGAGAAAATCAGCACGGGATTCGAGGATGAAGTTGAGCCGTTTCCGGGGGGCTTCTCGGGAGGGACGTCCATCGGCGGAGGGTACTTCAATGAACGTATTGTCGGCGGTGAGCCCAAGGATGGCGCAGCCGTATTCGTGCTTGAGCTTTTCGGCGTCCTCGAAGGAGATTTTGAAATCGTGGGCGATATCCCGGGTGAAATGCTCCGCTCCCACGCGTAGGCTGACGGCCTGGACCATCGCCTCGCCGGAATAGAGCACGATCTCTGTGGACTGCGCGCCGATATCGGCCACGGCAACGCCCTGCCGGCGCTCCTCCTGCGTTACGCAGGCATAGGCGGCGGCCATGCCTTCGTAGATCGTTTCTTCCACCGCGAGGTGGGCCTCATGCACGGCGCTTACCAGCGATTGATGTTCGAACGCGCTGGTGGTGACGATGTGCACATTGGCTTCCAGGCGCGATGCGCGGGTGCCGCGCGGGTTGACGACGCCGGCATTGCCATCGAGCGTAAAATCCTGCGGGAAGACCTGGAGCAATACGCGTTCGGCGTCCAATTGCTGCCGGCACGCCTTTTCGACGGCGTAGGCCATGTCGGACTGGTCAATTTCACGGGGGCGGCCGAAGTCATACTTGCCGACCTGGTTGTCGCCGCGAATCGCTTCACCGCCCAAGCCGACGACCACGGCGTCGACGGAAAGACCGGCCTGCCGTTCGGCTTCGCGCGCCGCCAAACGGACTGATTCCGACATTTGCTCCCGGTTGGCGATTTTACTGTTGGCCCAACCCTGAGAAGGGACCTCCCCGGCTCCGACGAAGCGAATCCGGCCCTCTTCCACGACGCAGATGACACACCGCGTGGCCGCGCTGCCGACATCGAGTCCGGCGGCTAAACGCACGCGGTTAGTGGCCATGGGATTCCTCAGTCACTGGGCCGGACTCCCTCCGCGGTCAGAGTCTGCGAAGGGCGCGCGTAAATGCTGCCGTCCTTGCGGAGATCGAAAATCGTCTTTGCCGGGTCCCGGCGCAGCAGATCGTCCGCGTTCTGCCTGAATTTTTCAAGACGCCGCTTGAAATACCCTTTTCCGATGATGAGCGTTACGGCTTTGCCGCCCGCATCCTGCATTATCTTTAGATTATCCGGATCGGAGGCGTCGACTTCGGAAATTTTCGCGGAAAGCTCCGGACCGGCGTCAGAGACCAGCTTTTGAAGGCGGTGCACGCGCAGCCGGCGGTCCTCGTCGGACTGTTCGCGGGTGACCCCGGAAAGAATGGGCAAGTTCAACGTCTCCTGCGTTTCGGGCATCAGGACGTGGCCATCGACGTCAATGAGCGGGAGGACGCTTTCGCCGGGTAGCTGCACAAAGGCGACAGGCTCGCGTTCCGTGACGCGGACTTGGAGGCGGTTGGGCCAGACGCGGGTCACGCGGGCGTCTTTCACCCATTGCAGGCGCAGCAACTCATCGCGGCGCTGGCGGAGGGGCATCAGGTAGATGCTGCGGCCGTAGTCGCGATCAAAGGTAGACGCGAGGTAGGCGCGCGACGCGTGTTTGACGCCGATGATCTCCACGGCGGGACTTTCTTCGCCTGGATCGGGCGGCAGAGCGAGGGTGAATTGGGGATCGCGAATGAGGAAGTGCTCCAGTTGGATGGCTCCCCAGAGCAGCGCCACCAGAGCGGCGGAGGCCAGCGTGGCGATGATCAGGCCACGGCGGATATTCTTGAAACGCTCCTGGTTTCCGGCCTGCTGTTGTTTCCTAGCCATCGTGGTTACTCCTTATTGCGTATATGCGCCAGCAGTTTATCCCCGGCCTGCCAGACGTTGCCGGCGCCGAGCGTCAAGACGGCATCGCCGGGCTGCGCGGCGGCAGCGACGATTTCCACGGCGCGTTCCATGGTCCCGGCCCATTGCGCTTCGCGGTGGCCGAAAGCGCGCAGGCGGTCAGCGAGAACGGCGCTGGAAACGCCTTCAATGGGTGCTTCCGAGGCCGCGTAGATATCGAGCAGCGCGACGGTGTCGGCCTGGTGGAAACTGCGGGCAAAGTCGTCCATCAGATGCTGCGTGCGGGTGTAGCGGTGCGGCTGGAAGATGACGTGGACACGCTTGAACTGGCAGAGGCGGGCAGCGGCGAGGGTGGCGCGGACTTCGGTGGGGTGGTGGCCGTAGTCGTCGATGACCGTTATGCCATTGGCTTCGCCGCGCGTCTGGAAACGGCGGTCGACACCCCGATACTCGGCCAGTCCGTCGCGGATGCTGGCAGCCGGGACTTCCAGTTCCCGGGCCACGGCGGCCGAAGCGGTGGCGTTCAACACATTGTGCATGCCCGGTACGTTGAGCGTGATGATGCCCATGTCTTCGTCCCGGAAACGAAGGCGGAAGCGGCTGGACATATGGCCCAGCTCGATTTCCGAGATGTGCAGATCGGCCTGTGCGCTGACGCCGTAGGTGACGGTGCGGCGCTTGATGGAGGGGAGGATCTGCTGCACGTTTTCATCGTCGAGACACAGGATGGCGCAGCCGTAGAAGGGCACTTTGTTGACGAATTCGGTAAACGAACGCCGGATTTCTTCGATGGAGGCGTAGTGGTCCAGATGTTCCCGGTCAATATTGGTGACGACGGCGATGATGGGCGCCAGCTTGAGGAATGAGCCGTCGGATTCGTCGGATTCCACAACCAGAAAATCGCTTTTTCCCATGCGGGCGTTGGAACCGCCGAGCGTGCCGACGCGGCCGCCCACGACCACCGTGGGGTCCAGACCGGCATGCGCCAGCATGGTAGCGGTCATGGACGTGGTGGAGGTCTTGCCGTGGCTGCCGGCGATGGCGATGCCGTACTTGAGACGCATCAGTTCGGCCAGCAGTTCGCCGCGCGGAATCACGGGAATACCGACCCGGCGCGCTTCCACCAATTCGGGGTTGGTTTCGTTAACCGCGCTGGTGACGACCAGGGCCTTGGCTCCGGCCACATGGCCGGCGAAGTGACCTTCGTGGACGATAGCTCCCAGGGCCTGCAACCGGTCGGTTACCGGCGTGAGCTTCACGTCGGAGCCGCTGATGGTGTAGCCGAGGTTCAGCAGAATCTCCGCAATTCCGGACATGCCGATGCCGCCGATTCCAGTAAAGTGCAGGCGTTGGGGCTTATAGAACATTCTTCTATCGTATTGTTTTAATCAGGATTTTGCCGCCGCGTACTCTTCCAGCAGGGAAGCGGCGCGGGCGGCTGCGCCGGGTTTGGCCTGTGCGCGGGCGGCGGCGGCCATGGTTTCAAGCGTGGAACCTTCCAGGAGGGACGTAATCTCGCGAAGCAGGCGGGGGCCGTCCATGTCCTTGTCGGAGACAACGCGGGCAGCTCCGGCGCGTTCCATGGCGCGGGCGTTGGCCATCTGATGATCGTCGGTGGCGTAGGGATAGGGGACGAGGACGGCGGGCTTGCCGGCGGCGGCGAGTTCGGCGACGGCGCCGGCGCCCGCGCGGCAGACAATGAGATCGGCCTGCGCGAAGGCGCGGGGCATGTCTTCGATGAACGGCACGACTTCGAAGCCGTCCGCCGCGATGGCGGAGAGTTCGGCGTGCATGTCCCGGCCTGTCTGCAGAAGGATGCGAAGAGAAGGGCGGGGGAGACCAGCCAGGGCGCGGGCGGCGAGATTCAGCGTGCGGGAGCCGCGGCTGCCGCCTGTAATGAGAACGGTGGGCGGAGTGGAACGCGGTTTTGCGGGCAGCGCGAAGAACTCGGGACGAACGGGAAGGCCGCCTAGCTCGGCGCGGCCGGCCGGGAAGAAGGGAAGCGCTTCCGGAAAGCTGACGAGTGCACGGCGAGCGAAACGGGCCATGCGGCGGTTGGTCATGCCGGGCATGGCGTTGGCTTCCATGAGCACGACGGGTGTGCCTGTGAGCGTGGCGGCCAGGACGACGGGCGCGGCGGCATAGCCGCCCATGCTGAAAACGCCCGCCGCATTGTGGGCGTTCAAAATGCTGCGGGCCGTCCACACGCTGGCGGGCAATTCCACGACGGTACGGGCCCGGCGCGCAAGACTCAGCCCTTTCATGCCGCCGATTTCCACCCATTCAATCGGAAATCCGGCCTCGGGAACGAGACGCGCCTCCATCCCTTCCCGCGTACCGATAAAAAGCGGGCGATGGCCGCGGGCCGCGAGTTCGCGCGCGACGGCAATTCCGGGAATGATGTGGCCTCCGGTGCCGCCGCCGGCCATGACGAAGACGCGGGGGGACATTAGCCCACGTTCTCACTAATATTGAGCAAAATGCCGAGCGAGGCGAGGGTGGTCATCAACGCGCTGCCGCCATAACTGATCATGGGCAAAGGGATACCCTTGGTGGGGCCCAGGCCCAGAACGACGGTGATGTTGAAGAGCGCCTGGAAACCGATGGCAATGGTTAGCCCGAGGGCCAGCATGCGGCCGAATTCGTCCGGCGTGAGGAGATAGATGCGTATGCCCCGCCAGATGATGATGAAGTAGCCGAAAAGGACGGCGGCGGTCCCCCATAGGCCCAGTTCCTCTCCGATGACGGCATAGATGAAGTCGGTGTGGGATTCCGGGAGATAGAAGTGTTTCTGCCGGCCATGCATAAGGCCCAGGCCGAAGACGCCGCCGGAGCCGTGCGCGATCTTCGCCTGCCGCGCCTGGTAGCCGGTGTCGCTGACGGAGGCGGAACTCAGGATGTAGGGCTTGATCTTGCCGGAGACATCATACCGGTCCACTTTTTCGTAGGTGGGATCCACCATCTCCACTACGCGGCGGAGACGATACGGCTTGGCGGCGATGGCGAGGGTCATGCAGACAAGGGCGAGGCTGCCCGCCGTGATCAGGAACCGGCGGTCCAGACCGGCGATATAGAACATGGCGACGGCGGTGACAGCGAGGACGACCGCAGTGCCAAGATCCGCCACGGCGACCAGGAGGAACAGGACGCCGAGCAGGAGCGCGGCGGGACGGAGCGTGAACCTTGCGTCGTTGATGGCAGCCTGCCGCCAAGTGAGGAAATAGGCGAGGAAGATCACCATGGCGGGTTTTGCGATTTCCGACGGCTGGATATTGCCGATGCCGAGGGGGATCCACCGATGGCGCGGATCGACAAAGTAGGCAACGGGGAGAAGGAACAGGACGACGGCCAATGGCCCGAAGGCCCACTCCGGACGGCGCAGCTTCCGGTAGTCGAAGCGGCGGAAGAGCATGAGAGCAATGAAGCCCACAATGGCCCAGCCGAGTTGCATGGCGATGAAATAGTAGGGCGGTTTGCTGTAGCGGGACTCCGCAGTGATGGAAGAGGCGGAGTAGATCATGATAAGCCCTGCGGCTACCATGACGGCCACGGTGAGAAACAACGTCCAATCCATTGCCACGCGCTTCGACATGTACTGCTCCTTACTTACAGGCTATTTACGATTTCTTTGAACCACCGCCCACGGTGTTCGTAGCTTTGAAATTGATCAAAGCTGGCACAGGCAGGGGAAAGCAACACGATATCCCCGGGCGCCGCGAGGGGGCGCGCCGTGCGAATAGCCTTTTCGAGGGTATCGCAATCCATGAGCGGCAGGGAAGGGTCAGCCTCCAAAAAATGTTGGCGAATGATGGGGGCGGCGGCTCCGATCAGCAGGATTCCTTTGGCTTTTGCGGCGAGCCGGGCGGCCAAGGGACGATAGTCAGAGTATTTATCCTTGCCGCCCAGGATGATCCAGAGACTGCCTGGAAAGGCGTCGATGGCCTTTTCGGCCGCGTCGACGTTGGTGGCCTTGGAATCGTTGTAGTACTTGACGCCGTTGAGTTCCCGGACGAATTCGATGCGGTGTTCGACGCCGGGGAAGGATCGCACGGCATCGGCAATGACGGTAGGCGGAATTCCGGATAGCCATGCGGCGGCGGCGGCGGCCATGACGTTTTCGACGTTATGACGCCCGGGCAATGGGATCTCCGCTTCGGGCATCCACACCGTTTCACCCAGCCAGAGGAAGCCGTTCGCGCTAGCGACGTGGCCGGCGCGAGGCGCATCGAGGTTAAACCACACAACGGAAGCCTGCGTCCGTTGGGCGAGGGCGCTGGCGTTGGGTTCGGCGGCGTTGAGAACCGCGACTCCTTCGACGGTCTGCGTTTCGACCAGGCGAGCCTTCGCGTCAACATAACGCTTCATTGTGCCGTGACGGTCCAGGTGGTCCGGAGTGATGTTGAGGACCAGGGAGATGTGGGCGCGAAACGTGTCGATGGTCTCCAGTTGGAAGCTGGACAGTTCCAGAACGATCTCGGATTCGGGCGTGGAGTCGGCCACGAGGTCTGTGACGGGTACGCCGATGTTGCCGCCGACCAGCGTGGGACGGCCGGCATGGCGAAAGATGTGGCCGATGAGCGCGGTGGTGGTCGTCTTTCCGTTAGCTCCGGTGATGGCGGTGATCCGGCCCCGCAGTTCCGCCGCGGCGAGCTCCAGTTCCCCAATGATCCGCGCCCCCCGCGCGCGCGCCCTTTCAAAAAGAGGCAGTTCCAACGGAACGCCGGGAGACTGGATGAGAAGGTCGAAGCCATCGCTATCAGTCTCCGCCTGTCCGATAACGGGAAAGCCGGGGACGGCGGCGGGCTTGCTGTCGGAAATAGTGACGGCGGCCCCGCGAGCGGCGAGGTACCGGGCTGCCGCCAGGCCGGATTTGCCGCCGCCGACAATAAGCGCCTTGGTGTTGGTGTAGCCGGTCATGAATTAGCGAAGTTTCAAGGTGGTGAGAGCAAAAAGGGCCATGATGAGTCCCATGATCCAGAAGCGGGTAATGACCTTCGCCTCGTGCCATCCGAGCAGTTCGAAGTGATGGTGGAGCGGCGCCATTCGGAAGATGCGTTTTTTACGGAGTTTAAAGCTGGTGACCTGCAGAACGACGCTCATCAGTTCCATGACGTAGACGCCGCCGATGAACAGCAGCAGGGCTTCCTGTTTGATGAGTACGGCCACGGTACCCATGGCGCCGCCGAGCGAGAGTGCGCCTACGTCGCCCATGAACACTTCGGCCGGGTGGGCGTTGTACCAAAGGAAGCCAAGCGAAGCTCCCGTCATGGCTCCGCAGAAGATGGTCAATTCGCTCGCGCCGGGGAGGCGGACGATGTCGAGGTAGGTGGCGAAATCTTTATGCCCGCTCAGGTAGGTAAGGATCGTCATGGCCCCGGCGGCGATGATCATCAGTCCGATGGCGAGACCGTCGAGACCGTCCGTGAGATTCACGGCATTCGAGGAACCGGCGATGACGATGACGAGGAAGAGAAAAAAGAAGACGAAGGCAAAGGGATACGTGAATGGATTCGCCAACCAATCGGAAACCAGAAGGTCGGGCTTAAAGGATTTGAAGAAAGGGATGTTCATGTTGGTGGCATAGCCGCCTCTGGAATGCAGAGCGAGGAGCATGACGCCGACCGCGGCGGAACAGAGCATTTGTAACGCGAATTTCTTGCGGGCGGTGAAGCCCAGGTTTCGCATTTTCTTCACCTTTGTGTAGTCGTCGTAAAAGCCAATGAGACCGAAACTGATGAGACCGAAGAGTGCAATCCAGACGTAGGGGTTCGTGAGATTGGCCCAAAGGAGAGTGGGCACGACGATTGCGATGATGATAAGAAGGCCGCCCATGGTGGGCGTTCCCGCCTTTTTCTGATGGTTCGTTACCTCTTCGCGGATGTGCTGGCCAATCTGGAATTCGCGAAGCTTGCGAATGAGCCAGGGGCCCAGCCAGATGGAGATAAAAAGCGCGGAGAGGCTTGCAAACGCTGTGCGGGAGGTTATGTAGCCAAAGAGGCGTGCCGGGCCAAAGTGCGGAGAGAGCTTTTCGAATAGGAGCCAATAAAGCATCAGTTGGCCATGAACCTTTCCAGGGCCTTTTCGACACGGGTTCCGCGAGAGCCTTTATAGAGCATGGCATCGCCCTCCCGCGCGAGACCGCGGAGCGCTTCTCCGGCTTCGGCAGGGTCCTCGAAGAAGTGACTTTCCACGCCGGCAGCCTGCGCCGCGTCCGCCAAATGCCGGGCTGCTCCCCGAATGCCAATCACTGTTTGTATGCCGGCGGCGGCGGCATACGCGCCGACCTCCCGGTGCATCTGCTCGGACCAGGCGCCGAGTTCGAGCATCTCGCCCAGGACCGCAATTTTTCGGGCGGCGGGCAGGGCGGCCAGGGTGTCAATCATCGCCTTGGCGGCCTCAGGGTTGCTGTTATAACAATCGTTCAAGATGGTAATGCCATTAAAACTCAGGCGTTCGCCGCGCATGCGCCCACTTTTCAGGGTCCGGGCGGCCTCCGCCAGTTTTTCCAGAGGAATTTGGAGAATAGATCCCACGGCGACGCCGGCAGTTACATTCCAAACGCCATGCCGTCCGGGAAGCTGGATATCGAAGGGGACGCCCTGAATGGTGAAAGAAGCGCCAGACGCTGTAAGTTGTACGTTTTCGGCACGGATATCCGCGCCGGGTTCCATGCCGTAGGTTACAGTACGGCCGGCATGAACGCCGGCAAACGCGCGAACGCGGAGGTCATCGTAGTTCAGAACCGCAATGCCCGCGGGGCCGAGTTCTTCGATCAACTCCCGTTTTGCGAGCGCGATGCCTTCCACGGAGGAAAAATTCTCGATATGTGCGGTTCCGACGTTCGTTACTACGCCGATTGTGGGGCGGGCGATGCGGGCCAGGAGGCGAATCTCCTCCGCGTGGTTCATTCCCATTTCCAGCACGGCAACGCCGGCCGTTTCGTCCAGCCGCAGCAGGGAGAGCGGCAACCCGATGTGGTTGTTGAGATTCCCTTCGGACCGCGTGACGCGCAGGGCGGCGCCGGCGAGAGTGGAGATCGTTTCCTTAGTGGTGGTTTTGCCGGCGCTGCCGGTGATGGCGATGAGCGGGCAGGGAAGATGCTGCCGCGCCGCCGCGGCCAGTTGTTGGAGCGCCAGCAGCGGGTCGGCCACATGAATGAGCCGCATTTCCTCGGGTTTGGGATGGTCCCGGTCGTCGACGATGGCTGCGACCGCGCCCTGTTCCGCCGCGGCCCGCAGGAACCGGTGTCCGTCGTGATTTTCGCCGCGCAGTGCGAAATAGACCGCGCCGGGTACCAATGTCCGTGTATCGATGCTCCAGTCGGCAACGGGAGCGGCAGGGAGGCTATCCCGGCTGCCGGTGATCCTCGCGATATCGGCAAGCGTAAGAATCATTGGACGCCTCGGGCGCGCAGCGCGCGGAGGGCGACGTCACGATCACTGAATTCGATCTTGCGGCTGCCGATGATCTGGTAGTTTTCGTGACCCTTACCGGTCAGAAGGACGATGTCTCCGGGGCGAGCTTCGGCAATGGCGGCGTGAATGGCCTTTTCGCGGTCGGGTTCAACGAGCAGCGGCGTGTCGAAGCGGCGCGCGCCGACAACGGCGTCATTGATGATGGCGAACGGATCCTCGCTGCGGGGATTGTCGCTGGTGAGGATAACGAAATCGGAATCCTTGGCCGCGGCCATGCCCATGAGAGGGCGTTTGGAGCGGTCGCGGTCTCCGCCGCAGCCAAAGAGCGTCAGGACACGGCCCTTCCCGTTTAGCAATTGCCGGGCGACACGGATGACGTTCGTGATGGCGGCGTCTGTATGGGCGTAGTCCACGGCGACGAGGAAGTCCTGCCCGGCCTCGACGCGTTCGAAGCGGCCGGGAACGCCTGGAAAGGCAGCTACGCCAGCGGCAATCTCGTCCCAGGACAGGCCCAGCGAGCGGCAGGCCGCAGCTGCGGCGAGAATGTTGTAGATGTTAATGTCTCCCACGAGCCGCGATTCTATTTTCGCGTGGCCTTCGATGGTGAATCGGAGGCCGAAGAAGCCGGATTCGATATCGATTGCCCGGTAATCGGCAGGGTTGGCGATGCCGTAGGTACGGCGGGCGGAAGCGGAAGAAACTTCGATGCGCTGGGTCCATTCGTCATCGGCATTCAGAATGGCGAAGCGAGGGACGAAATCGGACGAAAAGAGCCTAGCTTTGGCGGCGAAGTACTCGTCCATCGTGTGATGGAAATCCAGGTGATCTCGAGTGAGATTGGTGAAGACGGCGGCGGCCACGCGCAGTCCCTCTACCCGGCCAAGCGCCAGGGCGTGGGAGGAGATTTCCATGGAGAGAAAGCGTCCGCCCAGATCCCGGGTTTCGGCCGCCATGCGAAACACGTCGAGTGATTCGGGCGTCGTGTTGACGGCGGGTATGGGCCGCCCGGCGACGTGATAGCCGATCGTATTGATCAGCGATGTTTTGTAACCCGCGTGTTGCAGGATGCCGTCGGCAAGCATGGTGCCTGTGGACTTGCCATTGGTGCCGGTGAAGGCGATGATGTCGATGGTTTCGTCCGGCGCGCCATAGAACCGTTTGGCGGCAACGGCGAGAGCGCGGCGGCCGTGCGCGACCACAACGTAAGGGTGTTCGGGCGGTTCGGCGGGCGCGACATCGTAGACCACGGCTACCGCGCCGCGGGCAAACGCGTCGCTGGCGTAGCGGCCGCCATCGACTTTGCTTCCTGAGAAGGCAAAGAAGAGCGTTCCGGGCCCGGCCTGGGCCGAATGGTACGCCAGACCGTGCACCGGAAGGGAAAGGGTGTCCGGAGAGGAGGCGAAGACGACGCCCGCTCCGTCGAGAAGTTCGTGAATCGTCATTGTCGGCCTAGGGACGGAACACGATGCGGACGCGTTTTCCGGAGGCTACCAGCGCGCCCGGCGCCGGTTCCTGCACCCGGGCGATCCCCTTGCCGACCGTCTCCACATGCCAGCCTTCCGCGACCGACTTGGCCATGACGGCACGCATCGTCATGCCTTGGAAATCAGGCACGCGCGGGCCGTGGACCAGCGCCGGGTCTTCCGGCTCCGGCGGGGCTGCCGGTTTGACCGAAGCCAACTGCGGCGGGGCCACCGGCTCCGGCTTCCCTTCTGGCTGCTTGACCGGTTCTTCTTCCTCGATCAAATCTTTACGAATTCCGAGTGTACGCAGGGCGGAACCGGCGACTTCGCGAAACACCGGGCCTGCGGTGACGCCGCCGTACTTGTAGGAGCCGTTCAAGGTGACGGCAACGACAATGGCGGGATCAGCCACCGGGCCGAAGCCGACGAACGAAGAGTTGTAGCGATGCAGATACTTGCCGGTGCGGGCATCCACCATTTGGGCCGTACCGGTCTTTCCCGCGACGGTGTAACCCTTCTTCAGACGGGCGGCTTTGCCGGTGCCTTCCAGAACCACCTGCTCCAGCATGCGGCGGAGTTCGATGGCCGTTTCGGCCTTGATGCGCTGATCGGGTTCGGCGGGCGGCACGATGTCCGTCTTGCCGGAATTGTGATGGCGGCGCGCCTTCACGATACGAGGATGGATCAGCGTTCCGTTGTTGGCGATGATGCCGAAAGCCTGCGCCAATTGCAGCGGCGTAGCGGTCATTTCATGACCCATGGCGATGGAGCCCATGGAACCGGCCGTCCAATCGCGAACCGGATGCACCTTGCCGCCGGATTCCCCGGGCAGCGGGACGCCGACGCGCGAGCCGAAGCCGAACTTTTCCATGTAGGCGTGCATGCGTTTGTTGCCGACCGTGAGGCCGATGTTGATGGCTCCGATGTTGCTGGAATTGGCCAGGACGCCGGTCATAGGGAGCGCGGCGTAGGCGTCATGGTCATGCACTACACGACCAGGCATCCGGAGAATACCGTTGCCGCAATTGATGATGGTGGTGGGCCGTAGGTTGGTGGTTTCCAGGGCGGCGGCGATGGTAATGGCCTTGAACACGCTGCCGGGTTCGAAGGGAGCGGCGATTGTGAGGTTCAGGCGCTCCAGCATCTCGTTTTCGTTCTGCGGATTGACGCGCGGATCGAACGACGGGTAGCTCGCCATGGCCAGAATGTCGCCGTTCTTCGGGTTTAATACGACCACGGTCCCTGACGGAACCTTCTCGTCTTCGACGGCCTTTTTCAACGCCTTTTCCGCGGCATATTGAATGGCCTCGTCAATTGTGAGCGTAATATCCACGCCCGGCTCCGGCTTTTCTTCGTTCACCAGTTCGCCGTAGTAGTCACGGTTCCGGGAGTCACGCAACATATGCATGCGCCCCGGCACACCGGCCAATTCGGTCTCCAAGCCACGCTCCACGCCCGCATCGCCGTGCCCGTCCTTGTTCACCCAACCCAGTACGTGGGAGGCGAGAGAACCTTTCGGATATTCGCGGCGATAGGTGTTCTCGAAGGTGAAAATATCGAGCTTGCTGTTTCGCAGCCGGTTAATTTCTTCGTTCGTCGCGTCCTCGCGAATTACCAGGTAGCCGTTGCGAGGACGTCCGTCGGACGGATTGCGCGCTTCGCGGATATCACGCAACAGGACCGAAGAATCGAGGCCCAGGAGTGTGGCGAGCACCGTGGTGACAAACTCCTCGCCGCCTTCCTGGATCCGGAGCGGGTTAATGGCAACGCGCCGCACCGGGACACTGATGGCGAGCGGGCTTGCGCCGTCGCCGCCGCTGTAGATGGCTCCCCGCGCGGCGGGCACCTCCACGGTGTGTTCCTGTTGCGTCCGGGCCACTTGGCTCAGAGACTCATTCTCAATGACGTGTAGCTGGATCAGCCGGGCGAATAGAATCGCTCCCCAAAGCACTCCAAGCCACGCCACGAGAGTTAGCCGCCGTTGTGCTTGCGGCTCGACCATCGTTTCCATAGGCGCTCCTTTCAACTCTGTGGTGGGGGAGGTGTTACGGGGGTAACGGACAACGAGCGGGCCAGCGCTGCGGGCGGGGCAGGGAGGCGGCTAAGGGGGATTAGCGGCCTATGTCCCGCACGGGGCGGCGCCGGTCCGGCGCGGAAGGATTGGGTTAGGGGCGATTCCGGTTCAGGGCCACATCGCCCGTGCGCGGTTCGTTCAGAACGACCATCGTTTCCGGCGTAGGGTCCAGATACTTCTGATTTTTAGCGGCCTTGGCCAGCGCTTCCACGCTGGTCAATTCGCTTTCCCGCACCGTAAGCCGGGCAAGTTGCGACTGCAGGGTGTTATTCTGCTTTTCGATTTCCGTTACGGTGTAGCCGGCCAGATAGCTGTTGGCGATCGGCACAATCATACCGACGACGATCATCGAAGATAGGCAGGCCATCGAAATCGTCTTCCAGGCCGAAGCGTTGGCCTTGGGATCCTGCTCGCGCACCACGCGCGTGTTGTCGATTTTTTTCACGAAGACGTGAATGTCTTCGTTGGGCATGGGCCGCAACTGGAAGCGATCCACGGCGGTCTGGCTCCGGGTGGGCGTGTGCGCCGGACCGGCATTCTTTTTGTCAAACATCCATGCAATTGCCATGGCTTGAGTCCCCCTACTGATACTGACTACTTTTATTACCGGAAGTGATTGCTTGCCAAGGGTTTAGATGATTTCCAATATCCGCATCTTGGCGCTGCGGCTGGCTGGATTACGCCGGGTCTCCTCCGGAGACGGCGTAAGAACGTGTTTGTTGATTAAGCGGGCCTTGCCCTCTTTGGCCAGACGGCGCGTGCCGGTCTTGGCAATTAAGTCCTCCCCGGAGTGGAAGGTGATGAAGGCCACCCGGCCGCCGGGCCGCACCAACGTGGTGAGTTGGCTGATGAGCGCTTCGATCTCCTGATACTCGTCGTTGACCGCAATACGGAGACTTAAGGCAGAAAGCGTCGCGGGATGCAGTTTTCCGGTACGGGGCACGGCGGCGAGAATCACGGATGCGAATTGCTGCATCGTGAGCACCGGACGTGCCCGCACCAGGGCTCTGGCTATCGGACGACTCCTCCTTTCTCCAGTGGTATAAATCAGATCCGCTAACTCTTTCTCCGAGAGACCATTCACCAGATCGGCGGCATTTACCGTATCCGCGGAACGGTCGAGCCGCATATCGAGCGGCCCATCGTGCATCAGACTGAAGCCGCGTTCCGGGGTTTGAAAGTGCATCATGCTGGTGCCGAAATCGGCCAGCAGCGCATCGGTCAACCCCACGCCGGCTGCGTCGAGCGTCTCGCGAAGGCGCGAAAAAGGCGTGTGCAGGAAGGTGATGGGAGAGGCCGCCTCTGCGCAGTTGGCTCTGGCCATCGCTAGCGATTCGGCATCCCGGTCGCAGGAATACACGTGCCCGCCGGGGGCTACCGCAGCGCTGATCAGCCGGGTATGGCCGCCCAGCCCAGCCGTTGCGTCGATCGCCAAGGCTCCGCTCCGAAGCTGGAGCGCCTCCAACGATTCCGCCGGCATGACTGAAACGTGTTGCATGCATTGCCTTTACCGCATTCCCAAACGGGTGAGATTCTGTATTGCCTCCGCCGCAGCGGATTTTGCGTTGTTAATGAGAGCGTCGTGGTCCGCCTTGCGGTAGACGTGGATCACACCCTTTTTGCCGGTTCCGACTACGGTGTCGCCCAGTAGGGCCAGGGTCGTGCGTAATTCGGAGTTGATGAGAACGCGGCCGTTGGAGTCCAAATCGGTTTCCGAACCAAAGTGGTTGGCCAAGAGAAGGAGTCGTTCGACATCGGCCGATTGGTCGCTGAGCTCTTCAAAAAGAGCGAGATTGTAGCGCCAGATCGATTCGGGGTAGATTCGTATTACCGAGCCGTCCAGACTAGTGCAGAAAACTTTTTTGTCGTTGAGGTCGTGTGTGAAGAAGTGGAGCCAACTCGCGGGTAAGCGGATGCGTCCTTTGTCGTCGCAGCGGGTATCGAAATTGCCCAGGGGCTGCTTGTTGGCTGCGCCCTTGACCAAGTCAATCATTTTTTCCGCCACAATGTGACACTTTTCGCCACAGACACCAGTCTAGGCAGGTTTTCCCCTGTTTTCAAGTACCCGTACGCCCTTTTTTTCGCGTGTAAGTGCTGTCTTTCTTTTGTCTTATACGCAAAACGGCGAACAAAATGCGAATATCCACAGGGTCCGCCCCCTCCCTGATCTTTGCTACCCTTTCTAATGTGATTGCCACCCCTTCGCTGTACGATATTGACCCTGGCCCGGATTGTCCGGAAATCGTCCGCGTCATTATTGAAATCCCTAAGAATTCCGGAAATAAGATTGAATACGACGGCAAGTTGGGCGTTTTCCGGTTGGACCGGGCGCTCTACTCGCCGATGCACTACCCGGGCGATTATGGCTTTATCCCCGGGACGATGGCCGGTGACGATGATCCGATTGACGTGCTTTGCTTGGTGAATGAGCCAAGCTTCACGGGCTGCCTGATTGAAACGCGGCCGGTCGGCATCCTCTACATGGCTGATGAAATGGGCGTGGACGAGAAGATTTTGGCCGTGCCGACGCGGAATCCGCGGTATGACCAGATCCATACGCTCGATCAAATTTTTCCGCACGTGCGGCGGGAAATTGAGCACTTCTTCACTATCTATAAGGAACTGCAAGGTGTTGTTCCGAAGGTGGAAGGCTGGGGCGGGCCGCCGGAGGCGCGGAAGGCGATTATTGCGTCGCGCGTGCGCTATCTGGAACTGCAAAAAGCCAAGCAGCCGAAAACCGAGGGATAGGCAACGGTGGCGGATTCGGCGCGCCGCTGGTTGGTCCGCGGGCGTGTGCAAGGAGTTGGGTTCCGGCGGTTCGTGGAGCGGGAGGCCGTTTCGTTGGGGCTGGCAGGCTGGGTGCGGAATCTGGCGGACGGGCGCGTGGAAGCGTTTGCCCAAGGGCCGGGACCATCGCTCGATGCGCTGCAGGGGCGGTTGTGGCAAGGGCCGCGGTGGTCCGAGGTTCGGGAAGTAGAGGCTATGGAGGAGGCGCCGGCCGCCGCCTCCACTTCTTTTCAAATTCGCTGATCTCTCTCCGATGAGAGGGATATATGCCGAATCCCATCGGTCGTAGCGGCCACTTTTCCCAGACGTATCAGAGCGAACGGCAGCGGAGCAGCCCGGCGCGGGAAGCGCGGGTGAACCGCGGCAGCGCCAATCCGGCGTCTCCGCCGGCGGGACAGTTTCAGGGTTCCACCGCGGGCCTCCGGTCCCGGGAAGAGGCGGTATTGGAAGTACGGACCGCCGACGGCGACACAGTGCGCATCTCGTTGCGCGCCGCTTTGCAGGCCCAGGCGACGGTTGGTTCGGCCCAGGTGGACGGTGCGTCGGCCGGGGCGCAGAGCTTGACGGGCACGTCGTCCTATCAGGTGCGGGTGGATGTGAAGGGCACACTGGGCGACGAGGAAACCACGCAAATTGGCGAGCTCCTGGAGCGGTTGGTGACGGCCGCGCGGAGCGGCGCCGCGACAGCTTCCCCGCCGGCGGCGACTGCCCCGTCCAGGTTGGACGGGTACCAGTTCGCATACCGTGCTTATCAACAGAACGCGCAGTCCAGCTTGCTATACTAATGGTCCCCCCGTTTTTACTCCCATGGACCAATTGAAGCAACTCATCCGGGAAATTCCCGACTGGCCGAAGCCTGGCATTCTTTTCTACGACATCACCACGCTAATGAAAGATCCGCAGGGTCTTCAGACCACAATTGCGGGCCTGCAGAGCGGGTTTGATGCCAGTTCGGTGGATGTGGTTTTGGGAATCGAGGCGCGCGGCTACTTCTTTGCGCCTACCGTGGCCCACGCCATCGGAAAGGGTTTTGTGCCGGTTCGTAAGCCGAAAAAATTGCCGGCGGCAGTGGAATCGGTCGAATATGCGCTTGAATATGGCGTTGATACTCTGGAAATTCACCGGGATGCCATTCAGCCGGGGCAGCGGGTGCTGATTGTGGACGACGTGCTGGCGACCGGCGGCACGGCCAGCGGGGTGGCCCAATTAGTGGAAAAGCTGGGCGGCACGGTCGCCGGGTTCTCCTTCGTTATCGAGTTGGACTTCCTGCACGGGCGGGAAAAGCTGGGCGGGTACCCGGTACACTCTCTCGTGCATTACTAGGAGCGCGCCATGGCCGCTCCCCGTAGTGCCCGTCTGAAAGCCTTTGCCAAGCTGAATCTCGACTTAAAAGTCTTGAATCGCGGCGCCGACGGCTTTCATGAGTTGCGTTCCGTTTTCCAGACCGTATCACTAGCCGATACGCTTGCCATCACCTATACCCCGTCTCGCACGACTGCGTTGATCCTGGATGACGCGGCCGGCATTGCCGACAATCTCGTCGTACGCGCGGCGCGCCGGTTGCTGGACCACGTCCAGGGGACGGGCCGTATCGAGATGCGGCTGCGAAAGCAGATTCCGATGGGCGCGGGCATGGGCGGGGGATCTTCTGACGCCGCCGCCGTTTTGTTGGCGCTTCCGGTGCTTGCTGGATGGCGGATCCCGTTGGAAGAGCTGGCCCGGATCGGCGCGGAACTAGGTTCGGACGTGCCGTTTTTTCTGCTGGGCGGCGCCGCGGTTGCGCTGGGCCGCGGTACGGAACTCTACCCGCTGCCGGACCTGCCTGCGCGGCCTGTTCTGGTCGCGGCTCCGCCGCTGCATGTATCCACCCCGGAGGCCTACCGGGCCTTGGATCGCGGCGGTAACGGAAAATTGACGGAAGCCCAACGGGTTCAGTATATTGATAGTTTCCAGTCGCGTGTCTGGAGGCTTGGGGATTCCCTGTCTTCGGGCGCTATTGGATCGCAGGTCGAGAACGATTTCGAAGGTGTGGTTTTCCCCCAGCACCCGCAATTGAAATCCATCCTCAAAAATCTACAGAAATCAGGGGCTGACCCAGCCAGAATGACCGGCAGCGGCTCAGCTCTCTTCGGAGTCTTCACCACACAAAGCCAGGTTCGGCAGGCGCAAGCAGCGTGCGAAACTCTGCGCCCAAAGCCAGCCGTGTTTCCAGCCTCTTTTTTGAGCCGGAACCGGTACCGCGCCGCCTGGCGGCGTCAACTGCAGGAACACATGGACGGAATCAAGGACGGAAAGCAATGGCCGCCCCAAAGCCGGTACGCGCTTCGGCGCCGCAACGAGCAATGAGACCAGAAAAACTCAAGCTCTTTACCGGTAATGCCAATCCGGCGCTCGCTACCGAAATCGCCGAATGTCTCGGCCTCGAACTCGGAGTCGCTCCCGTACGCACCTTTGCGGACGGGGAGATCTACCTGCAGATCAAAGAAAATGTGCGGGGCGCGGATGTGTTTGTCATCCAGTCGACCTGCGCGCCCGTGGACCGGCACATCATGGAGCTCCTGCTCATGATTGACGCGCTCAAGCGCGCTTCTGCGGACCGGATCACGGCGGTGCTGCCCTATTACGGTTACGCCCGGCAGGACCGGAAAGACAAGCCGCGCGTGCCGATTTCGGCCAAACTGGTTGCCAGCGTGATTGAGCGTGCCGGCGCGGACCGCGTTCTCTGCATGGACCTTCATGCGGCCCCGATTCAAGGTTTCTTCGACATTCCGGTCGATCACCTCTACGCCGCTCCCGTATTGGTCGAATACTTCCGGGAACGGCATTGGGACGATCTCATGATCGTTTCCCCGGACGCCGGCGGCGTGGAGCGCGCGCGCGCTTTCGCCAAACGGCTAAAGGCGCCGATAGCGATCATCGATAAGCGCCGCGAGGAAGTGAACGTGGCTGAGGTCATGCATGTGATCGGCGAAGTGCGTGACCGTCATTGCCTGATCATTGACGATATTATTGATACGGCCGGCACGTTGGTGAAGGGCGCGGACGCTCTGCTGGCGGCCGGCGCCTCCGCCGTCACGGCTTGCGCCACGCACGCGGTTCTTTCGGGCCCGGCGATTGAGCGCATACAGAATTCCCGCCTTACCAAGGTCATCTTCAGCAACTCCATCCCGCTGAAGGAAGAGGCCCAGAGCTGCGACCGCATTCAAACGCTGTCGGTGGCGCCGCTGCTGGCCCAGGCCATCCGTTCCATCCACGAGGAGACCTCCGTTAGCGGTCTTTTTGTGTAGACAGCCAGCACCGGTTTCATCC
>DASTML010000154.1:0-8623 GCA_035714175.1 Bryobacteraceae bacterium | reverse complement strand
GACGGCGCCATCTACTTCACGGACGGCAATAACGATCGCATTCGCAAAATCGCCCCCAACGGAATCATCACCACCATTGCCGGCGGCGCCGCCGGATTCACCGGAGACGGCGGCCCGGCCACGGCCGCCCGCATGAATACGCCGATTTCCATCGTCCTGGACCCCGCCGGCAATATCTTCTTCTCGGACGCCGTCAACCGCCGTGTCCGCAAAATCTCCACCGCCGGAATCATCACCACCGTCGCCGGCAGCGGCGGCTTTAGCCTCTCCGGCGATGGCGGTCTAGCCACCGCGGCCGACGCCGCTCCCTGCTGGCTGGCCCTCGGCCCTGACGGTAGCCTCTATTTCACCGATGACTATGACTCCCGTCTCAGCGGCAACCCCCGCATCCGGAAAGTGGCTACCAACGGCATCATCACCACCGTCGCCGGCACCGGCGTCAGCGGGTTCAGCGGCGATGGCGGCCCCGCCACGCAGGCCCAGATCCGTTCTGCTTCGGGCGTAGCCGTCGATGGAGCAGGCAATATTTATATCTCCGATGCCAACGACTCCCGCATTCGCAAAGTCGATCCCAGCGGCAAAATCACCACCTACGCCGGCACCGGCAGCGCCGGTTCGCAGGGCGATGGCGGGAACGCGATTGCCGCCCAGTTGAACTGGCCCTCCGGCATGGCCCTCGACGCCAACGGTAACCTCCTCTTCGTCGATGTCCGCAACAAGAAGGTGCGCAAGATCTCCCTGCCGCCCGCTCCCGCCATCCGCACCACGGATTCCGTCCTCACCTCGTTCGGCGGCAAATCCGGCTTCTCGTCCAATACCTACGTGGAAATTTACGGCCAGAACCTCGCCACCACCCAGCGCCTCTGGGGCGGAAACGACTTCTCCGGTGTCAACGCGCCCACCACGCTCGATGGCGTCAGCGTGACGGTCAACGGCAAGCCCGCCTTCATCTACTACATCAGCCCGAATCAAATTAACATCAACACCCCCGAAGACACCGCTGCCGGCCCCGTCACCGTCCAGGTCCGCAGCCCGCTCGGCGTCAGCAACTCGGTGCTCATCAACCGCGCTCGCCTCTCGCCCACCCTGCAAACCGTCCCGCAATTCCTGGTCGGCGGCAAGCAGTATGTCGTAGCGCTCACGCCGGACTTTTCCACCTTCATTGGCCGTCCTGGTCTGGTGGCGGGCGTCAACTTCACCACGGCCAAGCCCGGGGACCGCATCGCTATCTACGCTCTCGGTTGCGGACCCACCAGCCCGCCCACCCAGGCCGGCGTAGTCGCGGCGCAGGCTTCGTCGCTGACGCTCCCCTACCGTCTCCGTATCGGCGGACAACCCGCGGAGGTCACCTTCGCCGGCGTCGTCGGCGGAACCATCGGGCTCTACCAGTTCAACCTGATCGTTCCCCAAGTCGCCGCCGGGGACCAGCCCATCGACCTCGAAATCGATGGTATCCCGAACGCGCAGAACCTCTACATCCAGATCGACCAATAAAAAAAATAATCGGCCCCCTGTCGAAAGTGCCCCATCGGCTCCGACTACCGCATGAAAACGCACCCTATCCGGTGCGTCACAATCGAAAAGGAGCAACACATGAGATACATGTTGATGATGACGGGCACTTTGGCAGGGTTTAGTTCATTCAACACCTGGTCGAAAGAAGACGTCCGCAACCACGTCGCCTTCATGATGACCTTGAATAAGGAACTCAAGGCTAACGGAGAACTGATCGCCGGCGAGGGCCTCGCTTGGCCAAACCAGGCTGTCCAGGTCCGCGCCGGGCAGGATGGAGAGCCCATCACCGATGGCGTCTTCCCCGAAACCAAGGAGTTCCTCGCCGGCTTCTGGATTGTCGGTGTCGATTCCGCCGAACGCGCTTATCAGATTGCCGCTATCGCCTCCGCCGCTCCCGGCAAAGGCGGCGTCAAATTGAACATGCCCATCGAAGTCCGCCAGATCATGGACGGCCCGCCCGACGACACCCTGTGATCCCTCCGGCTTCGCCCACCCTGGAGCACCTGCTGCGCGACCTCGCGCCGCGGGTGCTCGCTTCTTTATTACGCCGCTTCCGCGATTTCGCCGCCGCCGAAGACGCCGTGCAGGAAGCGCTCCTCGCCGCCGCCTCGCAGTGGCCCGCCCAGGGCATTCCCGAAAACCCTAAGGCTTGGCTCATCCAGGTGGCCGCCCGCCGCATGGCCGACGAAGTGCGCGCCGCCGCTGCCCGCCGCCGCCGGGAATCGGAAACCGCCGCCCATCTCGGCGTTCTCTCGCCCGGCTCCCTCGACACGGAGCAGGATGATACGCTCATCCTCTTTTTCATGTGTTGCCACCCGGCGCTCACCCCGTCGTCCGCCATCGCGCTCACGCTCCGCGCTGTCGGCGGTCTCAACACAGCCGAAATCGCCCGCGCCTTCCTCGTCCCCGAATCCACCATGGCCCAGCGCATCAGCCGTGCCAAACAAACCATCAAGACATCGAAAATTCCCTTCGCCCTCCCCGAACCGGCCGAACGAACCCAGCGCCTCCGCTCCGTCCTCCACGTCCTTTACCTAATCTTCAACGAGGGCTACACCGCCTCCAGCGGCGATGACCTCCACCGCCCCGATCTCGCCGCCGAAGCCATCCGCCTCGTCCGTGCCGTCCGGCAACTCGTCCCCGCCGAACCCGAAATCTTGGGTCTCCTGGCCCTCATGCTCCTCACCGATGCTCGCCGCCACGCTCGCACCGGCCCCGGCGGCGAACTCATCCCCCTCGACCAGCAGAACCGTCAACTTTGGGAACAATCACAAATAGCCGAAGGCCTCGCCCTCGTCGCCGAAGCCCTCCCCTCCGGCGCCGTCGGCCCCTACCAACTCCAGGCCGCCATCGCCGCCCTCCACGACGAAGCCCCCACTGCCGCTGAAACCGATTGGCCGCAAATCCTCGCCCTCTACGAAGTCCTCAAACGCATCTCTCCCAACCCCGTCATCGTCCTCAACCACGCCGTCGCCGCCGCCATGGTCCACGGTCCGGAAACCGGCATCGCTCTCCTGGATGCTCTCGAACAATCCGGTCAACTCCCCCATACGCACCGGATCGCCGCCGCCCGCGCCCATCTGTACGAACGGGCGGGCAACCTCTCCTCCGCCATCGAAAACTATCGCCTTGCCGCCGCCCGCACCGCCAGCGTTCCCGAATACACCTATTTGGTCGCCCAGGCCGCGCGCCTCACAGAAGGTGAAAGTTAACTTCCACCGTTGCCTGTACCGGCACCGCTTTCCCCGCGCGTCGCGCCGGCCGGAACCGCCACTGCGCGACGGATTCCAATGCTCGTTCATCCAACCCCATGCCGGGGCTCTGGACCACCTCCATTGCCTTCGGCTCTCCGTTCTCATCGATGACAATGCGCAATACCACCACCCCACGGAACCGCGCCCGCCGCGCCTCCTCGCTGAACCCCGGATCCACCTTGTGCACCAGCACCGGCGGCGTAATGCCCGCCGTTAATCGGTAGCCGCCTGGTCCAATGCCGCCCGCGCCCGCGCGCGGCCCTTTCCCGGGGCCAACGCCCCCGCCGTCTCCGTCGCCAATGCCGCCATTCTTCCCCCGCCCATTCGAAGGCGGTCCCAACGAAGCCAGCGGATCGCCAATCGCCGCCATTGGCAACGTCACTGCCGGAGCCGAAACCACCGAAGGCTCAATTTCTAATAGCGCCCGCTCTACAGGCCGGTGCACGGTTGGCGGCACGAACGTGCGCGGAGCCACCCGTGGCGGCCGTCCTTTGCTCGCCGGCAAACGTTCGCCCGCCCCGCCGCCCCCGCCAGCCAGTTGTCGCGCCGGAACGCTCGGCGGCCGCAGCGGAGCCGCCAGCGGAATGGACCGGAACACCGTCGGCCGCGCGGCAACCGTTGGTGTCGCCGTAGGCCGGAACAGAAGCAGAAGGGCCGCCAAAACCACATGCAGCAGCACCGAAACCATCGTGGACGAAATCCGCATGTCCACAACAAATGCAATCGCCGGGCCGCGCCGTCCGCCCTTTTGTTAGAAGAACTTAGCAATCGGGCCGGCGTGCTCTCCCGGCTACACCGTAGTGTGCCCAGGCCGCTCTGTGGCCCCAAATGCCGCCGCTAAATGGTCAATCAATACCCGTACCGAGGGGATCAGCCCGCGCCGTGTTGGAAATGCCGCATGAATAATCTCCACGCGCGGCGTCCACTCCGGCAGCACCCGCACCAGGGTCCCCGCCGCAATCTGCTCCTGGACCAGCAGCGACGGCAGTTCCACCACTCCCATGCCCGCCTCCGCCGCCCGCCGCAATGTCGTCAAGTCGTCGGTCACCAGCCGGGGCGTATGGCGCTGGGCGGCCCGCGCCCCGTCCGGCCCCGCCAACTCCCAAATCGGACTTCCGTGTCCCAGGCTCGGCCACCGCGCCAGATCCACCGGACTCTTTGCCTCGCCCATCTCCCGCACCAGCGCGGGAGCCGCCACCAGGTACGGCTGTTCATACGCCAGAATGCGAATCGCCAGGTCGCTGTCCGTCAACGGCGCCGGGCGCATTCGCAGGGCCAGGTCCACCCCCTCCGCCACCAGGTCCACCTCCCGGTTCAGCCCCGTTAATTCCATCGTCACCGCCGGATACGCCATCGCGTAGGACACCAGCATCGCGCCCACACACCCCTGCAATAACGATCCTGGACACGCCACGCGCAGCACGCCGCACGGCCCCGCGTGTGTCGCCTCGATCACCTCCTGCGCCGCCTCCGCCTCCACCATCACCGCCTTGCACCGCGCATAATACGCCTGCCCCAACTCCGTCACCGCGAACCGTCGTGTCGACCGCTGCAGCAGCCTCACCCCCAGCCGCTCCTCCAACAGCGCAATCCGCCGGCTCAACTTCGATTTCGGCATCCCCAATGCCCGCCCCGCCGGCGCGAATCCGCCGTGTTCCACCACCTGCACGTAGTAATACAAATCGTTCAAATCCTGGTGCATTGCGTTCTCATTGTTCCAAAAATAGAACGATGATGGCAAAAACCGCTATCTAGTCACTGCATCGTTCTAGCCATAAACTGGGTTCAGCAAGACAAAGGAGTCTTACCAACCATGAAGAAAATAGTCGGTGTCTACACGGCCCCTCGCCCGCACTGGGTCGGTGACGGTTTCCCTGTGCGCTCGCTGTTTTCCTACAACAGCCATGGCGCTACCCTCAGCCCCTTCCTCCTCCTGGACTACGCCGGCCCGCAGGACTTTCCGGCCGGTAACCAGCACCCCAGGGGCGTGGGCGTACACCCCCACCGCGGTTTTGAAACCGTGACCATCGTATATAAAGGAGAGGTCTCCCACCGCGACTCCACCGGCCAGGGCGGCACCATCGGCCCCGGCGATGTCCAATGGATGACCGCCGCCTCCGGCATTCTGCATGAAGAGTTCCATTCGGAAGCCTTCAGCAAAGCCGGCGGAACCCTCGAAATGGTGCAACTCTGGGTCAACCTGCCCGCGAAGGACAAGAAAGCCGATCCCGGCTACCAGTCCATCCGCAGTCAGGACATCCCCTCCGTGCCCCTGCCCGATGGCGCCGGGACCCTCCGTGTCATCGCCGGTGACTACGCGGGCCACGCCGGTCCCGCCCGGACGTTCACGCCAATGAATGTCTGGGATGCCGCGCTCCGCCCCGGAGCCACCGTCGAACTGCCCGCTCCCGCTGGCTGGACCACCGCCGTCATCGTCCTGCACGGCACCGTGCAGGTCAACGGAGACGCCGTCGCCCGGGAAGCCGAAATGGTTCTGCTCCAGCCCGATGGCGCAGGTATCACCATCGAAGCCAACAACGACGCGAAGTTCCTGGTTCTGAGCGGGGAGCCCATCCGCGAGCCCATCGTCGGCCAGGGTCCCTTCGTCCTGAACACCCAGGCGGAACTCATCGAGGCCTTCGATGACTTCCGCGCGGGAAAATTTGGTAGCATCCCGGCATAAGGATTGCCATGCCGGAACCTGCCATCGTCAATAACGAACCCGGACACCAGTTCGAATGGAGTGAGGACGGCGAAACCGCCGTCCTCACCTATCGGCTCCGTCCGGAGAGCATCACGTTTCTACACACCGGCGTGCCGCGTTCGCTCGAAGGGCGCGGCATCGCCGCCAAACTGGCCGTCGCCGGGCTTACCTACGCCCGCGCCAACGGTCTCGCCGTCGTCCCCCTGTGCCCCTACGTGGCCGCCTACATCCGCAAACATCCCGAATATCTCGACATCGTGCGCGAGGACCACCGCGCCCGCCTGTCCGCTCTTACCACATAGCCTTAATACCCAACTGAATCGAACGTGGCGGCGAATCCCGCATTCCGCCCGAGGACGTTCCCGCGTCGCTCGGCAGGTAGCTGCCGAAATTGCCGTTCGCGTCCAGCGGATTCGTGTTGTACCGGACCGTGAACACATTAAAGCGGTTGAACGCATTAAACGCCTCCGCGCGAAACTGGAATCGTAGCCGTTCGCCAACCTGCACCGTCTTGTTCACCGAAATATCGGCCACAAACTGCGCCGGCATTCGGATCTGCCCGCTTCGCAGCGGGTTCGTCCGGTAGGTCAACATCTCGTTCCGTGGTACCAGCCACGCATACTGTGAAAAATCGGTCGGACTGCACCCGTTGATCACCGTGCTCGCCCGGGTCGGCGTCACCGAACCATCCGCATTGGCCTGCAATACACAAGGGTTCCATCCCCGTACGATGGTTGCCGTCCGGTCCGGGGCGATCTTCGGATCTTTCAAAATAAACGCATTCCCCGGCAGATCCGCTGGCTCACCGGAACTCGCCGTATAGAACGTGTTGATGTCCCACCCGCCGATAATCCCATTCACAAAGCGGTTCGTGCTGGCCGCAAACGCCCGTCCACGTCCCACCGGTAACTCGTAATGAGCCGAAAACTTCACCACATGCGGCCGGTCAAAAGTCGCCAGACTCCTCTGCGGAGTGCCCGCGTAGTTGTTCATCCACCCTTCCTGTACCACCTGCTTCGAAAAGGTGTAGTTTGCATTCACCGTCAGCCCGCGCCCCAACGTGTGCCGGTAGACGACCTGCGCCGAGTTGTACCACATCTTTCCGTCGCCCCGGCCGAGTTCCACCAGGTCGCTATCGAACTGCGGGAACGGCCGCGACAGCCGCAGCCGGCTGATCGTCGACGACAGGCCCAAGGTCGTTCCGGCAAACTGCGGCAGTCCCTGAAACGGGTTCGGGACCAGTGCATCGCAGTATGCCCTGTTACCCCCGCGCGACGGATCGCACTGCTGAATGAACGCGTCGGACTGAATGTTCAGCGGCCGGCTGGTCATTAGGTTTTGCGTCCGGCTGCCCACATAGGAAACGTCGATCGAAGCCGACGTTCCGATCCGCCGCTGGACACCCAACGAAAACTGGTGAACGCGGGGAAGCCGCGCATCTTCGCTCCAAAAACTGAACGTCGATCCGGCGAACGTATTCAGCCCCAGTTGCGCCCCCAAAGGCCGCGCCACTCCGGAGGGAAATGGGTTTCCCAAAGAATTGGCGCGAGGCGTGCGATTTTCGTCCAGCGACTGTACCAGCGGGGTCGTCGTGCTGAATCCTTGCGTCTGCGAGTAGTCCGTTGTCGGCCAGTTCGCGTAGAACATCCCATAGCCGCCGCGCAGCACCGTCTTTTCGCCAATCCGGTAGGCTGCCCCGAAACGTGGTTGCAGTGTCGCCATCCGCGCTTCGGTCGCCACCGTCCGGTTCCCATTCACGCCGGCAAATTGCAATCCGCCGCGCAGATTCCGCAATTCGGGATACAGTGCCAGCATCGCCGCGGGAATGTCCCCGGCAATTGGGCTCGCCGCATTCTGGTCGAAACCTGTAACCATCCGGTTGTGCTTCTCATCGGTGGTCGGGTTATAGTCCCACCGCAGGCCCAGGTTCAACGTCAACCGGCGCGTCACCTTCCAGTCGTCTTGCAGATAGGGAGCAAAATACCACGAGCGGAAAAACGGCCGGACGGCATAGTCTGCCGAACCTCCGCTCGCCGCGCCTAGCAGGAACGAAGCATACGCATCGCCGCTGTTCACCTCCGTGGCGGAATTATTCCAGGAACTCCGCGTAAACCCGGCGCTCGCCAGCACCCGGAACGGATTCCCCGGTGTGTTGGCCAGGAAGTGCCACCGCCGTAAATCCATGCCGGTTTTCAGCGTGTGACTGCCCCATACCTTCGTCAAGTTAGCCTGCATGCTGTACGTGTTGTTGTATTCCAGGCTGGGGTTGAACCCAAGCTGCGCATATCCCGATACCGCCCAGACCCCAAAAAAGTCCGGATAGGCAAGTTGTCCAGGCAGCGAGGCGGGCAATCCCAGCGTCGTGGGGTCGAATTTCAGGTTGCCCACCACGTCATTGCCTTCCACGTAGCGAGCGTAGTTTCCCCGCACGTTCAGCGTGGCCGTGGGGCTGATCACCTTTACCCAATCCAACATGTAGGCGTGGTTTTGCCGCAGGAATGGGTTGTAGGCCTGCTCGCCCGGTTTCCCTAAAATTCCGTTCAACGTCCGTTCCTGGGTATGTTTGTTCGTCGAAAACCGGAAGAAGAGCCGGTTGTAGTCACCCGCCTTCAAGTCAACGCGGCTGTTCCAGTTCCAGAAGTTGAAGTAG
>DASTML010000153.1:0-14549 GCA_035714175.1 Bryobacteraceae bacterium | reverse complement strand
TATCGCACCCAATGAAACGACCGAACTGCCTGTTCCTCCTGTTCACATTTCTCCCGCTGCCGGCACAGGTCTTTGCTCCTGGAGCCAAGCTCGAAAAGCTCTATGAGGGCGGCCACCTGACGGAGGGCGTAACGGCCGCGCCCGACGGGACCATGTATTTCAGCGACATCACATTCACGTCCGAAGCAGGTATGCAGGCGGGGCATATCCTGCGATTCGATCCGCGAACAGGCAAGACGACGGTGTTCCGGTCCCCGAGCGGAATGTCGAACGGCTTGAAGTTTGACGCACAGGGACGCCTGATAGCAGCCGAAGGCGCGGACTACGGCGGGCGGCGAATCACACGGACAGACATGAAGACGGGCAAGGCGGTGATTCTGGCCGGACTGTTTGAAGGACGTCCTTTCAATTCGCCCAACGACGTGGTGATTGATGAACGGGGGCGGATCTATTTCAGCGATCCGCGCTACCTGGGCCATGAGGCGCTGGAACAGCCGGTAATGGCAGTTTATCGCGTGGACCTGGACGGCAAGGTCCACCGGATCATCACGGACGCGGGTAAGCCAAACGGAGTGGCAATCTCGCCGGACCAGAAGACGCTCTACGTGGTGACGAACGACGACGGGCACCTGGGCTTTGACCGCATGCCGAAGGGGACGCCGGCGCGCAAGGGACGAATGGAGTTAAACGCCTACGACCTGCATGCGGACGGTACGGCTACGTTTCGCCGCCAGCTGGTGAACTATGCGCCGGAGGATGGGCCGGACGGTTTGGTTTGCGATGCCGAGGGCAACCTATACGTCGCCGTCCGGAATGAGAAACGCTATGGCGTGAACGTGTATGCGCCGGATGGGCGGGAACTGGCCTATATTGCTACCCCAGAGCGGCCGACCAATGTAGGCTTCGGACGCGGCGCAGAGGCGAGCACGCTCTATGTGACGGCGGGCGGCAGCCTGTATCGCATCCGGACCGCGAAGGCGGGATACCACCTCCCTGCCCGGCCGTAGGAATTCGATATGGCCGAGCGTCCTACGCGGGTACGTTGGCGGATCTACGCGCTGCTGCTGCTGGTTGTCACGCTGACGTTCATTGACCGGTTCAACATGAATGTTGCGGCCAAATATGTGCAGCAGGAGTTCGGGCTGACAGATCTGGAAATCGGATCGCTACTGAGCGCTTTCGCGCTGGGCTATGCGTTATTTCAAGCGCCGGGCGGTTGGCTTGGCGACCGCCTGGGGCCACGACGTGTGTTGACTGGAGCCATTCTGTGGTGGTCCGGATTCACGGCCTTGACGGCGCTGGCGGTTCCAGCGGGAGGATGGTTCTGGGGCGTCCGATTTCTTATCGGCATGGGAGAGGCGCCAGCGCTGCCTTGTACAAACAAGATGATTGGGCGGTGGATGGCCGTGCGGGAACGCGCACGCGGAAGCAGCCTGTTCCTGGTGGCGGTGGGCATTGGCGGCGCGTTTACGCCGCCAGCGATTGCGTGGGCGATGACCACCTGGGGGTGGCGCACTTCGTTTGTGGCGTGCGGTGCGCTGGGCTTGTTGGTGGCGGCGCTTTGGCAATGGCAATCGTCAGAAGCGCCGGATGCACATCCTGGGGTCAACACAGCGGAACTGGCGTTGATCCAGGCGGATCGTGAAGCCGTTGCGCCGGCAGGTCCTTTCCCTTGGCGGCGGCTGTGGGGAAGCGTGAGCATCCCGGCATTGATTGTGGCGAACTTTCTGCTTGGCTATGTGACCTACATTTTCTACACCTGGTTTTTTCTCTATCTGGTCAACGTACGTAAGCTGCCAGTGATGGCGGGCAGCTACTGGTCGACGGTTCCGTTCCTGGCCATACTGGTGGGGGCGCCGCTGGGCGGATGGGTGTCCGACCGGCTGGTCCGGCAGTTGGGACAACCATGGGGACGAAGAGTCCCCGTATTTTGCGCGGCACTGATTTCCTGCGGTTTGCTGGCCGTCGGATCGCGGATGGAAAATCCGTATGCGGCGATTGGATTGTTGGCTCTGGCGGCCGGCTGCAATAGCGTGGCGGCGGTTTCCAGTTGGGCCGTACCTAACGACCTTTCGACGCGCTATGCAGGCACGCTGGCGGGCGTGCTCAATACGTGCACAAACCTTGGAGGGGCGTTATCCCCGATACTGACGCCGTATCTGGCAACCCGCTACGGCTGGGTGGCGGCACTCGATTGCGCGGCCGGGTTTATGTTGGCTGTAGGGCTACTCTGGCTCCTGGTACATCCGGAGCGCCGAATCGACGCGGAGGCTACCAGTGCATGACTTGGCCGCCATCGACGTTGATGGTCTGGCCCGTGACGTTGCGGGCCCGTTCTGAGCTGAGAAAGACCACCATGTCGGCGATATCCGCCGTTTCCTGCCAGCGTCCGAGCGGCGCCACCGCCTTTACTTTTTCGCCCGCCCACTCCGCGTAGGTTCGTTGTTTGTCCGGGGGCTGCTGGTTGTTCCATGCGCGCCAGACATTTTCATTCAGCGGCGTTTTGACCATGCCGGGATTGACGGTATTGACCCGGACGCCGTGGGGCGCAAGGTCTTTCGCGAGGCATTGGGCAAAGTTGATATTGGCGGCTTTGCTGGCGGAATAGGGCGGATCCGTTTGAGAGCCGATCTGCCCGGCGATAGATGCCAGGAAGACCATGGTTCCCTCTTTCCGCTGCATCATGCTGGGGGAAATAGCGTGGGCCACGTTCACCATTCCGAGGATGTTGACTTCCATCACCCTCCGCCAATCCGAAGGCTCCAGGTTGGTAAAGGGGAATCCAAACTTTCCGGAACCCATGGCGGCGGCATGTACGACATGTTGGACCGGTCCGAGGCTAGCTTCGGTTTGGGCAACCGCTGACTGGACAGCGGCGTAGTCGCTGATGTCGACCCGGAAATCCGCCGAATCCGCCAGATCCCAGACGGCGACCCGGCAGCCTTCTTTGGCAAAGGCATCGGCGCAGGCGCGTCCAATGCCGCTAGCGCCGCCGGTGATGACGGCGACGTGGCCGTTGATTGCGAGATCCATTCGATTAGCTTTCCTTATTGAGCGAGAATGCCCTGACGGCGTGCGACGCGGGTCAGGATATCGAGCGCGCGGTCCAGGTGTTCCCGCGTGTGAGCGGCGGTGACAATGGTTCTTATGCGAGCCTTGCCTTGCGGCACGGTGGGAAAGCCGATGCCGGTGGCGAAAAGGCCTTCCTCAAAGAGCGCCTTGGAGAAGGCGTGCGCCGAGGCGGCCTCGCCAACCATGATTGGCGTAATTGGCGTCTGGCTGCGGCCGGTATCAAAACCGAGCGCGGCGAGCTGTTCTTTGAAGTACCCGGTATTCGCCCAAAGGGCCTCCATGCGCTCTGGTTCCGACTCGAGAATCTCGAAGGCGGCCAGACAAGCGGCCGTGACAGCCGGCGGGTGAGAGGTAGAAAAGAGGAAGGGTCGGGCGCGATGGTACAAATATTCAATGAAATCGCGAGTGCCGCAGACATAGCCGCCGAGAACGCCAATGGCCTTAGACAGCGTGCCGACCTGAATATCGACGCGGCCATGGAGATCAAAGTGATCGACCGTCCCGCGCCCATTGCGGCCGAGGACGCCGGAGGAGTGTGCGTCGTCCACCATCATGATCGCGCCGTGCTTTTCGGCCAGTTCGCAGAGCGCGGGCAGCGGTCCAATGTCGCCATCCATCGAAAAGACACCGTCGGTAATCAGCAGTTTGCGACCTGGAACGCCATCCAGAGCTTCGAGCTTGGCGGCGGCGGCCGCCACGTCCGCGTGCGGAAAAACGTGGATTTTGGCGCGCGAGAGCCGGCAGCCATCGATAATGCTCGCGTGATTCAGTTCGTCGGAAATGACGTGGTCCTCCTTTCCGAGGACCGCGGAGACGGCGCCGGCGTTGGCCGTAAAACCACTCTGGAAGACAACGCACGCTTCGACGTTTTTGAACGCGGCGATGCGGCGCTCGAGCTCCATGTGCATGTCGAGCGTGCCGCTGATCGTACGGACGGCGCCGGTGCCGGCTCCATAGAGTCGAACTGCCTCGATGGCCGCTTCTTTCAACTTGGGATGATTGGCAAGGCCCAGATAATTATTGGATGCGAGGTTGATGACCTCGCGGCCATCATAGCGGCTGACAGGCTCGCAGGGGCCTTGGAGTTCGCGGAGCCGCTGGTAGGTCCCATTGGCGCGGAATTCCTGGAGTTGGTCGCCAAGGTAGGCGAGCGGGTTGAGACGTGGCGTTTTCATGGCAATTAGAGCGCGCGAACGCGGATGTCCTTATATTCGATCCAACGACCGGCCTGATGGGCCTGGAGAAGAATGTGGCCGTCGCCGGTGCGGTCGAGGGTGTTGTATTCGGTTACGGTTTCCCCGTTGATACGGACGGTGACGGAGGGGCCTTTCACAAAGAGTTGGAACAGATACCAGGCCTCCGGGGCGATGTGCGGAAACCGGGCGCGCTTCAGCCCGTAGAGTGAGCCAGTGGGATAAACGGCGCCTTCGACATCATGGAGTTGAATCTCATAGTGCGCCTTCTGTCCGGATCCTTCAGCGCGAAAGAGTACGCCGCCGTTGGAGTGGAGCGCGGCTCGGATATAGGTTTCGAGCGCAAAATCCTGGAACCGTTCCTTTGTCGCGAGGTGTCCCAAGCCATCCGCGCGGAGTATGTCGCCGATAGGGGTCCATTTCGCTTTTCCTTCTTCGACCTGCCAGTTGGCGGAGAGATCGGCCGCTTTGCCGTAGAGAGTGCGCCAGGGCGTGGAGCCGGGAAGTTCCCGAACAGCAATGTTGCGAAAACGAATGGGATAAGAAAGGGATTGGAAGCCGATGAAGCCGTGGCGGAGACGGTGGGCCAATTCGGGAACGGTTTCGACGTTAACGTCCTGTATCTGCTCGCCGTTGGTCCATACCTGCAGTTTGGGCCAGTCAAAACGAACGCGGATCTGATTCCATTCGCCCTTCGACTTCACGTTGTTTCCCTTCGGCGCGACGACGGGGAATATGCTTCCCATGCCTTCGGGTTTCGGCGATTCGTTCTTGTGAAATAGCTTGACGCAGAAACCGGCGTCCTGCGCGTTGCCGTGGAGCGGCGCATGGAGCAGCAGGCCGGAATCGATCCAACCTTTGACGAAGAATTCGAATTGGAGCTCGAAGTTTTCGTACTGTTTGGCGGAGCGGAGCCACGTTGGCGAATTGGCGGCCTCGCTGACCACAATGGCTCCGTCCTCGACATAGAATGACGATTCCGGACCGTCCACGACATGCCAGCCGTGGAGGGACTGGCCGTCAAAGAGGCTGGTGAAAGCAGGCGCTGGCTGAGCGGCAAGAAGGGCAGAGGCGAGAAAGTGGCGGCGAATCATCCTCTTCGCATCGTAAACGCAGCGTGGTTCGATTGTCATATGCGAATTCAAGGAAATCTTCGCGGCGCGATGCGCATGTCGTCTTCCGTTAGGGCAGCTGCTACGAGCCGGCTTCGCAGAGGGGGACTTCGCTACCTCTATTGCCAGGCGGTACCATCTAAACTTCAATGGCTACCCAAACCGCATTGCAAGGAGCTTTCGCATGACTGAAAATCACAGCAAAAAGTCGAGCCCGCTCGTCACCCGGCGTGACATGGCGGGAGCAGCCGGTATGGCCGCCTTGGCTGGTTTGGCAAGTAGCGGCCTCGCGGACGCCGCACCCCAGGCATCGCAAGAAAGACGGCCCCGTATCGCCTGTTGCGTCAGCTTTTGGGGTGGTCCGGGATCACATGCGGACTGGATCATCTGCAAGCTCATGGACGGTTATTGGTGGCAAGGAGCCCACACTCCGTCGAGGGTGGAGGTTGTGTCCGTTTACATTCATCAGTTCGATACCAGCGGACTGGGCCAGAAAGTCTGCAAGTCGAAGAACATTCCCATCTACAAAACAGTGGGAGAGGCTGTCACGCTTGGCGGGAAAGAACTTGCGGTGGATGGGGTTGTTATCGTCGGAGAGCACGGCAATTATCCAACCGATCTCAAAGGCCACTGGCTCTTGCCGCGCTGGTGGATGTACGAGCAGGTTATACGTGTTTTCGAGCAGAGCAAGCGCTCGGCGCCGGTCTTTAACGACAAGCACCTTTCCTACAATTGGGATGACGCAAAGTGGATGTTTGACAAATCCCGTGAACTGAACTTTCCTTTAACCGGCGGCTCCTCCATACCGGCCTATTTCCGCAAGCCCGAGATAGAGATCGCGATCGATACGCCGATCAAGAACTCGATCGTCGTTGGAGCCGCGCCAGATGAGGGAGGCATCTTCCATTGCATTGACGTGCTGCAGTGCTTCGTCGAACGCCGCAAGGGCGGCGAGACAGGGGTGAGGTCTGTGCAATCCATCCGGGGAGGAACGGAAACCTGGAAGTGGGTCGAATCCAATCCGTGGGCTGGGAAGCTACTGGATTCCGTAGCGACGGAATTTAGTCTAAAACAGGGGATTTTTCAGGAGAACGCTCGGGCCAATGTGTGCATCGTGGAATACAACGATGGGACGAAAGGGGCTGTAATTGCGGGCCGAGGTGTGGGCTGGACCTACGCCGGCGAAATCGAGGGACAAAAAAAGCCGACGATTATCTCGATGCTTGGCTGGCCCGGCCCCTTTGCGCAGTATCACGCCTCGAACGCCCAGCCCCACTGGATTACCGAAATGATGGTGACCAAGAAGGAGCCATTTAACGCCGAGCGGCTGCTCTTGTCAACCGGAATTACGAACCACTATATGGAATCGAACTGGGAGAACGGCCGCTACTCCGCCGTTGGCCGGCGCATCGAGACGCCTTTCATGAACATGCGCTACCGCTCGACACGGGGGCCGCAATTTAGCACGGGGTCGCGCCCGCCGGATACCCCCTACCTAAGAGGGTTCGAAAAATAGGCACGAGACCCTGAGGCCACGGCAAGCCCATAATTGCGGAAGCGGAACGGCGTAGCTTTTTTGTTGCGGCAGCCGAATTAGAAACCGATCCGTGTCTGCACAATAGTGGTTGTCTTGGTATTAATCACGATATTGGCTTGCCGTTTACCGCCCAGGTAGTTCGGACCGACTTTTACCTGGAGGATTGCCGGGCCAACGCCGCTGGTTTTGTTCAGCGTAATCCAGTTGGCCGTCTCCGAAGCGCTCCAGGCACAGTAGGACGGCAGGTTAATCTGCAACGTCAACGTATCTCCTTCGCCTTCCAAGTTCTGATTGGGCGGGGCGATGAACCAGGTATTGCACACCATAGTCCGGACGCTGGCGATGTCTCCTGCCGAGGCCGTATTCGCTGCTCCCATCACGACGCCGGCCGGCATTGGCCTCAAAGCTTCCAGAGTAGATTTGCCGTTCTTCGAGAAGCTATACGCCCCATAGTGCATCAAGGACGCATAGTCATAAGAACCATAATTCTTACCCGCGTCTGTGCTGACGATATCGAAGTTGTGCGCCTTGCCCGTGGTGATGTTGTCGTAGTTTACTTTCACGAACTGGTCGCGATCCTGCCGCATCTGTTCATGCCACAAGCCGATCACATGCCCAATCTCGTGGCGGACCGCCACCTCTCCGCATGATGGATCAATATCCACATATTGCTTGCCTCCGGCCCGGCCTACGGCGGACTGGCAGACGCCGTTGGCTTTTTGGAACATAACGTAGTTCGTTTCCGTGGTGCGAGGGACGAGAAGGCCTGGGAAAAGCGAATTCCAATAGGCGATAGCGTTAATGGTGTCGTACTCGCTCCAGTCCTCATAGCCCATGACGCCGATGACATAAGGAATGCGGAAACCCGGCCAGGCGCGGCCCGCTCCTATCACCTGATTCGAATCCCGGGTGTTGTTCTTGCCGGATGCTACTCGTTCGGCGGGTAGAACCATATCGCCTTGCAGAACGACTGTGCCGTCCTGGTGACGGTTGGCGCGTACCAGGTTGTCTTCCACCATCGCTATGACCTCCTCGCCGGCCGGGCTTCCCGTCGACGGCGTGAAGGTTAGTTGGAACTTCATGGGCGCGGCCAGCAGTTGTTCGGCTGACTGGCAACGCACCGACTGCAGAACGAACGGGAAATCGGCCGTGGGTTGACCGACGGCGCTGACGGCGAATGTGTCCCCGGGAAGCCATTGGGATTCGAAATCCGGCCGGTTGATCGGGCCATGCCCAAGGTAGGGTCCGTGCACCGTGTTGCCAGCGGCATGCACGTACATTGCCTCGTCTTTGGCCAAACCCAGGTAGGCGAATTTCAGACGGCAGGCAGCCGCTCCGGGCGCCTGGATGGTCACGCGAACTACTGACTGGCCGTTCACAAACGGACGCCAGGAGGGCTCGGAGGGCATGGCGGCCACGTAGCTGCCGGGCGCGTCTTCCATAGGCGTCAGCACAGCTTCCTGCGCTATGGCTGGTACAGCGAAAACAAGCAATATAGGGAAATATTTGGTGTTCATGTCGATGCGTCTCACATCGGTCCTAGCGCGGCCGCCAGGGGAATGTTGTCATTCGTCGCGGGTGATACGCCACTACGGCCAGCCGTTGTTCATTTTCAACGGCTGGCAAGTGCCGCAGGCACGAAAAGGATGCCGCAAACTACTGCAAACAAAATTCATACTCCTTTAAAGACAACTTAAAGGCACGCATGTTGCAATACAAATATTGCAACTGACTTGCTTGAGAAACGCTATTTGCAGCACTTTTTGTCTCGCATATTCCAGTTGTTGCACCCGTTGATACTGCAAGGAGTCCCCATGATGTTCGAGCCGCCGCGTAGCCGTTTCCAACTGAGCTTCCTTTTACCGCTGTTTCTGCTGCCCCTACTAGCAGAGCCGGCGGGCACTCCCGTTTCCGGCCGCGTCCTGGACCAGAGTCATGCTCCCATTGCAGGCGCACGTATAGTGTTCACAATGTCCGGGCGTCCGGTTGGCAATACCGCGGTTTCCACGCAGCAAGGTGAATTCACGCTCCCGCTGACGGCCGGTTCCTATACGGTAACGGTATCTGCGGACGGCTTTCTCGACGCCAAGGAGTCCGTACAAGTGGGAGGGACGGCGGGACAGCCGGTTGAAATAGTCTTGCAGGTGGCGGCGATGCGAACGGCGGTAACGGTGAGCGAATCGGCCGGGTATCAGGTGATTACGTCTTCCACGGCGACGAAGACGCCCACGCCGCTGCTGGATGTGCCGCAATCGGTAACGACGGTGAGCCGGGAACTCATGAAAGATCAGTTGATGATGAGCCTAGCCGACGTGGTGCGGTATGTGCCGGGCATTACCATGGCGCAGGGCGAGGGCCACCGGGACGCTCCTGTGATTCGAGGCAACTCCACCACCTCCGATTTCTACGTCAACGGCGTTCGGGATGACGTGCAGTACTTCCGCGACCTGTACAATCTGGAACGGGTGGAGGCGGTAAAGGGCCCCAATGCGATGATATTTGGACGCGGCGGCGGCGGCGGAATCATTAACCGCGTTACGAAAGAAGCGCAGTTCATGCCGCTCCGGGAGTTGTCACTGCAGGGCGGTTCGTTCGGGAACAAGCGGTTTGCGGGGGATGTGAACCAGGCAATCGGCGAGCGATTCGCTTTTCGCTTGAATGGAATGTACGAGAACTCGGATAGCTTTCGCAACTATTTCAACCTGGAGCGGTACGGCATTGCGCCAACGCTTACCTATCTGCCGGACGAAAAGACGCGAGTCCGCCTGAGTTATGAATACTTCCACGACGCCCGGATAACCGACCGCGGTATTCCATCCTTCCAAGGCCGGCCGGCTCCTGCGCACCGGTCCACGTTCTTCGGCAACCCCAATGAGAGCCCGACTCATGCCGGGGTGAACCTGGGTAATGTGACCGTAGAAAGGCAAGAAGGCAAGTTGAACCTGCGGAACAGCACGCTGTTCGGCGCCTATGACAAGTTCTACCAGAATGTCTTTCCGGGTGCGGTAAATGCAGCAGGGACCATGGTCAGCCTATCGGGTTACAACACAGCCACACAGCGCACGAACATCTTCAACCAAACCGATGCGACGTATTTGGCCAATACCGGGCCGCTCCGCCATACGCTGCTGGTTGGCGCGGAGTTTGGCCGCCAGGCGACGGACAATTTCCGTCAAACCGCCTTCTTTGCAGGCGGCGCCACCTCTATCAACGTTCCGTTCGGCAATCCGACGGATTTCAGCCCGGTTTCTTGGCGGCAAAACGCCACGGACGCCGATAATCGTCCTGTGAATACGATTGCGGCGACCTACATCCAGGATCAAGTGCATGTGACGCGTTTCATCCAATTGGTGGGCGGAGTGCGGTACGACCATTTCGACATGAAGTTCCACAACAACCGGAACAACGATAACCGCCGCCGGATTGACAACATGATCTCTCCGCGTGCCGGCATCGTGATCAAACCGATTACGCCGCTTTCGCTCTATGTGAACTACAGCGTGGCCTATCTACCCAGTTCGGGAGACCAATTTGGATCGCTGGACGCGACGACGGAAACCTTGAAGCCGGAAAAGTTTACGAACTACGAAGCGGGCCTGAAATGGGATGTACGGCGGTATCTTTCGGTGACCACCGCGGTGTATCGTCTGAACAGGACCAATACTCGGAGCGTGGACCCCAATAACCCGGCGGTCATTCTACAGACCGGGAGCCAGCGGACCAACGGCTACGAGTTGGGCATTAACGGAAACCTGACCAGCAAATGGACTGTTTCGGGCGGTTATGGGTACCAGGACGCCTTCATCAGCAGTGCGACATCGGCCGCTCGCTTGGGAGCGCAAATTGCGATGGTGCCGCGTCACACGTTCTCTCTGTGGAACAACTACAAACTGATGTCCCGGCTGAGCGGCGGCCTGGGCCTGATTCACCAGGCGAACATGTGGGCAGGCGTGGACAATACGGTGACGCTGCCCGGATTTACGCGGGCCGACGCCGCTCTGTACTACACCTTGACCGAGAAACTACGGATTCAGGCGAATGTCGAAAATCTTTCCGACAACCGGTACTATGTGAGCGCACACAGCAACAACAACATTACGCCGGGGTTTGCACGGGCGTTGCGGATCGGGATGACGGTCCGGTTTTAGCGCGGCTCTTGGTGCGGAGGCTGTAGCCGACGCCGCGGACGGTGTGAATGAGCTTTTCTTCGCTGGGAGGGTCCACCTTCCGGCGAAGGAGATGCACGAAGGTATCGAGGGTCGCGTTTTCGATTTGGCTATCGAAGCCCCACACGGTTTCGACAATCTGTTCGCGGGGGACAACGCGGCCGGTGTTCCGTACCAGGAGTTCAAGGAGGCTGTATTCGGTGCGGGTGAGGTGCAAGGGGCGCGAACCGCGCTGCACCTCGCGAGTGGCCGTGTTGAGAACGAGATTGCCGGCCGAGAGCAGTAGTGCGAGCGGCGCAAGGCCGCGGCGGGCTACAGCGCGCAGACGCGCCAGGAAAACTTCGATGTCGAAGGGCTTGGTGAGATAGTCGTCGGCGCCAGCGTTGAGGCCGTGGATGACATCGCGGTTGGAGTGCCGGCCGGAGAGGATGAGAACCGGCGTGTGGCAGTGCTGACGGCGGAGGCGATGCACGATGGACAGTCCGTCGAGACCGGGAATGGCGATCTCGAGGACGATGGCGTCAAAGTGATGTTCCAGCGCCGTGGCCAGGGCGGCAGCGCCATTGGTTTCCACTACGGCTACATCTCCCGCTTCGCGTAGGGTGGCCGCCAGAAGGGCGGCCGTGGCGGGGTCGTGTTCCACGACTAAGACTTTCATTCGTTACAGGCTCTCGCGGTGGTTAGAACTGCAGGGACTCAGCTACGATACGAAACTGAGCGGCGATGGGATCGACCAGGTTGGTCCACTGATCCTGGTCGATGATCTCTTCGACGACATCGGAACCGGAGTATTTGCAGACCTGCGCGATGACATCGTCCGGGGGGCGGACTGTTCCGGCCGGCGGACGGAGAACGAGAAACGGAAAGTCGCCGAAGGGGGCGACTTTTTCCGACTGGAGCGGAAACCGGAGCGCTTCAAAGAGAGCCTGTATGCGTGGATTACGGGAAACGACGAAGTGCAATGCCGCATAGTGTACGACGAACGGGCGCAGGTCATCGGCGGACCGTTTGGGGGCCGACATCAGTTCCAGAAATTTTGCAAGTGGGTATTCCGGGAAGCTCAGTACCCATCGCATGGGAGAAACGACAGAAATCGTTTTTGGTCCTGTCCGGGTTGTGATCTCATGCGGATAAGACACGACGTTCAGAATGGGCGTACCAAACGTAACTTCAAGCGCGTCCGGGAGGCTGGGATCCAGGCTGAGGGGCTTGGCGGCCGCGACTTCGGCAAAGAAGGCTTTGAACTGGCCGTAGGCCACGGCGGCATCGCGCGGAGCGTCCTTATGGCTGCCAATGAGGAAAGGTCCAAATACGGCGGCCGGCCGGAAGAGTTGACGCACGGTTTCCAGATAGCCGCTGGCCTGCGTCTGCAGGCTGGTGCAGAACTGGCGGGAAACGTCACGCAGATCAGCATAATTGTCTAGATTGATGTTTTCGGCCAAGAGATTCTCCTCACGAGACGGTAACTACTCATGGTAACAAGGGGCTATAGGCCGGGGCACTGGGCCAACAGCGGTTCGGCCAGTGCGGGCACGTAACGGATGATATCGCCGTGAGTGGCATCGGGATGTTCGGCGAAGAAGGCGCGGCTGGCGCCTCGATAGGCGGCATACAGTTGCCGGGACACCGCGTAGGGCATTCCGTCATCGTGACCAGCGTGCAGCACGATCAGGCAGGTGTTTTGAAGGCGCGCAATGCGTTCGCGGTTGGGGAAGTTGGTCCAAACGAAGGGGGCGAGGAGTGAGAAGTAAGGATGTCTGGCCACTCGGTCCGGGACGCTGGTGTAGGTCGCGGCGGTGATGAGAACGGCGGCCCCGCGAGTTTCCGCCAGATAGGCGGCGGGGCCGCCGCCCAGAGAGTGGCCAAAGAGGAGCAGTTCGGCCGGGGTGATCTGTTCCCGGCGCTGCACCTCGTTCCAGATGGCCTCGATGTCCCGATAGATTCCCCGCTCGGAAGGCCATCCCGTGGAGCGGCCGTAGCCGCGGTAGTCATACACATAGGCGGCAATCCCCTGTTCCGTCAGCCAAAGCGGAATGGTGTGATAGCCGTCCATTGTACCGGCGTTTCCCTGGCTAAGGATGGCGGCGCGCAGACGGGAGCGTTTCGATCCGGTGGGGCCCCAACGGCGATACGAAATCATTTCCCCGTCCACGGTACGGACAAAGCCATCCATTGCGGTGGGTACCGGGGGATGAACGGCAGCAGGGCCTTGCAGCAGGCGATGGGACAGTTCGGCGTAGATCTGAAAGTCCTGCGTCAGAACAATGAGCAACGTGAGAACCGTAACCACTCCGCCGGCAGCCCGCAACATATACCTACGAAATAGTATGGCGGTAAAAGGAGAGGCCCGCCGTTGGGAGAAACGGCGGGGCCGGATTCGGATTGGAATTCGAATTGGACTTGGGAGAGAGCGAGTTGTTGGAGTCAACCGCGCCTACATTGAATTAGTGTGAATTGCCGGGGAATTCTCTCAGAAATTATTTTGAATCGCAGAAAAAGAAAAAACCGCCCCGATTTCCCGGGGCGGTTCCTTGCATTGTGGGCTTGGTTAGCCCTCCAATGTGTTCAACGTGGCGAACCGCTGCGCTTCATAAGCGGCGATTTGCGCATCGTGTTGTTGTACGTATCCGATCTCATCGACTCCGGCCAGCAGGCAGTGCTTGGCGAAGGCGTCAATCGGGAAGTTGGTCACCGGCCCACCCGGCCAAGTAAAGGTCTGGTCTTCGATGTTGACGGAGACAGCCAGATCCGGGTTCGCAGCGAGCGCTTCGCGCAGCTGCTGGTGGATTTCGCGGCTGACGACGAGCGGTAAAAGGCGGTTTTTTAGCGAATTTTGCTTAAAAATGTCGGCAAAACTGGTGGAAATAACAGCCTGGAATCCGTACTGAGTGAGCGCCCAGGGAGCATGTTCCCGGGAGGATCCGCAGCCGAAGTTGTCGCCGGCGAAGAGCACCTTCGATGCCTTTGCCTTGGCCGTATTAAGGATAAAGTCCTCTTTGGGCGAACCATCTGCGTTGTAGCGCCAATCGTAAAACAGTTGATCGCCCAGACCGTCCTTGCTGATCGTCTTTAGAAACCGCGCGGGAATGATCTGGTCCGTGTCGATGTTGTCGGCCTGGATTTGTGTAACTGTCGATTCAAATTGCATCGTGCGGAATCCTTTCTAGAGCAGTGTCCGGACGTCGGTGACAACGCCGGTGACGGCCGAGGCGGCAGCGGTAAGCGGGCTAGCCAGGAACGTACGCCCTCCCTTGCCCTGGCGTCCTTCGAAGTTCCGGTTGGAAGTCGAAACGCTGTACTGGCCGGGGGTCAACTGGTCGCCGTTCATGGCGATGCACATGGAGCAGCCGGCTTCGCGCCATTCGGCTCCGGCTGCGCGGAACACCTGGTCAAGCCCTTCGGCTTCTGCCTGGCGTTTGATCTCCTGTGAGCCCGGAACGACCATCGTCCGTACGGCGGGAGAGACCTT
>DASTML010000152.1:0-22880 GCA_035714175.1 Bryobacteraceae bacterium | reverse complement strand
ATCTCCAGTCGCGCGATCTCTTCCCCAATATCACTGCGATCGGCCAAAATGGCGGCCTCTTGCACTACCCGTTGCGGTTCCAGGGGAGATCCGTTCAGCACCTCCGTCAGCCTCTCTCGCATCCGGGCCTGGAACGCCGGCATGGCACGGGTCCGGATATCGCGTACCTTGGCCACTGCTTCACGAATATGCGCGTTCCGTTCGAAGAGAACTGCTTGCGTATCTCGTCCTTCGCGCTCCCGGAAAGCGTTCAGTTCTTTCGCCGTGTCCTCGGTGAGTTGGCACAGGAACTGCTCCATCGCAGTGTCCGGATCCCTTTCGTTCGGCGCGCCCAGCATGCCTGGCAGCCGTAACGCTGACCCCAGGTCTGGTTCCGCCGTTATTTGATGACGGTCCGCGGCCGCCCGCCACGCCGCTACATAGGCGTCCAGCATACCTACGTTCAATTGCGATTCCGCATCATTTGCGTTCCGCTTGAACGACGCGCGCACCTCCAGGTGTCCGCGCGATACGAGTTTCCGGATCACATTCCGGATCGCCGGTTCATACGGGTCGAACTCCGGCGGAAGGTGAAAATGGAGGTCCAGGCCGCGATGATTCACGCCCTTCATGCTCAGAACCACTTCGCCGTCCGCCGACGAGCGGCGGATCCGGGCATATCCAGTCATGCTTCGAATGCTCATGGGGAGTTCTTATTATGAATTACCTGTCTCCAGGAACTGTAGTTCGTGCAGTCGTTGATAGATTCCGCCCGCCGCCACTAGTTCTTCGTGTTTGCCAGTCTCGACGATCTTGCCCCGGTCAAGCACGACAATCAGATCGGCCCGGCGAATCGTGGAAAGCCGGTGCGCGACAACGATCACAGTCCGGCCGGCGATAAGGTTGGATAGCGCTCGCTGCACCAGAACTTCGCTCTCCGTATCCAGATGCGACGTCGCCTCATCCAGGATGAGAATTGGCGCATTCTCCAGCAACGCGCGTGCAATGGCAATCCGCTGCCGCTGGCCGCCGGAAAGCCGTGTCCCTCGCTCCCCAATTACGGTTTCGAACCCATCCGGCAACTGCTCGATGAATTCGAGCGCCAGCGCGTTCGTAGCAGCCTCGCGAATCTCTTCTTCGCTTGCCCCGGGCCTCCCGTACCCGATGTTTTCACGCAAAGTGGTGTTGAACAGAAATGTGTCCTGTGCCACGATGCTGATCTTCGCGCGCAGAGACGCAATTTGCAGATCCCGCACGTCAACGCCATCAATCCGGATCGCGCCGCGCGTCGCATCATAGAATCGCGGCAGCAATGAGGCGAGCGTCGATTTGCCGGCGCCGCTCGGTCCCACCAGTGCCACAATCTGGCCTGCCTGAACCTCCAGCGTGACGCCGTCGAGCAGAAAACCCTCTGGCGCATTAGGATAGCGGAACGAAACGTCTTCGAAGCGGATCGAACGTTGGAAACGCTTGATCTCCTTCGCGTCCGTTTTTTCCGCAATCAGAATCGGTCTTTCCAGGTACTCAAATACTTTCTGTGACGCGCCCAACGCCTGCTGGAAGATGTTGTGTATACCCACCAGCCGTTTCACTGGCTCGTACAGCATGAGCAGCGCGATCACAAAGCTCGTGAATTCGCCCGTGCTCATTCGCCCCTGCGTGATTTGCGTTCGTGCGTAGCTGACCAGTGCCACGATCGTTGCCGCGCCCAGGAACTCAATCAGCGGAGAGCCAATCGCCTGTTGCGCCACATATTTCAGGTTGCTGCGCCGCAGCCGCATTGCCGCTTCCCGGAACCGGTTTGATTCAAAATGTTCCGCGCCGAACGATTTCACCACTTGGTGCCCGCTGATCGTTTCCTGCAAAATTTGGTTTAACTCTGCCGTATCGTCTTGCGCGCGCCGCGTCGACCGCCGAATGCGCCGCCCAAGCCGCGCCGTGGGCAGCATCACGATGGGCAGGACAGTCAGCGAGAACACCGCCAACTTCCAGTCATTTTGCACGATCACGATCAACAGCCCTAATGCGACAAACGTCTGGCGCAGCCAATCGGCCAGAATGTGCGACGTAGCCACCTGGATCTTGTCGATATCGTTCATGATGGACGACATCAATTGCCCCGTCGAAGTCGTATCAAAGAACTGCGCATCCTGCCGGAGTACATGGTCAAAAATCTGCTGTCGCAGATCCGTAACGGAATTCAGTCCCACGCGGTTAATCAGCAAGTTGCCGAAGTAGTCGGCGAGGCCGCGCAACAGGAATGCAAATAGTACCGCCGATGCCGTCATCGTCCAAACGTCGTGGATTGACGCAGGCATAATGTCGTTCAGGTACAGCGACCAGTGCAGAAACGGCACATCCAGCAACTGCACAGACGTTTCCTGCGAGTGTGGATTCAACGCATTGTTGAAGATCGGCTTGATCAGTAGGGCAATCAGCCCATGCGCCGCTCCGGCAAACGCCATCAGCAGCACGGAGGCCAATAGGCTCAACCAATAGGGCCGCACGTAGCGGAATATCCGCAATAGCTCGCTCACGCCGTCACCCCCAGCGTTTCAATGGCTGTGACGACACTCACTACGGAAATCCGGTCCATCGGTCCTCCGGCAACCAGCGTTTGCGCATGGGCTTTCCAGGGAGCCCATGTCACCGGGTTCGATTCGCCGAACAAGACGACCAGAGGTACTCTCAGCGCCGCCGCCATGTGTGCCGGGCCGCTGTCATTGCCGACAAACAGGTCAGCGGATTGGATCAATGACATCGAATCCCGTAAGGAGGGTTTTATCTCCGTTCTAAATTCCCGGAATGGGCTCAAATCGTCTCCCGGTCCGCCGATGAAAACCGGCTCCAAATTCCGTAAGCCCCTAGCCACGGTAAGGAACCGTTCCACGGGCCAGGCTTTGTGGGCCGCGGATGCCAGGGCATGAAATACCGCGTAGGGCCTTTCCGCCGGGATCCGCGGCACATATAGACTTGCGCGCGGAATTTCCGTTTGTGGTGCGCCAAGCCAGAACATCGCCGATGCCAGATGTTCGGCAGTGTGTACCGGCCGCTCTTCACCCAGAATTTCCTGTGCCCTCGGGATACGCAAATTGTAGATGGCTTGGTTCCGGTAGTGCCCAAACCCCGCGCGATATCGAGCCAGGGAGGCTATCGTCAGCCACATACTGCGCGACCCGCCGTGGTAATTCACGGTAAGCTGCGGATTCCAGGCAGCGGCAGCCGCCGGATGGGGGGGCAACACCGCATTGACGTCGGGATTCCCGCGAAAAACATCGGCAAATCTGTCTTCCACCATGACCGCGACGCGCAGATCCTCTCGGAACTGCTTCAGTAGCCGGATCGCCGGAGTCGTCAAAACGCAATCGCCCAGGGAGCGAAGGCGAACGATCAGCACCTTCGCGCCGCTGGGCAAATTGGCAAGCAAACCTACTCCTCTACGCGTGCTTCATCGACGAGCATCACAGGAATATCGTCGCGAACAGGGTACACACGCTTGCACTGCACACACTTCAGACCGCTGCCGTCGGACTTCAACTCCAGTGAAGTCTTGCAAAGCGGGCAAACGAGTATTTCCAAAAGATCCTGACTGATAGCCATAACGGAAGTTCCAGTCTACCGCTCTATTTGGACAATTCGGCGCGAGCCTTGGAAACGACCGCCAGGAACTGCCGCGACCGCTCTTCAAAAACATCGTACTTGCCTTCTTTGATCGTCTGCGCGTCGATCAATTCGCTGCCAACCGCCACCGCCGAGGAGCCCGCCTTGAGAAAATCCGCGGCCGTATCCAGATTGACGCCGCCGGTCGGGATCATCTCGATTTGCGGAAAGGGCCCTTTCAACGCTTTGATGTACTTCGCGCCGCCCATGTTCGAGCACGGGAACACCTTCACGAAGTCCGCGCCTGCTTCCCAGGCAGTCAACACTTCGGTAGGTGTTAAAGCGCCCGGGCAGATGATCTTGGAATAGCGGTGCGCCACTTCAATTGTGGTGGTCTTCAGCGCCGGTGTTACCAGAAATTGTGCGCCGGCAAGGATACATGCCCGTGCTGTTTCCGGGTCAAGCACCGTTCCCGCGCCAAGCATCATCTTGTCGCCTAGTGCGTCAGCAAGTTTTTCCAATGCCTTGATCGCGCCTGGCACCGTCATTGTCACTTCGGCGGAACGAATGCCGCCTCGGTAGACCGCCTCAACGGCCAGTACCGCGGACTCTGCGGAGTTGGTACGCACAATCGGCACAATGCCGATATCGAGAATGGAGGCACGAATTTGCGATTTAGTCATGGTCTGTCCTCTATCTTCGCATTCCGCGTTCTGCTACCAATCCACCACGCTGCCGTCTTCATCGTCGTAGGACTCCGGACTCCGCCAGTCATGGCCAATCTTGTCGGCCATCAGGTTATCGTCCAACTCCACGCCCAGGCCCGGTTCCGTCGGCAGATTCAGGTATCCATTGCTTACCGTGAATGGCTTCTTCACGTAGCCTTCACCGAGCGAGACCTGTTCCTGAATCAGGAAGTTGGGAATCGACGCGGCCAACTGCATGCCCGCGGCCAGCGAAATCGGTCCCAGCGGATTGTGGGGCGCAATACTGGCGTAGTAGGCTTCGGCCATACCCGCAATCAAACGGACCTCCGTGATTCCGCCCGCGTGGCACATATCCGGCTGCAAAATCGTGGCGGCCTTTTTCTCCAATACTTCGCGGAATCCCCATTTCGTAAATACGCGTTCACCCGTTGCGATCGGCAAGTGCGTGCCGCGGGCAATTTCCGCCATCACGTCATGATTCTGTGCCTGGCAGGGTTCTTCAATGAACATCGGATTATAAGGTTCCAGCGCCTTGATCAGCATTTTGGCGTGGGCCGGGCTGATCGCGCCGTGGAAGTCAACGCCGATATCTACGCCGTCGCCCACGATCCGCCGCATCTCCGCGAACCGTTCTGCTGCATATTTCACTTCCGCGGGCGTCTCCACGTAGCGTGCGGCCCGGCGTTTGGCTGGGCCGGTTTTGAATGCGGTGAATCCTTTGGCCATCGCATCGCGCAGTCCTTGTTCCAGCGAACCGGCACGCTGCACGTGCGCATAGACCCGGATCTTGTTGCGAGTCGGTCCACCCAGCAGTTCGTAAACGGGCACGCCGAATGCCTTGCCCTTAATGTCCCACAAGGCTTGGTCAATTCCGCTCAGCGCGCTGGTCAGAATCGGACCGCCGCGGTAAAACGCATGGCGGTAGATCGCTTGCCAATGATGTACCACCGCACGCGGGTCTTTCCCGATCAGATACGGTTCAATTTCCTTGATCGCCGTCTGGCAGGTGAGCGCGCGCCCCTCTGTCACCGGTTCGCCCAATCCCACAATGCCGGCATCGGTATGCACCTTCAGGAACAACCATCTCGGCTTGACCAGGATGGTTTCCAGCTTGGTGATCTTGATTTTGTCTTTCGGCGAGATCGGTGCGTTTTTGCTGATCTGGGCCGCTTTGGCTTCGTCCACTTGGAACAGACCGGTTCCCGCCGCGGCAGCGCCGGCAATCCAGGATCGGCGTGAGAAATTGCTCATACTGGTTTGCCAGTATATCGAGCGGGCTTCTCTACCGAAAGTGGAACCACAGCCCGCTGACGGCGAGCACCAGCGCCGAAGTAAGCAGCACTTCCGCTCTCGTTCCTCCCGCGCCGGCCCAGGAAAGGGTCAATCCATCGGTTCGTTTCACCCGAACTGCATCCGGCAGTTTGGATACTGCCCCCATCAACAGAACACAGAAGAAAAAGACCACCACGCTAAAATTCAGGAAGCTGAACTCCACGACGGCATTCAGCGCGCCCAGATCCATCTTCATCGCGTTGTGCATCACGTCCATGACGAACCGCGCCGCGCCAATGGCTCCCCCCGTCAACAGCGTCACCATCGCCGCCCGCGCTGTGGCCCCGCGCCATAGGATCCCCGTGACGAATACCGCCGTAATCGGCGCGCCTATATACGCTTGCACACTCTGCAAATACTGGTACACCTCGTTGTTTAAGTTCTTGATGAAAGGGATCCAGAAAATGCTGATGGCAACGATCCCAATCGTTGACCACCGGCCCACCTGCACCAGTTGTCTTTCCGAGGACTGCGGCCGCAACTTCTTATACACGTCCATCGTGATCAGCGTGGAACAGGAATTGAACACGGAACTGAGTGACGACATCAAAGCGGCCAAAAGCGCGGCAATCATCAATCCCTTTAACCCTGCGGGCATCAAACGCATCACCATCAGCGGATACGCGTTGTCGCCGGTCACATCGTTGGGATAGATCGCTCGGGCAATCAAGCCTGGCAGAATGAGGATAAACACCGGCAGAATCTTTAACGCCGAACAGAAAAAGGCCCCCTTCCGTGCTTCGCTGATATTCGTTGCAGCCAGTGTTTTTTGCACGATGACTTGGTCGGTGCACCAATACCAGGTTCCCAGGATCAGCGTTCCAAATATCGTGCCTGGCCACGGATAGGCGCCATCCGACGCGGGCTTGATCATATGAAAGAAATCGGGAGGCAGGGTAGCGCGGAGCCCCTCAAAGCCGCCCGCCTTTTCCAATCCCAATACCGTGATGATCACTGCCCCGATCAAAAGCAAAATAGCCTGGAATACATCGGTGTAGATCACTGCGGCCAATCCGCCGCTCACTGTGTACACGCCTGTGGCGACCACTAGCAGGATCGCCGATGTCATATAGTCCCAGCCCACGATCTCGCGGATTAGAATCCCGCCCGCGAACAAGGAGACGCTGATTTTCGTAAAGATGTAGGCGACAATCGAAATTCCCGTCAGATACCAGCGGCATCCCGGCGAAAACCGCTTCTCCAGGAACTCCGGCATTGTGAAAACACCGCTCTTCAAGTAGTGCGGCACGAACAACCATGCCAACAACAACAGACAAAAACTGGCTGACCATTCATAACAGCCCACAGCCAGCCCCGTCGCCGCCCCGGAGCCTGCCAGTCCTATGAAATGCTCGCTGCTGATGTTCGTCGCAAACAGCGATGTACCTACGGCGAACCATCCAACGTTGTTTCCTGCCAGGAAATAATCGGCGGATGTCCGCTCTCGTCTGGAGTGATAGAACCCGATTCCGAACACCAGCAGGAAGTAGACAACGATAATAGCCGTGTCAAGCATGGGTGCTAGTGTACATTAGCGTTTAATGCGAAGCAGACGTGCGTTTCTCTCGTCCATGGCCGCGCCTTTGTTGGCACAGGGACGAAAACCGAACATCGTTTTGATTCTCGCCGACGACCTGGGATACGGGGACGTCGGGTGCTACGGTCAGAAGGAGATTCAAACGCCCAACCTGGATCGCATGGCGGCCGAAGGAACCAGGTTCACCCAGGTATACGCCGGTTGCACCGTCTGCGCCCCGTCTCGTTGCGCTTTGATGACCGGCCTGCACACCGGCCACGCTCGAATCCGCGGCAACAACCGTAACGAAGAGCTGCTGCGCCAGTCCGATTTCACGATTCCAGAAATGTGTAAAGCTGCTGGCTATCGCACGGGCATCTTTGGCAAATGGGGCATTGGCGGCCTTGGCCAGTCGGGTTACCCCACAAAAAAGGGCTGGGACGAATGGTTCGGCTACTTTTCGCAACTGCACGCCCACACCTACTATCCCGAACATCTCCTCGACGGCGATCGCGAACACCTGGTACGCGGAAACTGGGGAGCTGTCAGGAAGGGCTATGCGCCGGATTTGTTCCTGGATCGCGCCCTGCAGTTCATTGACAAGAACAAATCCAATCCGTTCTTCCTCTACTTTGCCAGCACCATCCCCCATGCGAACAACGAACTGGGCCGCGATACCGGCGATGGTATCGAAGTGCCGGAGGACGCGCCCTACTCCGGGAAGTCATGGCCAAAGCTGGAGCGTAAATTCGCCGCTACCGTTACGCGGCTGGATCGCGATATCGGCCGAATCTTCGAGAAGTTGAAATCACTTGGGCTCGATGACAACACGCTCGTCCTCTTCTCCAGCGACAACGGTCCCCACCGCGAGGGCGGTCACGATCCCAATTTCTTCCACTCCAGCGGTCCTATCCGCGGCATCAAACGGGACCTTACAGAAGGCGGCATTCGTGTCCCGTTCATCGTTCGTTGGCCCGGACATGTTCCGTCCGCCAAGGTCAGCGATCATGCCTTCGCCTTCTGGGATCTGATGCCGACCTTCGCCGAGGCAATCGGCGCTCCTTCCCCGAAGAATATCGACGGGATCAGCGTCTATCCTGCCCTGCTCGGCCGCCCCGCAAAAACTCACGAATACCTGTATTGGGAATTCCACGAGGGCGGCTTCTCACAAGCTCTGCGAGCCGGTGATTGGAAGCTGATCAAGTCCAAAGGCAAGACGTTCCTCTTTGATCTCAAGACAGATCTCCATGAGGATCGGGACGTTGCCGAAGCGAATCCTGCCGTCGTACAGCGCCTGTCCGCGCTCATGGCTGGCGCGCGGACGGACTCGCCGGATTTCCCAGTAAAGTGACCTTCTCGTTGCGCAAGTATCCATACCGGTTTACCCAAACGCCGTGAGGCGAAGCGGTTCGCCCTGCGGCGAGGCGCCGGGCAAAATCGTCCACGGGCCCATAGCCATGCACGAAGGCGAAGACGGGCGTTGTCCCGGCGGCACGCTGCGCCTCTCGCACTTTGCGAATCTGCGTCTGCAGACCCACCGGATGCGGCTCGTCTGGCTCCGGATACCGGTAGTCCGCCAACCGTGTGGAATACGGCGGGTCCTGAATCTCTAGCCACCGGCTCAGCGCCTCGACCAGCAGCCCTTCATCCAGGCCCGGATTCGCTTGCAGCAGGGCATCGCCGTAGAATCGAAAAATAACGGGCCAATGCATCGTATATAGCTTGCAATGTATGGCCGAGGCATGCCGGGCCAGCGCCGAAAACTGCATTCCGCTCACTGTGGAAAACGGAGGAGGAAACACGCCGAAGGTGAGTGCTATGCGCGCCGGAAGCGCTTCCCGCAGCCGCATGGCAAACTCGCTCACCAGAGCCCCCTTGAATCGCAGCCAATCCAATAGGGCTGGGTGGTCGATTAGTCCCATCAATAGCGCGTTCCGTCCGCCGTCGCCTTGTAGCGTCCGTTCTAGATGTGCATTCGTCAAACCGCCATGCATCAACCGGTACAACTCCAATACAGCGTTCTGCATCCGCGGAAAATCAAAGCGCATTCGCGCGGCGGCCTGTGCGCAGTGCGGACCAAAGTCCAGAAATACGTCATCCAGAAAATACGGCGGATATTCCGGCCAATCGTAGCGGATCCCGTCGATGTCCGGATACTCACGTACCAGATCGCGCGTCAACGCGATGGCGTAATCCAAAATGTGCGGGCTCGCCAATGACCCATTGTTCGCCAACCGGCGCGGAGGCACACGTCCATCCGGCAATCGCGGCTTGTCGTCGTCTGTGGGGCCGCCGAACTGTACGCGATACCCGGGCGGGATGGCCGCTTGCACCTGCAAATAAGTCTGAATATGGCGGGATTGCGCGGCGCGGAGAAACTGTTTAATCACCGCGCCCTCCCGTGCCGTTAGCGCACTCGTCTCCGCCGGTTGATAGCGCAGTCCGCTATAGAGTTTCTTGTCTGGCGCGAAGCTAGGCGCCGTTCGCACGAACAATTCACGCTTGCCCCAAAGCGGCCGGTCCAGCAAACGAACCGACCCCGCGCCGGCGTCAATCGGTGGTTCCCGGCTCCCGCCCTTCTCCTCGCTCGGCTCCATTACATAGGGCGATGTGGCAATCATGTCCACTCTTGCCGCGGCTAATCGCGCCACCACGTTCTCTACGCCCTCGTTCTGAAAGTGCTCCGGGAGCACTGTTACACCGGTTGCCATCTCAGCATTCTATAAGCGGCGGCGCCGGATCAAGGATACTGAAGAGATAACGATGGCTGTTGTATTGAGTTGCTCTGCGGTCAGCAAGCGCTTCGGCGTAAAACCGCTCTTTGAGAATCTGACCATGGCGCTGCATGACGGCCAGCGCATCGGGCTGACAGGCCCCAACGGCAGCGGCAAATCCACGCTGATGCGAATCCTGTCCGGCCTGGAACCGCCCGACGAGGGCAATCGTGCGATTCGCAAGCAGGCCATCGTGGCCTATGTGCCGCAGGACTCGGTATTTACTCCGGGCCAAACCGTTCGCTCTATTCTCGATGACGCGCTGGCCGATCTTCCGCTCACCGAAGAGGAAAAGCGTCTCCGGATTGAGATGGAAGCGAGCCGTGCCGGATTCCGGGACTTTGATGCGGAAGCCGCCTCGCTGTCCGGCGGGTGGCGGAAGCGTTTGGCGATTGTCTGTGCGCTGGTTCGCTACCCGCAAGCCGTACTGCTCGACGAACCAACCAACCATCTCGATATCGATGGCATACTTTGGCTGGAACGGTTGCTCATCCAGGCCGATTTTGCCTCGCTTTTCATCAGCCACGATCGTTATTTCCTGGAGCGCGTCGCTACCCATACCGCCGAGATCAATACGGCCTACCCCGACGGCATTTATCAGGCTGAAGGCAACTACAGCAAGTTCCTCGAACGTCGCGCCGAGTTCCTCCTCGCGCAGCAAAAATTGCAGGACGCTCTCGGTACCAAGGTGCGCCGCGAAATCGAATGGCTGCGGCGGGGGCCCAAGGCACGGACTACAAAATCTAAAGCGCGCATCGACGAAGCGCATCGCTTAATCGGTGAACTGGACGACGTCTCTTCGCGGAACCGCACGTCCACCGCGTCAATCGCGTTGAACGCCTCAGACCGCAAGACGAAACGGCTCATTCAGGTGGAAGGTCTTGCTGCCGCGCCAGGCGGTAAAACGCTCTTTGAGAATCTGAACTTCACTCTCCAGGCGGGTACAAAACTAGGGCTCGTGGGCGGCAACGGATCGGGTAAGTCGACCCTCCTCCGTATTCTGGAAGGGCACATGGAGCCACAGGCTGGCGTCGTGCAACGCGCCGACCTCCTGCGGGTGGTCACGCTAGATCAAAACCGCCGTCTGGCAGATGAAAATGCCACTCTGAAACAAGCGCTCTGTCCTGACGGCGATTCTGTCATCTATAACGGACAGCCCGTCCATGTGGCCGGCTGGGCGGCACGGTTTTTGTTTACCAAGGAACAACTCATCCAACCTGTCCGGCAACTCTCCGGGGGGGAACGTGCTCGGGTTTTGTTGGCCAATCTCATGCTCCGGCCCGCGGACGTTCTGTTTCTTGACGAACCAACCAACGATCTCGACATTCCCACTCTCGAAGTCTTGGAAGACAACCTGCTCGATTTCCCCGGTGCGCTGGTTCTCGTCACCCACGACCGGTATCTTCTGGACCGCGTCGCCTCGACTGTCATTGCGCTCGAAGGGGATGGCCGCTGGGGTCTCTATGCGGAATACAGCCAATGGGAAGAGGAGCGTGCCGCCCGCCGGGCGCCCGCTGTATCGAAAAAGGAGCCCGTGGAAGCCGCTCCGTCCTCCTCCGCTCCGAAGAAAAAACTTTCTTATCTGGAGCAACGCGAATGGGACGGAATGGAGGTCCAGATCATGGAGGCAGAGGAAGCGCTCGCGGAAGCAAAGGCGCAGATGGATGATCCTGCCGTCTTCACGGACCATGTGAAAGTGCAGGAGACCACGCTCCGGATGGAGGCCGCACAGCATCGCGTGGAGGCGCTATATGCCCGTTGGGCGGAACTGGAGGCCAAGGTAGGCTGACCGCGATACACTCTCGGTCATGCTCCCGCTCAGCCGCCGGGCCTTCGCTCAAATTGCCGTAGCCGCGGCCGCTTCTATTCCAGAAAAAACGGTGGTTCTCACGTTTGACGATGCCGTCAAATCTCACCGTACCATCGTCGCCCCGCTTCTGCGGAGGCTCGGTTTTCGAGCGACGTTTTTCATCACCCACCGCTGGATGGAAGAAAAAGCACACTTTCTTTCTTGGCAGGACGTCGCCGAACTGCACGGAATGGGGTTCGAAATCGGCAATCACTCCTGGTCGCACGGCGACTTCTCCACGCCGCGAGCTGCTTCCCGCCTCGCCGGGGAACTGTCGCTTATCGACTACAGTTTGAGCCGCGTCAAAGTTCCTAAACCTGTTAGTTTCGCGTGGTCCGGCAACTCCTTCGGCCCGGAGTCCGTGGAGGTTTTGCGCGCTCATGGCATACGCTACGCCCGGCGCGGCGGCCAACCTGAAGTCGAATATGGACGCATGGTTCTGGGCCCGGCCTTTGATCCCACGCGCCACCATCCGTTGCTTATTCCAACGACCGGCGACGCCTACCCGGATTGGACCTTCGAACATTTTCAGAAGGTTATCCAGTCCGCGCAATCCGGCCAAATGGTCGTACTGCAGTTCCACGGCGTGCCGGACGTCGTGCACCCTTGGGTCCACACGCCGCCGCAGTCCTTTGAACGCTACATGCACTATTTGCGCGATAACGGCTACCGCGCCATTGCCCTGCGGGACGTGGAACCCTACCTGGGCGCTCCTCCGGCTGACCCCATGCTTACGGCCCGCTATCGGCCGCCCAAGGATGGCAAGCTAGCGTTGCCAGTCGAAGTCGAGGCTACGCAAAAAGAGCTTTCCTACTGGCGCGGCGTCATGAGCGCTCACGCCTACACGCCCGCTGAGGCGTCCGAGGTGTCTGGTCTCACGGAGTCGCCCACGGAGCCTCGGCGCGTCAATGGTCCGAAGATTCTGCCGTATCCTGGTGGCCGCCATATCCGCGTTGGGTTTCTCGAAGGCGCGGTAGATCCAATGCGCGGCACAAAAGCCAGTGTCTTTCTACCCTGGGCGGGGGCCGGATACATTGTGGTTGACCTTCCCGAAGCCGTCATCACACCCACCGAAATCGAGTTCCTCGCCCACACTCACATCCCGACCAAATGGGACAATAAGCACGTCGCTATTCCCAATCGCGACTGGACGCGAAATAGCGATGGTTCTCTTTCCTCCGAGTGGACGTTGCCGGACAAGATCACGATCGGCGCTTCCATCCGCGTCAACGGCGAAATCGTCTATATGGAGTGCTGGATCCGGAACAACGGGGAGGAAACGCTACGTAGCCCTCGCGCCCAGATCTGTGTCCTGCTCAAAGGCGCTCCGGAATTTGCGGCCCAGACGATAGACAACAAGACCTTCGCTAAGCCGAGAGCCATTGTGCGCTCGGCTTCCCGGCAACGATGGATAGCCACAGAATGGGAGGATTGCCAGCGCGCATGGGGGAACCCGCAATGCCCCTGTATGCACTCCGATCCTCAATTTCCCGACTGCGCTCCCGGTGAGACCGTTCGCCGCACCGGTCGCTTGTGGTTCGGGGAAGGGGAGCCAGCCTAAGGCAACACCTGCACCGTAATTCCAGATGCCGCGCCCTTTTGCCGCAACACACGGTGAACAGCCTTTTGAAAATCACTGTCGCGGGCCTCATTGATGTTCAAAAACTTCTGCGGATTTCGATCCACAATGGGAAACCACGAGCTCTGCACCTGGACCATAATCCGGTGTCCGCGGCGGAACGTATGGAATATGTCGTTCATGCTGTACTCCACCTTGGCTGTCTGCCCAGGCACAAATGGCTCAGGCTTTGAGAAGCTGTTCCGGAACTTGCCGCGGAATACTTCGCCTCGTACTAGCATCTGGTAGCCCGCCATCGGCGGCCGCCGCGTCTCGGGCTTAGAGCCGTCGTAATCGGCGCCAGGCATGTCGTCCGGAAAGACATCGATTAACTTCACAATCCAATCCGCATCCGTGCCGGTCGTCGCGACCAACAAAGAGTTCAAAATCGGGCCCGCCACGGTGACGTCCTCTTCTAAGACGTCAGTCTGATAGACCAATACATCCGGACGCGTTGCGGCGAATCTCTGATCGTCCACCATGTGCTCCCGCGTCATACCGATCGCGACATCGTTGATCGCCGGCACAGGCTTTGCCGGATCGCTGGTGTACTCATCGAATCCAGTTGTCGCGCCAGGAGCCTCCCAACTCAACTTCCCCCCTTCCTGAAAATAGAGGGACTTCGGCCGCGCCTCGGCCGGCGGCCACGCCGCAAACTGCCGCCACTGGTTGCGTCCCGTCTCAAATACATGAGCCTTGGGGAACTTGCCTTCGCCTTTGCCCTTCAAATAGAACTCGAAAAACGGCGCCTCAATCTCCTTGGCGTAGTACTTGCTCGTCTTCGCATCAAACTCTACATAACCTAAGTGCGATCCATCGTCGCGAGCCCACTGTCCATGCCGCCAGGGCCCCATCACCAACAGGTTCGATGTTTGTTTGCTCTGCTTTTCCACATTTCCATACACCTGTAGCGCGCCGTACAGATTCTCGGTATCGAACCACCCGCCCACCGTCATCACCGCCGGTTTGATCCTCTGCAAGTGAGGCCGCAGATTGCGGGACTGCCAGAATTCGTCGTACGTGTCGTGCTTCATCATGTCGTTCCAAAACGAGATCGTGTCTTTGAAATACCGTTCGTTGGCGTTGTAGAGCGGCCCCATTTGGAGGAAAAACTTGTAACCATCCGGCGTGCCGTGCGCGAATTTTATTGCCTCCTTCGGCGGAACCACGGGCTCCGGCCGCGCTTTGCCGAAGCGGGCGAGAAAGTTGAACGCGTGCGGCAAATAGAGTGCTCCGTTCCGGTGGAAATCATCGCCCGTGAACCAATCGGTGATGGGCGCCTGCGGAGAGGCGCAGGCATGCGCGGGGTGCGCGTCAATCATGCCGGCGGCAGTGTAAAAGCCAGGGTAGGAGATGCCGTACGTACAAACCTTTCCGCTGTTGTTCGGCACATGTTTCACCAGCCAGTCGATCGAATCGTAGGTATCCGTGCTTTCGTCGATATCCTGTGTACCGCGCTTGGCCGCCTTGTGCGGCGTCATGTTGACGAATTCGCCTTCGCTCATATTCCTGCCGCGCACGTCCTGGTACACAAAGATGTACTTGCTCTTCACCAGGTGTTTGTTCGGCCCCAGGTCTTCCTTGTACTGGTCTTCTCCATACGGCGATACGCTGTAAGGCGTCCGGGTCATTAGAATGGGCCACTTCTGTGACGCATCCTTTGGCACGTAGACGGAAGTGAACAGCTTCTTGCCGTCTCGCATCGGAATCCGGTACTCATACTTCGTGTAGTCCCGGCGAATAACTTTTTCGCCTTGGCTCCATAAAACGGCCGGCAAAAATAGCAGGAAAATATAGCGCATTACGGATTACCCCTCAAACTGGCGGCGGAATGCCGCAAATTCTGCTTTCAATTCCCGCAACTCGGCTTCCACTGTGTTCAGCCGGATTTCGATGTCCTCGGTCCGCGCCGTCCGGTGGACCACGGCGCTCGCCGCCGTATCCGCCAGTGCCGCGGCATCTACGGGGCCGCCCAAAAGATGCATCCATCGCGGTTCCCGCTGCCCTGGCTGTTTGCCGAGGAATATCGTCATGGGTTCGTCCCGGTCGCTCAACTTTCGCAGCGAGTTTTCCACGGCATCCAGGTCATCAAACGCGTACATCCGTTGCGTCCGGTCCCGTAGTTCGTTCAATGTTTGCGGACCGCGCAGCAGAAGCACACAAACCAAGGCCAGCTCCCGGTTATTCAGATTCAATGTGTAGGAAATGCGATGCGCATACTTCGGCACGCGCGAATCATACCGGGGCTCCGCCAGGTCCCGCTGCTCCAGGGAGCGCAGTCCGTCCCGGACCGTCTCTTCGTCGTAATCAGTGATGGGCTCCCGGTTGGTTTTCTGATTGCAGGCCGTCATCAGGCTGTTCACCGACATCGGATAGTAATCGGGCGTAGCCATGTCTTTCTCGATCAGGCTGCCAAGCACGCGTTGCTCCAGGGGACTTAGTGGCGGATTCACTCTACCAGTGTAGCCACCGCTGTTTGCGGGGTTTCGTTCACCGTGAGTTGGAACAGGTCCGGTCGCGCATAGTGCCCGGTCACATCCAAATCGAACTTGCCGCCGAGCGCCGTCTCAGGGTCGATATCGGCAAACAACAATCCTTCTTCGCCGCGCAGCGGACCAGCCAGAATGTTGCCGAACGGATCTACGATCACACTGCCCCCGCGTATCGCGCCCCACTCGCCTTCCTCCAGATATTGCACGGCCGACAACACGAAGCACCGGCCCTCCACCGCGATATGTCGCATGCTGGGCAGCCAGGTCTCCCGTTCATCCACGGTCGGAGCACAATAGAGGCGCACCCCTTGTGCATAAAGCGCCAGGCGCAACTGCGGCATATAGTTCTCCCAGCAAATCGCCGCGGCCATAGATCCCCATGGTGTCTCGACGGCCCGAAGGGTGCTTCCGTCGCCAAATCCCCAGATCAATCGCTCCGCTCCAGTCGGCATCACTTTTCGGTGTTTTCCCGCTAACGAACCGTCCGGTGCATGGTAGGTTGCCGTGCAATACAGCGTGCCGCCCTCTCGCTCAATCACGCCGCCTGTCATCCAAAGCTCATTCTCCCTCGCGATTTCACTCAAAGCTTCAAAGTCAGTCAACGCCCCTGCCGCATAATGCCGGAACTGCGCGCGCCCTTCGTCGGATCGTTGTCCCACCTTGACGCCGAAGTCCATCCCCTTTGGATAGCCGCCGATCAGCGCCTCTGGAAATACCAGCAATTCTGCGCCCCCTGCGCGCGCCTGCCGGGCATATTGCCGCAGTTTTGCCAGCGTCGCCGCCGTATCCCAAGGCACGCTTCCTGTCTGTAGAACCGCTGCGCGTAGCATAATAACCAGTTTGGAGCAAAAAAAACGTCCGTTAAAGACGCTCGAACGCGTCATCTCAAAAGCGGGTCTTGGGTCCCGCACCGAAGCGCGCAGCTGGATTCATGACGGTAAGGTGCAGGTCAATGGCCGGATTGTCCGCAATCCGGATCAGTGGGTGGATATGGAGCGCGACAAAGTCCGTTTTGACGGCAAGCCCCTGGAGCGAGCCGACCGCATCTACCTGCTTCTCTATAAGCCTACTGGCTACATCACAACCTACAAAGATCCTGAAGGCCGACCTACTGTCTATGACCTCCTGCGGGAACTCGACACCTTTGTCGTCCCCGTCGGACGGCTGGATCTCGACACTTCGGGCCTTCTCCTTCTCACGAATGACACGCAGTTCGCCGAGCGCATCATGAACCCGGATTTCCACGTTCCCAAAACGTATCAGGTCAAAGCCTCCACTCTGCTAGCCGAAGAACAACTCGATCAACTCCGAAAGGGCGTTGAGCTCTCCGATGGCCCCACCCGCCCCGCGAAGGTGCGGCGCGTGCGCGATTCCGGCAAGTATACGCATTTCGAAATCACGCTTACCGAAGGCAGGAATAGACAGGTCCGTCGCATGGTGGAGGCCATCGGCGCCCGAGTGCTGAAATTGGTCCGCGTCCGGATCGGAGACATCGCCATCGGCGATCTCCCCATCGGACAATGGCGTCTGCTCACCCGGCGCGAACTCGCCATGTTACGCCAAGGAAGCGGCGACTCGCTCCATCGTTGAGCCGTGCTGCTTGCGCATCTGTTCCACTCGTTTTATAAAGCGTGACTCGAACGAGCGCTGCGCCACCGCGGTCTTCTGGCGCAGATCCGGCTCTTTCAAGATCTTCTGCGTCGATCCGCCCATCCTCCCCGCCGCATCGTCAAATGCGCGGTGAGAGGCTTCCCGGAATCCCGCAATCGCCCGGTAATAGCCTTGTTGATTCGGAACTTTCTTGCACCCGCGAATCAAGGCATCCAGGGCTTCGGAGCGCTCCTCTCCATTGAGCAGTGGGGTAGTGGCAAGGTGCGCCCCGTAGTCGTCCAGAAACGGTCCCAAAGGCAGCATCAGTTCGGCGGCTTTCCGCAACGGTTTCACTGCCCGTAAGGGATAGTGCCGGTGACCTTCGCTCGCCAGCATCTCTTTGTACAAATCGCCGGGCCAGCGGAAGATGCCGCCGTACCCGGTAACATTCTCCTGCGCCAATCGCTCGAAGAGCAGTGCGCTTTCCGACTTACGTACTGCGCCGCTCCAGAAGCTAATGCCCTGGTTCAAATCGCCCAGGTTGTGGATCACGCTCATCGCCGCTCGCATCGTGTCCAATTCGCGGCCCGCCTGCAGGCAGGTCGTTACAAAGCACCGTGCCTCGCGGATCAATTCCGCATGAATCGCTGCGTGCGCTTTTTCCGCGTACTCCGTGTCGCCAAGCGCCAGAAAGCGCCCTAGTGCGCCGGCCATCACGCTCAGCCACTCCCCGTCGTGGCCGCTCACAATGCCATGCGCTCCACACTCCACCGTTCGTAGAGAATAGCCGTCCAGCGTCCACCCGTGCATGGCCTCCCCCATGGCAAACATGGCGCGCAACGTCTCCGTGTCTCGCGTCTCCTTCCATAGAAGACCACGAATTTTGCTGTCGACATCGGTAGGAACATAGGTGGCGACGGTGCTGTGATGCGAAGCCAGGCAAAGCGCGAAATAGCGTAGCAGCGCCTCTTCGCTGGAATTGCACCGGCTGGCAGGCTCAGCCGCCACCTCCGCCAGAATCCGCAGAAACCCATCCCGCGCGGATGCCAACTCCGTCATCGGCCGTCCGGTTTGTACATCCGGCAATTGCGCCTTCAAGTACGGCGCCGTATTCCAGATCAAATCCAGCAGACCACTGGGCGCAATGTAGTGGTCCCAAACAACTCCCTGTATCTCTTCCAAATTCCTAGCGTACCAAGGAAGGAAAACGAACCAGAAACCGCTATACTCGCACCCGTATGTCCCGCCTCCGTTTGGTACTCGCCCTCTTCTGCACGCTCCCCCTCCTCGCGGTGCACCGCAAAGAAGTAGTCTTCAAGTCCACGCCCCAGGGCGATCTCAAAATCACTCTCTTCTACCCCGCCGATTGGAAACCCTCGGACCGCCGCGCGGCTGTTGTTTTCTTCTTCGGAGGCGGGTTCGTACGCGGTACGCCCAGTCAGTTCTATTCCAAAGCCGCCTATTTGGCCAGCCGCGGCATGGTTGCGGCGAGTGCGGAATACCGCGTCAGCAGCCGCCACAAGACGACGGTTCTGGAAAGCTACAAGGACTGTCGCAGTGCGATTCGGTGGCTGCGCAAGAATGCGGTCGAACATGGTGTGGATTGGAAACGCATCGCTGCCGGCGGCGGTTCCGCGGGCGCTTCATGTGCCATGGCCTTGACGGCGGATGGCCCTTTTGACGAGGCTACCGACGATCGCAGTGTCTCTGCCGAACCATCGCTTCTCCTGCTCTACAATCCGGCTGTAGATATCGGCATGCTCGGGGCAGTGCCGCCCGAATGGTCGCCCAAAAACCAGCTAAAACCCGGCCTCCCGCCCATGCTTATGTTCTTCGGTACGGATGATCTCCACTATCGGAACGCCCAGCCATACTTTCAAAAGGCGCGGCAAATGGGCAACTCCGTCACCCTCTACTACGCCAGGAATCAGAAGCATGGCTTCTTCAATGACAATCCCAACGGCGACTATTCATGGCACGCCGCAACGCTCTACCTTTCCGATACGTATCTTGCGGCCCGCGCCCACATTACTGGGAAGCCTACCATTGCCCAACCAACCGGGAGCCGTGCAGTTTTGTTCAATGAAGCCGACCCTCTTCCTGCGCCCTCTCCCTGGCGGCCCGCCCCTGCCGGTGTCCGCATAGAAAAAGATATCGTCTACGCCCGTCTCGGAGCCCGCGAACTGAGATTGGATCTCTATCTGCCGGAGAAGGCCGGCGGCGCACCCCGCCCGCTCATCATCTGGATTCACGGCGGCGCCTGGCGCGCCGGATCCAAGGAAAATGCGCCCGTAGCCAAATTAGTTGCCCACGGTTTTGCCGGGGCAAGCATCGGATATCGCTACACCCAGGAAGCTCCGTTCCCCGCCAACGTCCAGGATGCCAAGGCCGCCATTCGCTGGCTGCGCGCCAACGCCTCCACGTATCATTTAGACCCGAATCGTATCGGCTTGTGGGGTTCCTCGGCTGGCGGATATCTCGCATCCTTCTTAGGAACAACCGGCGATGATCCGGAGTGGGAACCTGCTCACGGACTCGCCGGATCGTCTTCCCGCGTGCAAGCCGTCGTCGATTGGTTCGGTCCCACGCGCCTGTCACGCATGTCCCACTACCCATCCCGAATGGACCATGACTCTCCCGACTCACCGGAAAATCAACTCATCGGTGCACTTGTCCAGCAGAACCTCGAACTGGCGGACCGCGCCAATCCAGCCCGCTATGCCTCCAAGGACGACCCGCCCTTTCTCATCCAGCACGGCGATGCTGATTCTCTTGTTCCCCTCGAACAAAGTGAAATTCTCAAGACGGCTCTCGCCGCCGCGGGCGCAAAGGTAGAGTTGGAGGTGCTGCCCGGTGCGGGCCATGGCGGTTCGGACTTTCAGACTCCAGCCAACCTGGAGCGAGTCCGCCGGTTTTTCGAATCAACCCTCAAATAGCGCCGCTTCGGGATGGCTACGGTACCAATCCACGGTGTTTCGCAGCCCCTCCAGCAACGTTACTCGCGGTGAATAGCCCATCGCCCGCAGGCGTTCCGTATCTGCCACCCAGCGTTGAGAATCGCCGGCGCGCAGCTGTCCTCCATATACAATGCGCGGCGCCACATTCATCACCTGGCACAACATCTCGGCTAGCTGGGAAATGCGGATAACCTCATTGCCCGCCGCGTTGATTGCTTCTCCGGCGAATGCGGCCCGTTCGGCCGCCAGTAGAAAGGCATCCACGATATTGTCCACATGACTGAAGTCTCGTTCCTGCGTGCCGTCGCCCAGAATCGCCAATTCCGCGGGACGATCGTGTAGTTTTCGGATCAGGTCGTAGACAACCTGCTTTCTCTGCCGGGGCCCGTATACAGAGAACAATCGCAGGCTGCATGTCCGTAGACCGAATGTCTCCGCGTATGCGTAGCAATATCGTTCCGCTGCCAGCTTGGACACCGCATAGGGCGACAACGGAAATACCGGATCGTCCTCCCGGAATGCCCGCGCCGCGCTGCCGCCGTACACGGCCCCCGTTGAGGCAAACAGCACGCGTGTCTGGGGACTCCGTTTGCGAATTGACTCCAACAGTTCGAGCGTCGCGCCGAGATTCCGCTCGCAGTCTACTCTCGGATCAACGACACTCCTGGCGATGCGTGCGTCTCCCGCGAAGTGAAATACGATCTCCGGCCGGTCGTTCGCCAGCAGCTCCTCCGCTTCCTGCACGCGCGTCCGATGCAGTCGTACACGCCGGTCTACCTGAGCCGCTTCGCCGGTTGACAAGTCGTCCACCGCTACAACGTCCCAGCCACGTCGCAACAGGGCATCCGCTATATGCGAGCCCAGAAATCCCGCCCCTCCCGTGACCCACGCCAGCATGTTACCAGCCTAACAAGCGCCCCAGGCAATAATGGCTAGAGATGCTTGGCGATCAACTGCGCTGTCTCTTCTTGTTCTATGCCAATCCCCGTCGCGCCGCCTCCGTCATCCTTGATCGCGGTAAGCTCTGGTTCGCCGTACTCTCCGCCGTAGCCGTTACCTTCGCTATTTCCACGGCGGCCAGCGCCATGCAGTCCTTCGAACTGAACGTACTCTTCCAGTCCAGCCAGCAGCAGTGGTTGCAGGGGGCGGATGGCCCAGCTTCTATGGAGATGTATGTCCAGATGCGCCATCAGGCGGCAGCAATGATTAGTCAACGCTACTTCGCCACGGGCCTGCGTACGTTGCTTCTATTGGCCATCTTCTTCGCGCCTTTCTGCGTTCTCGTCCTTGCCGCCTGGGACCATTTGGGCGGGGGTGGAACGATACTCTTCCGGGACTACGCGCCGGCACTCTGCGGTCTGCTCTTCGCCTGGAGCGCCGCGCACCTGCCACTGGCCCTCCTCTGGTGGTCGGTGTCTCCGGCTATGGTCGTGCCTCTGCAATGGGCGGGCTTGGCCGCCTTCGTACTTCTCTCCGCTCCAGTGCTTTCCACGGTAACAGGCGGCTCACTGTCCCATGCCGCTGTCGCTGCCGTAGCCGGTCTCTTTATTGCCTCAGTCGCCGGAGCTTTCCTCGCCCGGTCGGGAAATCTCCTGTACATGCTGGCCTCTCCCTGGGTGATCTATTTCCTCTATCAACGGTTCAATCAGGACATGCAGGCTATCAGCGGTGGCCTTTCGGAGCGGCAGAATTTCAAACGGCAACTGGAACTTGCAACTCTCAATCCCCACGATGCCGACGCGCACTATCAACTCGGTCTCCTCTACGCCCAGCGCCGCCTCCAATCGGAAGCCGAACAGAGCTTTCGCCGTGCTCTGGAAATCGATAAAAATGAGCCGGAGTACCTGTTTCAACTTGGCCGTATCCTCAGCCGGCAGCAGGGCCGTTCGTCAGAGGCCAAACCGCTCCTGGCGCGCGCAGCGGAACTCGATCCGAAACTCGCCAGCTATGAAGTCTGGCGCGAGTGGGGGGCCGTGGCCCTTGCGTCCGGCGAAACCGAAGATGCCCTTCGCTATCTCTCGCATTTCGTCGCCATGCGTGAATACGATCCCGAAGGACTGGTCCTTTTCGGGCAGGCGCTCCGTGCTGCGAATCGGGCCGGTGAAGCCCGCGCCGCCTTTCAGCAGGCGATAGAGGCCGCTGCGGGGACGCCCAAATACAGGCGCCGCGAAGTTGCTCCCTGGGAATCGGTGGCCCGGCAGGAACTGCGAACCCTCCAATAGAAAGTCATCGGACTCTCTGCGGAATGCCTTGCTGGATTCGTTTCACCTGCACGCCGGCGTCTTTTCGAAGAGGAACGTCTGGAGTGCGAGGAGAATCAGACTCTTCCCGGTCTGCTCTCTGGCTCGGGCTGTATCTCTGAGCGGCCTGGTGCCTCTTCGCGAATGCCTTTCTCCCCATACGCTCTTGGGCGGTGTGTAGCGTCTTCAGCCGGGATTCTTTTCTCTTACTCCATGTCGCTTCCGA
>DASTML010000151.1:0-9425 GCA_035714175.1 Bryobacteraceae bacterium | reverse complement strand
TGCGGCCACGGCATGTCCTGGCCCAAGTGCTGGTGGTGCAGCCCAGCGTCACGGAGGCGCAACTGGCGGCGGGTGTTCGAACCCTCGCCTATGACCGCATCAAGAAGCGGTTGGAAACCGAAGCGCCCGTGCAGCTCTTCGGGCACGAGTTTTGCGTGCGCATCGTGGAGGTCGGGCCTGGCGTCACCCGCTTTAAACCAGGCGACCGCGTCGCGGCACGCGCCAAACTCCCCTGTGAGAACTGCCCGCTGTGCGACTCCGGCCGCGGCCACCTCTGCCGCAAGGGTCCGATCATCGGTTTTCAACTCCCGGGTTGCTTCAGCGAACTGGCCATCCTGCCGGAAATCGCACTCACGCACGTTGACGACCGCATCTCGGACAATGAGGCGGCCTGCCTGCAATCTTTAAGTGACAGCGTCGCTTCCGTCGAAACCGCGGAGATTCGTATCGGCGATAGTGTCGCGTTTCTTGGACAGGGCAGTATGGGCTTGGAGTGCATGCAGATCGCCAAAGTCAGCGGCGCCGGTAAAATCATTACCGTCGATGTTCGTGACGAAGCCTGCGCCATGTCCCTTGCGCTAGGAGCTGACCATGCCCTTAACGCCACCAAAGTCGATCCAGTAGAAGCCATCCGGGACCTCACCGGCGGCAACGGAGCCGACATCGTCTTCGAATGCGCCGGCGGCAGTCCTGCTCAGGGTATGGCCGGAACGCGCAGCTTCAACCAAGCCGTCGACGCCGTGCGTTCCGGCGGCAAAATCATCGGCGTTTCCTGGTTCGGCTCTCCGTTTGAAGTGGACATCGACCTTCTCCGCGAACGCAGTCTCCGCTATCTGTTCCCCGACATCAGCACGCTCGCCCACCTTCAACACACCGTAAGTCTCGTGGCATCCGGACGCGTCCGTCTCGCACCGACGATTACCCACATCCTTGACGGTATCGAATCTGTGCCCAAGGCCTTCGAGATCACCGCCAACAAAGGCAAATTCCAGGCCATCAACCCGGCCCAAGTGAGGATGGCCCAATGAAATCACGAGAACGATTGCTGCAATACGGGGCAGGTCCCGTTTCTGATGCGCTGGAAAAGGGCGGCGCCATGGACCACGGCATCCGCCCCTGGTCCAGCGAACCGCGGATGGCCGGCCCCGCTTTCACCGTGCAATTACACACCGCCGATATCCTGATGGTCAGCAAGGCGCTTGCTCTCTGCCCCACGGGACATGTGCTGGTAATCGATGGGCACGGCGAATGCAACACCGCGCTTTGGGGCGGGCTCACCACGCTTTCCGCCTATCGCAAGGGATTGGCCGGCGTCGTGGTGGACGGCGCCATACGCGACGTGGCCGACATCCGGAAAAGCCGCCTCCCGGTCTTCGCCCGCTCGTCGGTCGCCAACGCCGGGGGAGCCGAGTATGCGGGGAAGCTGCAGGTGCCCGTGTCATGCGGCGGGACGGTTGTACAACCGGGTGATTGGATCGTCGGCGATGACGATGGCGTCGTGGTCATCCCCGCCCAACGCCTGGAAGAAGTGCTGGAAACAGCGGGCCGCATCGTACAAGCCGAAAAGCGCATCGCCAAGGCGATCCGAAGCGGGACGGAGGTCGCCGACCTATTGCAAGTGGACGCCATCTTGGAAAAGAAAGGCCGGGAAGTTTTCGTTCCGCAACTGCGGGTCGAAAACTAACCCGGCCTTCGCTTTCTTACTGGTAAAACCCTATCGCTGGGCCGCGCCCGCGCGGCCCATGATGGGCCACACATCCACGATGTCATTACCCTTGGCAATGTAGTAGCGGTCGTAACAGTTGGTGCTCATATCCAGGTTGCTGCAATAGATCTCCACACGGTCACCAACCTTGATTTCGTTGCCGCCGCCGTCCTTCCATTTCAGCAAGCCGTACTCGGCGCCCTGCTTGTCCACTTGCAGCCACGACTTGTTCTTCACCGTATCCGTGGTCTGGGCCATCGCCTTGTTGCCGTAGTCCGTCGTTACTTGTCCCGCGTGGTGTTTGCTGTCCACCGTGGTGATGATGGAAAGCGAATTCTCAAAATCGGTATAGATCTTGTCGTCGCTCTTGCCGCCCACCTGCTTATAAATGGAGTCCATGAATACATAGGAGCCACACTCGAGTTCGGTCAGGCCCAACTCGTGGTCCATATTGTAGGTACCGGTCGATCCGCCGCTGACGATTCCAACCGGCAACCCGGCCTTCTTCGCCAACGCCACCGTCTCATTCACTCCCGCCAGGTCTTCGGCGGATTTCTTGCGCCGCGCGTCCCAGCCCTTGGTATGGGAGGCATAACCCGAGTAGGCCATGAACCCTTCCAGGCTGATGTTCTTGGATGACGCCACTTTCTGAGCTAACTCCAACGCCGGCTTGCCGTTGGCAATCCCCTGGCGCGTCAATCCGGCATACACGGATACTGCAACGCGGGCCTTTACCTTGGCGGCCGCCGCGGCTTCCTGCACGGCATCTACCACTGCCGCGTCGTCCGCAACGAACATGAACGTCGGATCCTTCTTCGTTAGCGCAATGGCGCGCATGATATTGTTCGTGCTGGCCGGTTGCTTGGTCCAGAGCACGCCTTTGATGCCGCCGTTCGACATCAGTTCAGATTCGGCGATGGTCGCGGCCGTAATCCCGATCGCCCCCAGCGCCACCTGCCGCTTGGCAATATCGACGCTTTTGTGCACTTTTACGTGCGGCCGCAGATAGATCGGAGCCGACTTGGCATAGGCAGCCATCGTCTTGAGATTCTTCTCAAAGAGGTCGATGTCCACCACCATGCAGGGCGTCGGCAACACGTCCTTTGTCATGCCGCGGAAATCCTTCCGGGCGATACGCTGTTCGAACTCGGTGTAAGGATAGGTCTTGGGGTTAGCCCGTAGGGCGGGGGCGATCATAGCGCCGGCGCCGGCGGCGAGGAAGTGGCGGCGAGAGGTCATAGCGGCAATCTCCTAAGGCGATGAAAATGCATTCTGCCGGACGGGGGAATTAGTGTGAGCATACCGCGGATAGCCACACTGGACAAGATTCGTGATCCGTTTGCGCTATTTTTAAAGAGGAGCGCCTCCGCAGGCGGAATCCATTTCGGCTTGCGCGTATCTAAATAGGAACGGAGAGGTCTTCAAAGAGTCAACGTCATGCGCGTAGTTCGGGCTCCATCTTCCACCACCGGGGACCTGGGGAAAAAATCAGCGTTCAGCTTGCCGCCGAAACTATTGGACAAGGCGGTGACGCGGCTCTGTTTTATTTCCATTATCAGCGCTGTCTCCACTGTGGCGCTGTTTCTGGCCAACGGCCAGTTGCAGCCCGAAGCGGCTCTGGCCCAACAGCACCCGTTGCTCCGGTTGGTGGCGCTATCCATGGTGCTGCTTTCTTTTGGATTCTTCGGGTTGCAACGCTCCGGCTGGTTCTCAAAACAAAACATTCTGCATTTGGGGGCCGTATTTCAGGTGCTGATGTCCTATGCGATTGGCCTCGCCGAGACCACGTTGGTCAAGAATCCGGGCCAACCCGTCATTGGAGTTTCCTCCATGGCCTTGTGGATCATTCTATGCGGCATCCTGATCCCCAATACGCCGATGGCGAACCTCCTGGCCGGGGTGTTCTCCGTACTCGCCTGGCCCGCCGCGTATTACACGTCTCTCCATGTCTACGGGCATGAGTTTATCGGTTGGAACCGAATCCTGATGTGGATGTTTCCGCTCACCATGTCTGCGCTTTGGACCAACTTCCTCAGCCGCAACATGTACTCCATGCAACTGGAAAGCGCTAAAGCGGAGGAATTGGGTTCCTATAAACTCGAACGCCGGATCGGACAGGGAGGCATGGGCGAGGTCTGGCTGGCCAGCCATCGCATGTTGGCCCGCAATGCGGCGGTAAAGCTGATCCGCCCCGACGTGCTTTCCGGCCAGACGATGCGCGCCGAATCGGTGATCCAGAAGCGCTTCGAAAGGGAAGCGCGGGCGACAGCCGCCCTTCGGAACCCGCATACCGTGGCTCTCTATGACTTCGGCATCACGCGTGATCGCATGTTCTACTACGTCATGGAACTGCTGGAGGGGATTGACATCCAGACGCTCGTGGATCGCCACGGCCCCATGCACCCCGGTCGCGTGAGGAACATACTCATCCAGATCTGCGAATCGTTGGAGGAGGCACACCGCCTGGGCATGGTGCATCGCGACATCAAACCGCGAAATATCTTCCTCAGCAAGCTGGGTTGGCAGCATGACTTTGCCAAGGTGCTCGACTTCGGCCTCGTCAAAACGGCGTTGCGCGAAGACGAATCGTTGATGACGATGGATGGAGCAGCAACCGGGACGCCGGCCTACATGGCTCCGGAAGTCGCCTTGGGCGGCACGAAACTGGACGGCCGCACCGACATTTACAGCCTCGGTTGCCTCGCTTACTTCATGCTTACAGGCGAACTGGTCTTCCCGGAATCGTCCCCAACAGCCATTGCCCTCGCCCACGTGCAAAAGCCCCCCGTCCCTCCCTCGCAGCGCGTAGAATTGCCGCTTCCAGCGGGCTTGGAGCGGGTCATCCTGCAGTGCCTGGAAAAAGACCCGCAGAACCGGCCACGCTCCGCACAGGATCTGGCATGCCGCTTGGAGTCGCTGGAAGACGTTCCTATCTTTGGCCGTGGACAAGCCGCGTCCTGGTGGGAAACCAATCTCCCGAACCCTGGAGCTGAACACGCGGAACTGGAAGACGAACCCGAAGAAGAGACGCGGTTGGAGAGGGCGCAAGCATAAGTGCCTGGCGGCCCGTCCGAGGCGGAACTCCGCACTCCCATGCTGCTGGCTATGGCCGGCACGGGGAGCATGCTGGCGCACCAGGTCGCCTCCAAGGCCGCCCGCGACGGCTTCTTCCTTCAGCAGTTTGAACCTCTCGACCTCCCGAAGATGGTGGTGGCCGCCGCCATTGTCAGCTTCGCGCTCGCCATCGGCTTCTCCCGGCTCACGGAGCGGTTCGGTACCGCCCGACTGGTGCCCGCGGCGTTCTTCCTCAGCGCCATTTTGCACGCCGGTGAGTGGTTTACCATCGGCGCCGCGCCGCGCGCCACCGTTGCGTTTATTTATTTGCACGTCGTAGGACTGGGAGCCATTCTGCTCTCCGGGTTCTGGTTGCTCCTTAGCGAGGTCTTCGATCTCCGGGAAGCCAAAAAGCGCTTTGGACGCATTGCCGGCGTCGGTACCGCAGGCGGCATTGCCGGCGGCATTGCGGCGGAGCGAGTCGTTGCCTGGGCGAGCAGTGACTACCTGTTGCCCATGCTCGCCCTGCTGCATTTCGTTTGCGCCGTTATTGCGTGGCAACTGCGTCCCGCCGGACGGAAATCACACAGGCCGGCACACACCGTTACGGCCCGCCAAGCCTTCCGGCAAACACCGTTGCTGTGGCAATTGGCCGCGCTGGTTTTTCTAGGAACCTGTACGGCAGCATTACTCGATTACCTCTTCAAGCTCGGGGCGACCCTTTCCATCGGCAAAGGGCCCATGCTTGTGCGTTACTTCGCCTATTACTACACCGCGTGCCAGATCCTCACGTTCCTGGTGCAGACCCTGGTATCCCGTTCAGCCGTAGAGCGCCTCGGCATTGCGCGCTCGGTCGCCAGCCTGCCGGTAGCGGTCGGCCTGGGGTCCACCGTGGCGCTGTTGATTCCCGTGTACCCTCTCGTCATCGTGGTCCGGGCGTTGGAAGTCATCCTGCGCGGCTCTCTATTCCGCACAGGCTACGAGTTCCTCTACACGCCCGTGCCGCCCTCGGACAAGCGGGCGGTAAAGACCATTGTCGATGTTGGTTTTGACCGCATGGGCGACGCAGTGGGCGCTGGCGCCGTGCAGCTATTGATGTGGCTCGGGCCGGCCCTGGCGCGTCCCGAGATTCTCGGTCTTGCCATGGTGCTGACTGCCATCAGTGCGACCCTGGCCTTTCGCCTGGAGGCGTCCTACCGCGGCGTTCTGGAGCGCGGCCTTGTGGATCGCGCGCGGGAGGATGACGAAGAAGACGGCGCTGACGATTCCCTCACCAACACCTACTTTGACGGCATGCCCTCCCTGGCGGCCCTCCGCCCGCCGGTACAGAAAGCGAAAGAGGCGGAACCGCGGGAGGCGCCTGCCCGTGAACTGGAACTCGACGCCACAACAGAACGGCTTGTGGAACTCCGCAGCCGCAATGCGCCACGCGTGCAGCGCGTTCTTCGGGAGGACGCACCCTGGGATCCGTTGGTGGTACCGCAAGTCATTCGGTTGCTCGCCTGGGATGAGGTGAGCATCCCCGCTCGCGAATATCTCGAGCGCGGCAACCGCCTTATTCTGGGCCAGATTATTGACGCCCTCACTGACCAGGATCTCGACTTTGGGATTCGTCGCCGTCTTCCTCGCCTGCTGGCCCGCGTCCCGGAACAGCGAAGCATCGACGGCCTCGTCCGCTCCCTCGAAGACCCGCGTTTCGAGATTCGTTATCAGTGTGGTCGCGCGCTGGAGTTTCTCAAGCGCCGGCATCGGGAACTGGATTTCTTGGAACCGGCCGTCATGGCCGCCGCGGGAAGGGAACTGGCGGTTGGCCAGTCAATCTGGAGTTCCCGCCGCCGTCTGGATAGCAAAGAAGCGAGCACCGACAGCTACGATTTTCTGGATGATGTTCTCCGCGACCGCGCCGACCGGAGCCTGGAACACGTGTTCTCGCTTTTTGCCGTCGTGCTTCCGCGGGAACCGTTGATGGCCGCCTTCCGTGCGCTGCACCAGGACGACCGCATGTTTCGCGGGCTGGCGTTGGAATATCTGGAAACCACGCTTCCCGAAGACATCCGCCGCCGTTTGTGGGAGGTGATTGAGGAGTCGCCGCCCACTGCCCAGGTGGCCGATCCGCAGCGCGTGCTGGAATCGCTGCTGGAAACCAACGCCGCCATGCTCGCCCAGTTGCGCAGGAAGGCGCAGAATCCGCCGAACGGCTAAAAGCCCATCTTCCGGTGCTCCCGGCTCAGCAGAGAAGCGACCCACAGCCAGACCAGCGTCAACCCGACGTTCAACCAGGCAAATCCGGCAAACCCCACCGAAACCTCGTGCCCGATCCGTACCATCGCGGCTTGCAGCACGTCGCCAAACCGCATGAAGAACGTATCTATAGCAGCTTTGGCCTTGTATTTTTCGGCGCGGCTTGTCGGCAGGAAAAGCGCTTGCCGCACTGTGTTCTGCAGGGAGTAGTCGGTAGCGTTTTCCAGCGTTTTCGCTCCTCGTACGATGGCCAACGCCGGCGCCACGGCCATCACGGAGTAACTGGTCAACGCAAGACTCGGCAAAATAAACATCGCGCCGCGTACACCGATGAAATTGAAAATACGGGACACCGCAAAAGTCTGGAGCGCCAGCCCCAACACATTCACCCAGGTGAAGTAGTCGCCATAAAACCCGCCAATAAACGTCCGCATGGCAGCTTTGTCGCCGGCGTGTAGACGAGCCGCCTCCTGTTCCACCACGGAGCTCAACAAAAATTCGCCTGTGGTGTTAACGACATTCAGGAGCACGATGAGCGCCGCAATCAGCCGTAGATAGCGGCTCTGAAACACCAGTTTGAATCCGTTTTCGCCTTCCAATGTATCGTTGGCGTGCTTGTTCATCGCCTGTTCCGGCCGCCGCGTCTCCACGCGGTTCGCCGCCCAGGTCAACGCCGCGCTCACTGCCAAAATGGCCGCCGCCATGTTCATCAATGCGAAGGGCGTGAGCGCATAGGTTTTGAAAAGCCACGATGCCGCCTGCGCGCCCACCACCGCTCCCAACGACGCACCGACGCCGATCATGGGGAACAGCCTTTTTCCCTGCGCTTCCGTATAAATGTCGTTCGCAAACGCCCAGAACTGGCTGATCACAAAAACATTGAAAATGCCGGCCCAGATATAAAATGCGACGCCGATCGGCACACCCGCCAGGCCGAGGAATTGGAAGAGCACCAAGTGGCTGGCAAAGAAGAGCGTCAAACCCACCACCAGTTTTAACCGGTTCACGCGCGCGCCCACCAGCCCGTACAAGGGCACCAGAATCATCAGCAAAACAGCTTGTCCCGCGGACGAATACGACTTCACCGATGCGCCGCCTTCGGTGAGAATCAGCGGTTCCCGCGCCGTTTTCAGCAAATAGTAGGCGCTCAGCAACAACAATACGTTGGCAGTCAGCAATAGCGCGCCCACACCCTCTCCGGCCCGTACATCCGCAAAGAGAGAGAGGAACTTCTCCAGCGGTCCGCGAGGTGCCTCGCCCTCCACGACAAAGGAAGGAAACGAAACTTGGCTGCGGAGTTCCGGGATGCTCTGATAGTCGGGACGTTGTTTAGCCATGCGTTACCAAGCGCGTTCGAGGCCTACGATTGTACCGGAACGGAGGTAAACGCGAATCGTCTGCTTCGGGCGCGAGGCCGCGGATACCGTCGCGACCGATACTCCGTTCTCCGTCGCCCAAGCGGTCGCTTTTCCATCCGGTACCTGGCCGCTCAGGTCATCCCACGCCAAAGTACCGTTGGCATCGACGCGGAACCGGTCAAATGGCAATACCTTCGCGTAATAGGCCTTGCCTATCTTGTCCCGGCGCTTGATGAGACATTGCGTCAAATACTCGGCCGCCTCCGGATCGGACAGCTCGCCCGTCGACACGATTGCGCGAATATCATCATCCGTGAACGCCATCACCTGTTTGGCCGCCCAGAATTCGTCATCCGGCAAGCGATTTAAGAATGCCGGATTCGGATACTCCGCCACCCATCGCTCCGGATCGAACACATCGCCCTCAAAGAGTCCGATGGAGTCGAAATGTTTATATTTCGCAAAGGCCCAATAGGGCGGCGCCAGACCGAGCGTTGCCAATTGTTTGCCGGCGCTCTTCCAGCTAAAGAAGTAGGCTCCGGAACGAGGGCTGTTGGGCTTGTCGCTCGCGCTGCCGAGCGTGGAACCGAAGTCGAGCAGATAATGCCGGATGAACTGCCGGCCGTCCGCTTTCACCAGCGCGTCAAAATTATTGATGGACCGTGAATCGTCGTGGTCTAGCCATGCCGCGAAAACATGCAGCCCGCGCTGGTCACGGCGGTGTTCATGGGGTACCGTGTCGTTGGGATCATCGCGGCGCGTACCGTAGTACCGCGGAGGACCGATGGGCTTTCCGTCAATCCCCCGGCTGGCCGTGGCGCGGTACCGGCCCTGTTTGTCTTTGGGCACCTTCACCAGAATCTCGTAGATGTCCCGGTTGGTCATCTTCCGCTTCTTGCCCGTCGCATCGGCCAATTGGACGTCCGGGCCCAATTCCAACTGCTCCGGCTTGAAGTAGACGATATAGTTCTCCGGCACATGATAGCCGGCCGCATAGAACAATCGGGAAGAGATGGAATCGGCCGCTGTCGCCATTTCCGGATTCGACAAGGGGTCGAACTTGATGA
>DASTML010000150.1:0-21017 GCA_035714175.1 Bryobacteraceae bacterium | reverse complement strand
AGAAGCTGACCTTCGAGGAGATGACGGCGAAGTCCACGCAGATTGTCCGCGGCCGGGTGACACTGTCGAACGTTCGACAACATGGGGCGATTTACTACTCGCATTACACGGTACAGGTCACCGAGCAATACAAGGGGCCATCCGCGACGGCGATTGACGTCGTTCTGCCGGGCGGTACGATAGGGCGGAGCCAGCAAACCTTCTCCGGCGTGCCGACATTTGCTGCCAATACGGAAGTGGTGTTGTTTCTGTGGACTTCGAAGACTGGCCTGACGCATGTCATCGGACTATCACAGGGGATTTTTCAGGTTTCCAAAAACGCCTCGGGACAGACAGTATACAGCCGGGGCGCGATCACCGAGGGACTGGTAGACGGCCGGACTGGCCGGCCGGCCGGCGATAGCGGGATGCGCTTGACCGCCGATGAATTTTCGACTCGCGTAGGACGGGGAGCGGCAAAGTGAGGATCCGCCTGACGCGCATTGCCGCATTGGCCGGATTTTTGAGTTCGGCAGCGTTCGGATACTATCACTTCGTTCACTACGCCAACGGCATTGGCCCGTTCCAGGCGATTCAGGAAAAGTTCGACCTTACGGCCCTACCCAATAACACTGTCACCTACCAGATTTCCGATGCCGGGCCGACCAACTACTCGGCTACCGATGGTTTCCCTTTCGTGGTCAGCCAGATCCGGGCCGCTGCCAAGGTATGGAACGATGTGGAGACGTCGGACCTGCGGCTGCGGTTTGGCGGGGTGGCTCCTCTAGGTTCTTCGCAGGGGGCGGCAACACCTTCAATCGATATCGTGTTTGAAGACCTGCCGCCCGGCGTGAACGGCTATGGCGGGCCGACGGTGCGGCGGGACATAGTGAGCAACGGCTCGGGCACGCTTGTTCCTATCCAACGTTCCGTGGTGGTGCTTTCTAAAGACATTGCGAGCCGGCCGACATGGAGCGAGCAGTATTTTCTGACGGCGGTTCACGAACTCGGGCACGCGCTGGGTTTGCAGCACTCGTTCGTATCCGGCGCCATGGCAACCGAAATTACGCGGGCCACAACCAAGATTCGTCCGATTCTGCCGGACGACGTGATTGGCCTTTCCCTGCTCTACCCCTCGAAATCGTTCCGGGAAGGCCTGGGTTCGATTACGGGACGGGTAGCGGTATCGGGCAGCGACGAAGGTATTGGGCTGGCGAGCGTAGTGGCCATTACGCCGGGCGGAGCCGCGGTCAGCACCTTGACGCATCCGGACGGGACCTACCGGATTGACGGATTGCTGCCAGGACAGTACTTTATCTACGCACATCCGCTGCCTCCGGCCATGCAGGGCGAAGCGACACCCGGCAACGTGGTGTTGCCTGTGGATGCAAACAATCGAACGCTCGCCGGCGGCCAACAGTTCGACACCGTATTTTTCCCGGCAAGCCGCACGCCGTTTACGACGGTAGAGGTGACGGCAAACGAGGTGCGGGATGGCATCGATTTCCCGGTGACGCGGCGAACAACCCCCACATCGATCCACTCGATCACCACCTATAGCTATCCCGGCCAACGAGCGGTGAAACCGGCCCACATTTACCTGGCCGGCGGCCGAAACCTAGTGGTTATGGCCGGTCAAGGCATTGTCCAGAATTCGCAGCCTGCGCCCGGTCTGCAGATTAGCACCATCAGCGGTACCGTGACCGTGCCAGCCGGAGGAATCCGGCCCTACTCTCCGCTGCCGGAATACTACTTGCAGTCCGATTTTCAGTTCGGGCAGTTCGCCGCCGAGGGCCCGGTTCATTTGCTCTTTACGCGGAACAACGACGTCTATGTGTTGCCGTACGCCTTACGGATCGTCGAGCGAACCGCCCCGCAGATCGATTCGGTGATCCGGACTGACGATGGGGACGCGATTGTATCCGGGTCCGGATTCAATGGATCGACACGGGTGGAATTCGACGGGGCGTTTGCGACAGTGAAGTCCTACGATGAAATTGGAGGACGGCTGGTGGTGACGCCTCCCGCCGCCGCTCCCGGCACAACGTTGCACGCAACGGCGTTCGGATCCGATGGACAGAGCAGCCTATTCCTGCAGACGCCGGTGACTGTGCAGATCCCCGGCGGCAGCGGCGATTTTGCGCCGGCGGGGACCGGCATTGGCCTGTCGACCAGCTCCGTTCCGGCGGGTACGGAATCGTTGATCGAAGTTTCGGGCACAAATTTTGCGGAAGGCGCCACTTCGGTAGGTTTCGGCACGCCGGATATCGATGTACGGAAGGTCTGGTTCCCTTCCCCGAACCGGATGTACGTCAACGTACGTGTTGCGCCTAACGCGGCTCTGGCGTCGTACAACATGACCGTACTGAACGGCGTACGTTTGACCACGCTAAACGGCGCGTTACAGGTAAACGGGAGCAAGGCGCCCTGGTTCGATATGCCTGGCAATCTCGTGGCCGGGAGCAACGCGACAATACATGTGAATGGATTGAGCTTCGGACAGTCCGCCGCGATACAGGTTTCACTGAATGACCGGCCGATGCAGGTGATGGGCGTGGATGGATCCAACGTAACGATCGCGCTTCCGACGGACCTGCCTGCCGGAGTGGCTGTGTTGCGGCTGATCGCCGGCGCGGATTCTGCGCTACCGCTCGCGGTGACAATTGCACGGCCGCAGGCAACGGTGGCAAGCGTAACGGTGGGGTTCGGAAACGCGGTTACAGCGGACCGGCCGGCGCACTACGGCGAATTAACCAATGTTCAGATTGTGGGCTTGCCCGAGAATCTGGCTCCCACCGGTTCGCAGCCGAAGGTGACATTAACGATCGGAGGGCTGGAACACCGGTTGTTGACGGTGAATCCCGGCGGATCGGTAATGCAGTTGCAATTTACGTTGCAATCGTTGGTGCCACAGGGAACCCAGACGTTGCACATAACGGTGGAAGGCGTGGCCGTGACGCCGTACGCATTGCCCGTGCGGGCGTTCTAGGCGCCCGAGTGATTGGCGTCCGGACCGTTCTGCGAAGCCCCCTGTTGTGGGTCTTTCTGCTGTCCTATGCGGGCTTGCTGGGCTTTCCCGTTTGGGATTGTGTGGGATGCGAGGGCGGAGCGGCATGGGAACAGGATGCGGCGGCGTATGAAAGAAATGGGGACGTCCTAAACGCCGGGTATTTGGTTTGTGCGCTCATAGCCGGTTATTCTTCGCTGGCGCGCTATTGGCCGGCGCCGTTTTGCATATTGTGCCCCTATGTACTGACCCAGCCGAGTTGGCAGGACGGAATTGCGGTTTCGCTGTTACTTGGTTTGCCAGCCGCCGCTGTTGGGCTCTTCACCGGGTTCGTCGTTCGGCTGGCCGTGCGACGGCTTACCTGATGCAGTAGAGCGTGTTGCGGCCCCGGAGGAAGAGTTCGCCTCCGGCGATGGCGGGAGTGGCGATGAAAAACTCATCGTCCATTTTGTTGGTAGCCACAACTTCAAAGGTCTTGCCCATCTTGACCACGACCACATCGCCCTGTTCGGTAGAGATATAGAGGTTGCCGTTGGCGGCGACTGGCGAGGCTTTCAACGAATAGGTACCCGGTAGGCGGACCTGGTAGTGGAGTTCTCCGGTTGCGGCGTCCAGCGAGGAGAGAATGCCGTTGTCGGTCACGAAGTAGAATGCTCCGTCGTGCAGGACGGGGGAGGCCGTATAGGAGTTTCCTTTGGTGTTTTGCCAGACAATGGCATCGGTTCCGGTAAGATCACCGGTGCGGCCGAGCTTGATGGCCATGCGGTTGGGGTCGCGGTGGCCGCTCATGACGATGACGGTGTCGTTATAAATGACCGGCGCGGGGATGACATTGGTCCCGAGGCCGCCGCATTGCCAGATGACCTTGCCGGTTTCATAGTCGTAGGCGCGCACCTTATTGCTGGCGGCGATGATGATCTGCTTTTTGCCGGCGACTTCGGTGACAGCGGGCGGGGACCAGGAACTGGGCTCTTCCCGTTCCACCTTCCATATTTCCTTGCCGGTGGTTTTGTCGAGGGCCAGGAGGTAGGAGCCGTCTTCCTGATCGAAATTCAGCAAGAGCCGGTCGCCATCGAGAACCGTGGGAACACCTTCCCCGAAGCCGAGGCGCATCCGCATACTGCCGAACGTCTTCTTCCAAACGAGGTTGCCCTTGAGGTCCAGCGCGTAGATGCCCCGGGAGCCGAAGAAGGCGTAGACGAGTTTGCCGTCGGTAACCGGGGAATTGGAGGCGAAGCTACCGTAACGGAAGTGGTAGCCTTCGTGGGGCGTGGCGGTGAGGAGGGTCTTTTCCCAGACAGGTTTGCCGGTTTTCCGGTCCAACGCCATAACGACGAAACGGTGCGGGATGCCGGAGGCGAAACCGCCGCCCGCTCCGCGGCCTCCGCCGCTATCGGAGCCGGATTCGCCGGGCATGGGCGCCGTGGGAACGGCAGTGGTGAGGAAGAGCAGATCGCCCCATAAGACGGGAGAGCTGTGTCCACGGCCCGGAATCTGGGCCTTCCAGGCTACATTTTTCGTATTGGACCAGTGGGTGGGCGCAGTGCCGTGGGCGACGCCGGTTTCGTTGGGACCGCGCCATTTCGTCCAGGCGGCAGGGTCTGCGGCGGCAAGCAGAAGAGGAGTGAGCAGCAGAACGTAGGGGCGCATATAGATGGAAGTGTAGCTTGGGAACTAGGGGGCGAGGGTGCGGCCGATTGTTACGGCAAGTTCGCGGCCGAAGCGGAGCCGGTCGGCGATGAGCGGCTTGCGTCCATATTTGGGTTGGAGGGAGACGCGTTGCTCCATGATAAAGGCAGGCAGGCCGAAGTCGCGGTAGAGGCCCTGGCTGACGTTCATGCGGCCGGGCATGTTGGCGGTAGTGGTGGTTTCGGCGTAGAAGAGCTTGCGCGTGGGGGCGAACGAGGTTTCAGTTTCGAGGAGACCAAAGGCTTTTTCGGCCAGGGGCGCGAATTTTCCCCCTTTTTCGGGCGGGCCTTCGAGATACTCGGCGGTTTCGGTGTTGTGGAGGCTGAGTAGAAAATCGACGGAGTGGCCGGCGTCCAGCCAACGGCGAATCGCGGCTCGTTGGGCGGTGATTTCGGGCATCTTTTCGACACCGTTGACGTCCCAATTTCGATTGAGATCGAAGCCGAACTTATTGAAGCGGACGCCGCCGCGGGCGACGCCGTCGGGATCACAGAGGGGATAGATTTTCCAGGTCAGTTGCTTGCGGAGAGCGGCGCCGTCCCCAGACAGGAGATGCCGGACGAGGCCTTCGCCGACCCAGGAGCTACCGGATTCCCAACTGTGCTGGCGGAAGAAGAGCCAGACGGTTTGGGGACCGTTTCCGATCGTCCAGAGGACGAGGGGGCGGCCATCCACCGTTTTTCCGATGGTTTCTTCCTGGAGGCGGGAGCCGGCCCATTGGCGGAGGGAGGCCAGATGGGCGTTGGTATAGGGCGGCGTGTGGGCGATCCAAAATCGGCCGGTTTTGGGGGTAATTCGAAGACGCATGCGGGGCTCGGCGGGATCGTAATCAAAAGATTCGACGTGCGTCCACGTACGATTGTCGAAGCTGAGGACGGGAGGCGTATCGGCGGTGACTGCTCCGCGGTTGGGTTTGTAATTGTATTCGCCGGGGAGGCTGACCAGATCAATGAGCAGGGGCTGGTTGGGCGGAGCGTCCACCTGAAAGTAGTACCAGTTGGCTTGCCGGTTGCGGCCATCCTGATCCGTTTCTCCCGCCAAGTGGGCACGCGCGTGGCTGGCGCTGACCGTTTCGACGCGGCCCAGATTGCCGCCCTCGAAGCCCCAGGTGATTTTGATTTGTGCGGAGAGAGCAGGCAGCAGGACGAGGGCGGCGAGGAGACGCATTTTCCTATTATGGGGAGGAATTCACAAATTGGAGGGTGGTATTGCAAAAGAAATGCGGTTAGAGTAGAGCGCATGTATAACGACGACGAACAGGATCCGGTACATGAGTTAGTCCACTTATACGTGGACGGCGCCTTTGACAGACGGGAGCTATGGGCGCGGGTTACGCGGCTGTTTGGCAGTGGGGCGGCCGCGGCGACGGCGTTGGGCGGGTATTCGGAGTTGCTGGCGCAGACGCCGAGCGCCTGCCCGGCCGATGTGAAGGTACCGTTGGATGCGCCGGATATTGTGGCGAAAGATGTCGTTTACGCCGCGGAAGGGGCGCAGATTTCCGCCCATTTCGCCTACCCGCGGGATGTGAACGGGAAGATTCCCGGGGTGATTGTCATCCATGAAAACCGGGGATTGGTAGAACATATCAAAGACGTCTGCCGGCGCGTGGCGCGAGCCGGATTTGCCGCCATTGCGCCCGACTTGCTATCCCGGCAGGGCGGCGTGGGCCAGTTCCCCGAGGCGCAGCAGCAGACCGCCGCCTATGGACGGACGGTCCCCTATGAGCGGCGGCTGGACCTGATCGGCGCTTTGGACTACCTGAAATTCACTCCCTTTGTGCACCATGACCGGATTGGCGCGGTGGGTTTCTGCGCGGGCGGCGGCAATGTGTGGGACCTGGTGGTGAACCTGCCGGAGTTGGCAGCGGCGGTGCCGTTTTACGGCTCACCGGTGCCGGCGGTGGAAGACGTGCAGAAGATCGCCACACCGGTGTTGATGATCTATGCCGAACGAGACCGGGCATTGACGGGACGGGTGGCTCCTGTAATGACGGAGCTGTTAGCCCGGCAGAAGGTTTTTGGGTTCCGGGTGTACGAAGGGGTGGGCCACGCCTTCCATAACGACACGGGCGCCAACTACGACGCCGGCGCGGCTTGTGCCGCCTGGGCGGAGACGATTGCGTATTTCAATAAGTGGCTGCGCGTACCACACAGCTAGGCCGCAGTTACTTCTTTTCGGCGACCGCTTTCATCTGGACCAGGCCCTTTTCAAAATCTGGCCCAATCGCTTTATCCATGCCGCCCATGACGAGACCGAAGCCTTTGGAGAGGAAGTTGCTCTCGCCGGTCATGGTCCATTCCACCTTGGAACCGGGCCCGGAGGGTGTAACGGTGAAATCGGTTAAGGCATTGGAAGCGAATGGCTTGATGAATTCCAGCTTGATGCGGATATGAGAGGCAGGTTGACTGGAGGCGATGGTCATACGGCCTTCGCCGACTTTGTCGTCGCCCACCCAATGGTAAGAAGCCCCGGCGCCGGAGGATGGGCCCGAATAGGTTGTTTTCATATTGGGGTCTAACTTGGCCCAGGGAGACCAGTTTTCCCAGTTATGAAAGTCGTTGATGAGAGCGAAGACCGCATCCGGAGGGGCGGCGATCTCCGCTGTCCGGGAGACTCGATAGGTGTCCGGCTGCATGGCGATGAAACCAGCCAAACAGGCCAGGACACCTACGATGACGATTCCGACCTTAACTAACATCGTGTTCCTCCTGGAGGGATCATACTCCTCCCGAAGGGGCAACAATATCAGAAATAAAGTTTTAAGCCAAGCTGCATGACGCGCGCCGGAGCGGTGGAGGAGATGACGCCGGCGAGCGCGTTGCCGATGGCGGAGTTGGGAGTGGAGAAGTTGGCGCGGTTAAAGGCGTTGAACATTTCCCACCGGAATTGGACACGGCGCGATTCGCCAAAGGGGAATTCGCGCTGGAGACCGAAGTCAGTATTGATACTGCCGGGGCCGACGAGGATGCCGCGGCCGGAGTTGCCGAAGGTAAATTGGGCCGGGCTGGCGAAGGCGGCCAGATCAAACCAACGGTCGATGCTGCGTTCGGAGGCGGGCAGGTTGCCGTTGGCGATGCGATTGGGCCGGTCGCCGCCGCCGCCGGCAGAATTGGAAACGGCTGCCGCGGTGGTGGCGGTGAACTTTTCACCAGTGGTGAAGGTCCAGATGCCGGTGATGTTCCAGTTGCCGATGATGTGGCTGAGCGGGCCACTGGTTACGAAGTGGCGGCCCTTGCCAAAGGGGAGTTCCCAGTTGTGGTTGATGACCACGATGTGATTCTTGTCTTCGGGCATGGGGCCCCATTCGCAACGGGTGCAGCGGAAGTCCTGCGGAGCGCCGTTGCCGCCGCCGTTGATATTGGTGCCGTTGGCCATGTACTTCGAATAGGTGTAGGCGAGGGAGGCAGTGAACCCTTTGCTGTACCGCTTTTCCAGGCGCGTTTGCAGCGACTGATACTTCGCGGCGCCGTAGTTGGTGCGGTAGGTGAGGTTCACGATATTGGGATTGATGTTGTAGAACGGGCGGCGGGGATTTTGCGCGCCGGGTCCGGGAACGGACTGGTTGATATTGATGTTGGAAACGAGGCCAATGGTGCGGGTGCCTACATAGGAGACGTCGAGGAGGGTTTGCGGAAGAATCTCGCGCTGGAGGCCGAAGCTCCACTGCATGACCTTGGTCGATTGCAGGTTGTAGTCCCAGACGGTGGGGCTGCCGGAGGAGAGTTGCACGGTGTCTGTGGGATCCAGCGGGACAGCGGCGGGAATACCGTCGGAAAGGCGGCGGGGCGGTGCGGAGTTCTGGTCCGTGGCAATAACCTGGGAGAAGAAGAACGGCAGGTTTTTATAAAGCTGGCCGCCTCCCTGCCCTGCTTCGACGTAGCTCATGCCGAAACCGCTGCGGAGAACCGTTTTGCGGTCCTTGGTGAGCATATAAGTGAGGCCGAGGCGTGGGGCGAAGTTGTTGAGATCGAGGTTGCGGAGACGGCGTTGCGCGCCGCTGCCGGAGGCGAGTTCGAGCTTCGCGGTATCGAGATTGAAGTTCGACCAGCGGTTATAGACTTCGTAGGGCGGGGCCTGGATGTCATAGCGGACGCCGGCGTTGACGGTGAGGCGGCTGTTGACGCGCCACGTGTCATCGACAAACGCTCCCATGTTCCAGAAGCGCATACCGAACGTGCCGACCAGGATGTTGCGGTTGATGCCGCTGGTGGAACCGAGGGCGAAGTCCGAGAGCGCGGTGGCCGAAGTGGTGGAGCCGATCTGGCGCGTGAATTGGCCGTTGAAGGCGAAATCGCCGCGCGTGGGGAAGGCCGAGAAGCCGTTGAACCGGTGGCGGACGTAAACGCCGCCGGCTTTGAGCGTATGGGCCCCGCGGGTCCAAGTGGTGACGTTTTCGTATTGGAAGGAGGTGGTGCGGCTGACTTCGGGATAGGTGGAGTTGTCACCCAGGCCGGAGAAACCGGTAATAGAAATAGAGGGCAGCCCGCCGGATTTGTCGTTCACGTTGACGCCGGGGATTCCGATGGAGGCGGCGGTATTGAAAGGGTTGCCGAGCGGTTCGATGTTCTGATTCCAACGGACGACGCCGAGGCGGGTTTCATTGATGAGGGACGGCGTGAAGACTTTGACGTAGTTGAATGTCGCGGACTGGTTCCGGAGGGGGGTGTCCGTGGCCGGGTTGGTGCCATCGGCGGCGAGGTACGGGTTTTGATCGACGGAGGCTCCGGGGCGGACGGGGATGAAGCCGGGGGTAACGAGGCTGGTGTTGTCCCAGGAGTACTTAAAGAAGAGGCGATCGGCGGCGCCGACGTTCTGATCGAGGCGGACGTCGAACTGGTCCGTCGACTGGCGTTGGGTGGGGTTGAAGGCGAAGTTCCGGTTGGCCGCGGGGGTGGTGGGGTCCGGGAGGAGCGAGAAGAGCTTGACCGAGGCCGGATCGAGGCGCGTGCGGGGAATCTGGTTGCCGGGAAACGGGGCGCGGGCTCCGTTGGTGACACTGTAAGGGTCAAATACCTGCGTGCCGAGCGCGGCGAAGTTGCCGGTGGCGACCATATCGCGCTGCGCGAGTGTGGCGATGCTGGAGATGGTGGTGCGGGGTTGAGCGACTCGGATGCCCTGGTAGTCGGCGAAGAAAAACGTCCGGTCCTTGCGGATGGGGCCGCCGAATGTGCCGCCGAACTCATTGCGGCGGAAGGCCGGTTTTTCGACGCCGAGCCGGTTGTTGAAGAAGGTGTTGGCGTCCAGGGCCGAATTGCGGAGGAACTCGTAGGCGCTGGCGCGGAAGCGGTTGGAACCGGAACGCGTCTGCACGATGGTGATAGCTCCGGCGGCGATTCCGTATTCAGCCGAGTAGTTCGAGGTTAGGACGCGCATTTCCTGGATGGAATCGACTGTAGGCACCATGATGAGGGTGCTGAGCCAGAGGTTGCGATTGACCATACCGTCAATGAAATAGGAGTTGTTTTGAGGACTGGAGCCGTTCACGGAGATGTTTACGTCGCCGCGCATGGCGTAGGGGGAAGAGGTGAGATTGTTGGCCGAACCGGCGTAAGCTCCGGGACCGAGCAGGACGAGCGAGGTGAAGGTGCGGCTTTTCAGCGGCATTTCAATCATCTGATCGTTGGTGACGAGGGAGGAGACCATGGCGGTCTGGGACTGGAGAAGCGGTGCGGATTCTTTTACTTCGACGGTTTGCTGGACATCGCCGACGGTGAGATGGAGGTCGACGGTGATGGCGTCGGCCGCGGTGAGGACGATGGAGGTACGGACCAATTTCTGGAAGCCGGGGTGTTCGACGGTCACCTTATATTGACCGGGGGGAAGCGCATAGGCGACGTATTGGCCGTTGGCGTTGGCGATCGATTCGCGGTTGACGCCGGCGGCTTCGTTTTGCAGCAGCACTTTGGCGTTGGGGACGGCAGCTCCGGCGGGATCGGTAATTTGGCCTGCAATGGTGCCGTTCGTGCCTTGAGCGTACACGGCGGCAAGGGTGAGAAAGAGTGTTAAAAGACGAGACATAACGTTCGTGTGGTGGAATCGTATCAAAACGATCACCCTGGCCAACAGGGGTGTATGTTGATCGACTGTATCGTTTTATGGATTGGGGTACGATTGGGGGCAATGAACGGGCAGAACCGGTATTGGGTTCTCTTGGCACCGCTGGTGTTTGCGGCGCATGTGGCCGAGGAGGCGCCGGGGTATGTGCGTTGGTTCAACGGGGTGGCGTGGCCGCCGATTCCGGAGTCCGGGTTCTTAGAGGCGCAAATTACGCCGCTGGCCGCGGCGGCGGTCTTGGCGGCGGGGGCGGCGTGGATACCGGGGCGGTGGAGTTTGGTGATTCTACTGAGCTGGGCGACGCACTTCTTTTTCGCGAATGCGATTTTTCACATTGCGACTAGTGCGGCGACGCGGAGTTTCTCACCCGGTCTGGTGACAGGCACGGTGTTCTACCTTCCGTTTTACTGGTGGCTGTTGGGGGAGGGGCGGCGGCGGGCCGTACCGGCCTGGACGGAGGTACTAGTGATATTTCTGGCGGGATTACCGGCGTATTTGCAGACATGGATAGTGGCGTCCGCAGGACGAAGATTTTACTAAGTCCTTCATTCGGCTAGGGATGAGCGGCGACCCCTCTTTCCGTTCAACTCTCTAAATCCCCATTCGACCCCGAATATCCCCGTTCAATGACCAGTACTTGGGGCTTCGGAGTTCTCCGCATAGACTGTAGGTATCGTAGTCTCCGCGACTACGTTGAGACTCCAAACTCTTCGATTCAGGGAGCATATGCACAAGCCTATTAAGTATGTGGAAAAGGCCGTTACGGTAACGGCGAACGTTGCGTGGCAGGTTTTTGACCGGTTGAATCAAATCAGCCAGAACCCTTCGTTCACCCCGAAATGGTCCGAGAAGCCTCTGCTTAAGAGCTATGAGAAGCAACGGCCGACGCTTGGCTGGCCTCGCGAGACGGACTCGCTGTGTCCGAAGTGCATTCCGGAGCTCCGGAACAAGGTTTTGAACGGCGATGTGCCGGTGGAAGTCCTTTTGAATGAGAAGCGCGGCGAAATCAAGGCCCGCATCATTGAAAAAGACGGCAAGATCGTCATGGAAAAGGAATGCTCGATCCACGGCAAGTTTGAAGACTTGATGTCGATCGACCCGGCGTTCAGCAAGCACTTGGAAGACGTTTTCCCGGGCCGCGACATCCGCGCCCACAACGACGAAAAGCTGCACAACCACGGTTCCTCGACGATTACGCACGGCCGCGGTTCGGTCCTGACCATCGACTTGACCAACCGTTGCAACATGATGTGCGACCCCTGCTTCATGGACGCCAACCAGGTTGGTTTCGTCCACGAATTGAGCTGGGAAGACATCAAGACGATGCTCGACAACGCCATCTCGATCAAACCGCGCCGCCAGATGTCGGTGCAGTTCTCGGGCGGAGAGCCGACGCTGTCGCCGTACTTCCTGGACGCCGTCCGTTATTCGCGCAAAGTCGGCTACAACTCGGTGCAGGCCGCTACGAACGGCATTGAGTTCGCCAAGAGTCCCGAATTCTGTAAGCAAGCGGCCGAAGCCGGTCTGCGTTACGCCTACCTCCAGTTTGACGGCATCGGCAACGAAGCCAACAGCCACCGCCGTGTCGGCAACCTGTTCGACGTGAAGTTGAAGGCGATCACGAACCTGCACAATGCGGGCGTGGATATCGTTCCGGTCATCACGATCGTCAACGGTATTAATAATGAGCAGGTGGGCGCGGTGGTTCGCTTCGCCCTCGACAACCCGAAGATCATCAGCTTCCTTTCGTTCCAGCCGGTTTCGTTTACGGGCCGCGACGAAGAAGTGACCCCGGAACGGCGCGCCGCGCAGCGTTACACGCTGAGCCACCTGGCGCACGACGTGAAGAATCAGGTGGGCCTCGGCGTTCCGACGCGCGACTGGTTCCCGATCTCCTTTATGTCCACGTTCTCCGACTGGGCCGACTTGGTGCACGGACCCGAGCACGAGTGGGGCCAGCTCTCCTGCGGCTGCCACCCGAACTGCGGTATCGGCATGGCGCTCATGATCGATAAGGAAACCAAGGAAGCGCGTCCGGTGACGGCGTTCCTGAATGCGGATCGTCTGGCCAAGGATATTGCCCGGGTCAACGACGCCGCGCGTGGAAAGAAGCTGTCGATTCTCGGCGTCGCGCTCGCGCTTCTCCGGAACTACAAGCCGTTTGAAGCGCCGACCAACTTCCGCTTGATGGACTTGCTCCAGAAGTTCGATAAGTGCTTCGGCGCCACCGGCCGCAACTACGGCAAGGTGAGCGGCGACCGTACGATGGCTGACATCGAAAAGCGCCGCGCCGACCGCTGGAACTTCCTGTTCATCGCCGGTATGTGGTTCCAGGATCTGTTCAACTACGACTTCCGCCGTACCGAACAGTGCATCATCCCCTATGCCACGCAACAGGGCGAAATCAGCTTCTGCGCCTACAACACGGGCGTGGGCTGGCGGAATATCATCGAAAAGATGCACATGACGGCTTCGTTGACCAAGTGGTACGACGAGCACGGCCGGCACGAAATTTTCGCCGGCGGCAAAAACGTCAACCTCGACAGCAAGTTGCACAAACTGCTTTTGAATGACGAAGATGTGAATCGCGAACGGCAGCACGATCTGGACGGCATGGCCAAAAACGCGCGCGAAGAGAAGATCAAGGCTCGCGACGAGAAGATGAAGGACCAGGCCAAGAATGCGCAAATGGCGAAGCTCTACCGGCAGCATGTGCTGAAAGAACCGCAGCCGGAAGGCGGTTTCGTGCCGCTCGGCTCCGTTGGCGGCATTGCTCCGGCCGTGCCGAAAAAGACCGAGCAGAACAAAGAAGTGGGTTCGTTCGGCGACTAATCCCGAAAACACTTACTCAAAAAAAGGCCACCGGCAACAAACCGGTGGCCTTTTTCCATCTATTTCTACAGTTCCGAGCGGGCTACGCCGATAAACCGAAGAGTGCATGCTTCGTAGAATCGTAGCCACGCTGTTGATGATCGAAGGAGGACTGTTTCTCTCCGCCGGGCTGGCCCCGGGCGTCGAGGAGATGGTCCAGTCCGCGCTCGGCCAGTATCCGGATCTACTGCCGGCCGACAAGCTCGGCGAATTAACGGGATTTTTCGCGATTCTGCAACGCCTGGCAATTGCCTTTGGCGCGCTCTGCCTGGCAGGCGGATGGGGAGTGGAAAAACATAAGAGCTGGGGCCGCTGGCCGGCACTGGCCGCCACGTCCTTCAACCTAGCTCTCTTCCCGATCTTTACGCCCCTCGGCGTCGCCGGATTGCTCGCATTTTTGCGAAAACCCAGCGCGGTACAAGCCGAAGAAAAGGAAGCGCCGCCCGTAGCAACAGAACGGCCGGAACCAGCATCGCACCTGCTGGTTCTGGTGGCCAGCATGGCAATTGTGGTCTACCTTTCCCACGAACTACGTCACTTCGCGCTTTCCCGGGGGCTTCCCGCCCAGGCAGCGGGACGGCTGGGCTTGTTATGGATCTTGTTGGGACAGGTTCTTTTTACGTTGATCCATGAGCTTGGACATCTGGCGGCAGCCTGGAGCATGGGGTTCCGATTTCAAGAAGTGGCGGTGGGTCCGCTGGTACTGCTGCAACGTCCTGGCGGTAGTTGGGCTTTCCGTTTGGATGCGGGCAAGCTACTCACCGCCGGCGGCTATCTGCAGGCCGTCCCGGCTACTATCCACGATTTGCGAACCAACTGGATGCTTGTCATCCTGGCAGGACCCGCGGCTTCCCTGCTCCTGGCATTATTTGCGTTCTTGGTGATGCTCAATCTACCGGGCAGCGCCTATGCCTCCTATTGGACCTGGGCCAGTTATATAACGGCGATCTGCACCGCCGATTTTCTAGCCAATTTGCTGCCACTAGGGCTGACAGATGGCGCGCTTTTCGTGCATACGGCCCTGATGACTTCGCGAGGCCGGGGGATTCTGGCTGGATTAGAGGCCGCCATGCTCAACGACCGCGCCGAGCGACAGGCGGGACTGATGGATCCCGCGGAGCTCTTCGAAACCAGGCGGCAGGCACTGGAACAGTTGGAGCGCAATGCCGACCCATCCGGACTGGCTGTCGCCGCACAAAGGGTGGAGTTTGCCACAGCGTCTCTGCTGCATGGCAGAGCGGACGAAGCGGCCGAGGCGTTGCAGGAGGCCGGAAAGACGATCGAGGGTTCCGCCGGGATTCCCACCCAGGTGCAGTTCCGCTACTGGTCATGTGTCTATGAAGTGGCGACGATGCGACGCCAATACTCGACGGCGGCAAATGCCAGGGATAGAGCTCTGGAACTGGGAACGGTCCTGGACGCAGAAAAGATGGACTGGGAAGAACGGGTGCCGATACGGCTGGCCTGCGCCCGGATGTGGATCTCCGATGGCGACTACTTTACGGCCGCCGCCAAGGTGCAGGAACTACGAGCCGCATGCCCGGCACGGCGTTCGGTGACCTCCCAAGCCGTGGAACTCTTGACGGTTGAGGCGGAATGCGAACTGCGCTTGAGCCGCCGCGATGCGGCGCGCTCCCTGATCCAGGCAGCCATTGAAATTGGCGAGGAGCTGCCCGACGCACAGAGGGCCGCGGCTATGGAGAAGTTGGCGCATACGGGAGTCCGGATGAGTGCCTGGGGGGAGTACGCGATCGCGCAACCTCTCTTCAGCGCGGCGGTAGCCGGGTTGGAAAAGTCGGCAGCGCCGTCGGTCGCCGCCGGGTATCGTACGGCATGGGCGGAGACGCTTTACGAAAACGACAGACTCGACGACGCCGCCAAGGTGCTCCAACCGATTCACGAGGCTCATGTTGGGTTTGCCGCCGATATCCAAACGCTGCGGGCTCAACTATTGCTGGCCGAGGACCGGCCGCTGGATGCACTCCATGTGCTAGGTACTCTGCTGGGAGAGACACCGACCGAGACGGACGAGGCACAGCAAAATGGTTTGGCGCGCGGACGGGCGCTGCGGTCATGGGCTTTATTCCGGCAAGGTGAACTGGCAGCCGCGATTCAGGAGGCCCGCCAAGCTTGCGACGTGCTGATGCCGCATGAACATCCCGATGCCGCGCCGGCGCTGCTTACGCTCGCAATGGCCGTCGCCGACGAAAACGGCGAGCTTTCGGACGCCTATCTCCAAGAAAGTACGCGGCTAATCAGCGAGTCCACGCTGCTCACGCCGCAGACCAAGGTGAGCCGTCTTACTGATTTGGCGCGAAGCATGGTGCAGGTGAGCCGGAAGGACTGGGCCAAGATGTACCTCGAACAGGCGTCGCGGTTCCGGGAAAAGCCAGCATCGCCGGGTACACCGGCAGAACCGATTCCGACCCTGGCCAGCCACTGAACCGCGCTCCCCGCGGCTCGTCCGGGCACAGCGGGACTCACCTGCGAAAGCGAAAGAATGCCGGTGGTCTGGACGGGAAGACTACAAAATCGAAGCCGCCGGACGAAGTCGATACCTTCATCCGGCGGCTTCGATTTCCGAGGCTTATTTCTTGTCGGCGAACAGGATGGACTTGCCGGGGAGGATGGAGAGATAGTCGCTGATCGACTTTCCCGCCTTGGGAGCAATCTTCGGAACCTTCCGCTCCATCATCGCCGCGGCCAACAACTGGAATTCACGGCCGATTTCTGAATTCGTTTCGACCGGCTTGCCGGCGGTCAAGGCCCGGTTCACGCCCTGGTAGTCGTTGGGAATGCTGGCAAGCACGGGTAGCCCGAGCAACTCTTCGATCTGACCAACCGAAATGGGGGCACGCTTTTGGGCGCGGTTCAGAATCAATTGAATCCGGTCGCCCAAATCGAGTTGGCGGAGGTAGTGATAACGCTCCCGCGCCAGATGCAGCGAAGAGATTTCCGGCGTCGTAACCAGGAAGACCCGTTTGGACTCCTGCATGATTTCAATGGAGTACTTTTCCATGTTTCCGGAAAGATCGACGCAAACCGTTCGGTAGTTGCGGCGGGCGAACTCCACCATGTTGCGAATTTGCGCGCCCTCGATCCGGTAGCCGGGATTGAGGCGGCCGGAATGGATGACATCCATCTGGCCCATGGTGGTGACCAACTGGGGCCAAAGCGTCTCGTCCAGCTTAAAGGCATTTTCCGCAGCATCGACGATGGAGTATTCGTTGTCGAGCTTCAGCATAAATCTCTGCATGCCGCTGTTGAGATCAAGGTCCATCAGGAGCGTCTTTGTGTCCGGCTGCCGGGAACAGGCCCAGGCCGCATTCATTGCGGTAGTGGACGTTCCCACGCCGGGCTTGGACGGCAGAAAGGAGAAAATGTACTCGGATTCAAAGGGACGCAGCGGGTTCCGGTCGAGGTTTTCTTTGACGCGCGCCAGCGTTTCCAAAGTATCCGCAACCTGAAATGGCGAGGCGAGGTACTCGCGAATCCCTACCCGCATCAGAGCAATCAGCGCCTGCGGGTCAGCGTCGCGCCCAAAAGTCACTATTTGCATTCCGGCAATATAGTTTTCGATCTGGTTTGCCGTTTCAAAAGCCGCCTCCATATCCTGAAGGCCCAGGAAAACTACTTGCGGCGAATGGGCCCGCAAGGTCCTGCCCAAGTCGATCGCGTTCGGATACCGGTCCACCCAACGCACGATACCCAAGGTGTTGATCTGTGAGAGGACGTCCTGTAGTTCCTCTGACAACCCCTCGTCCGGACTGATAATGATTCCTCGCAACATCCGTTCTCCCTGTTCTGTCTCCCCGTCCCAGCATCGGCCGGAGACGGTAGCGGAGCCCCAGACAAGCCGGGCCGGCGCGTACGAGAAGGAACGGCGCCGGGCTCTCCCGGTGTATCTATACGGCCCGGAGGATTACCTCCACCGAAATTCGTACCGCAAGTGTTCGCCCCAACCGGCGATGCCGCCGGACGTTGCCCGCAGCCGTTCTAAGTGTTGGCAAAAAACTCCGTCTATTCGTCACGCATGCGGCAGATGCACGGCAAACCCAGGACGTTCCGGGACCTCTCCGATGCCCATTCGCTGACCGGCACCGCGCCACACAGAGGTAGTATCGGCAAAGGTGCGACAGAGCTTTAGCCGGTATGCCCGTTTTCCTAGGCCGCTCTAGGGAAACGGCGGAGGAAAATAGGGAGAGAGGTTGGTTTAGTATAGAGGGGCCATGCCGAACGCCGAGGGTGAGAAACAGTTTTCGGTGCCCTGTCCCTGCTGTGGGGCCGAGTTGCGGATCGATCCGCAGACCAGATCCGTGCTCTATCACGAGCCAGCGGCCAAGGCGGCCCCGATCACGGATTTGGCGGCCGAGGTACAAAAACTACGCCGTTCCGAATCGGAACGGGAACAGGTCTTCCAACGATCGCTCGAAGCGGAACGCCAGCGCGGGCGGAGCATGGAACAGAAATTCGACGACCTATTGAAACGGGCCCAACAGACGCCCGGCGGCAAGCCCATCAAAGATATCGACCTCTAGTTCGTGCCAACGGCACAGGGGAAGAGCCCTTCGCCGCCAGCCGCCTCCCACTCCGCCGCCGCCGTCCAGAGCGCTTCGGCATCGCCGGGGCGGCCGGCCGCAAGGAGGAGATGGCCCAGATTGATATGAGCGTCAGCGAACGGCGGCTCGCCGTCGATTACCAGGCGATAGAGGGATTCGGCCCTATCCAGTTGGCCGCTGTCGTGATAGGCGAGGGCGATATTGAAGAGAAGTTCGGGGGCCGTCCCCAGTTCTCCGGCGCTCTCCAGAATCTGACAGGCGCGATCCAGACTGCCGGCTTCGACCGCGGCCCGGGCCAGGGGTTCAGCCGGGACCTGACCTGCCAACGGCTCGTACCCTTTTTCGAGCGATCGCAGGGCTTGGGCCGCATCTCCTGCCTCCAGTTGGCAGAGTCCGAGATTCCATTCCGCTTCCGGCCAATCCCGGCGCAGACGCAACGATTCGGAAAAGGCGCGGATGGCGTCGGGAATCCGATGATCCACGGCGGCCCCGAGGCCGGCCGCAAACCAGCCCTCGGCCGACTGCCGGTTGCGATCCAGGAGCGACTTGGACACCTCTTCGCAAATGTCGGCTTTGCCTGACGCGGCGGCCAAACGAGCCAGATTCCAAAGGGCGGCGTCCGAATCGGGAGCCTGCGCGGCCGCCTTCCTGTAGGAGTCCATGGCGTCATCGGCACGGCCCGCCTCTTCGAGCAGCACGCCTCGCAGAAGTAGGGCGGCCGGGTGGTTCGGCCGTTGCCGGAGTAGGGCATCCGATTGTCGAAGCGCCGCCTGTGCGGGCGCGTCCTGCTGCTGTCCGCACCGCCAGAGCGCGTAGCAGTGCGCATAGGCCCAGTCTTCGGGCAGCGGGTCACCGGTGGCCAGTTGCGCCAACCGCGCGGCCGCCTCCTCCCACCTGCCGGCAACAAACGAAGAATAGGCCTGCGCCTCGACCGTTTGCCGGAGGCCTGGCCGGATCTGTTCCAATTCCACCGCGAGCGCTTCCAGACCGCTGGCGTCCTTACGGGCCACGGCAAGCGCCAGGAGGTTCGTCAGCAGTTCAGAAGAAGGTTCTCCCACGGAACGGAAGCGGTCATAGATCGCCGCCGCCTCCTCCCAACGACGCAACATCTGCAGGGCGACGGCCCGCCCGAACTGCGCGGGTTCGTTGTCCGGTTCGTTTGCCAGATAGGTTTCAAAGGCGGCGAGGGCATCGCCGGCGCAACGTTGGTGCAGGCAGCAGAGGCCAAGCCCGAGCCAGGCATCCCGCCGTTGCGCATCCAGATCCGCGGCACGTCGAAACAGGGCGGCCGCATCGCCCCAGCGGGAGAGCCGCTCCTGGCAAACGGCCGCATTGAAGGCAGCCGTGGAGTGACTGGCATCCAACTGGAGCAGGGACTGGTAGACAGCCTCCGCTTGTTCGTATTGGCCCGCCTCGAAGTGAATCTGGCCGAGCAAGAGAAAGGCCTCCGGCTGCCGCTCGCCGCTCTCAATCAGCTCTTTGAGCGCGACGGCCGCCTCCGGGGTGCGGCCCTCCATATGAGCGGTCATGGCGCGGACCACGCCGGGAGACGAGGCTGCCCGCATCCGCATAGTCCCCAGTTCGCCTTCGGCCTTTAGCAGTGCCTGGAGCGGCGCATCATCGATAAACCACAACCAACGATCATCGAGATTGCTCATGCATACCTCTTACAAAGTCACTTTGGCGGAGCGGATGGCCGCTCGTTCGCCGTCCTCATTCGAGAAGCCTACCGTTCCTTCCGCGAGTTGATTGTCGCTCCAGGTATCCGCAGGTTTTCCGTTGATTTCGACCGAAAAATTCTGGCCGCGCACTTCGATGCGGACATTGACCGGGAGTCCTGGCACAAGCGCTTCCCGGAGCACGGACAACCGGTGAGGCTGCTCCTGTCCGTCCACCACGGCGAACTTCACCAACTGCGACGACGACGAAGTCCCCTCGCCGGTCCGTTCGAGCTTCCAACAGTAGTAATTCCGCGCGTCTTTCATCCGGAATACCCATCCCATGGCGCGCTGGTCAATCTGCCCCGAGAACTCGAAAATATAATCCTTTTTTCCGGCCGCCAGTTTGTATCGCCGGATGGTGCGTTGCCGCGGCGCGTCGCCAGCGGCGACTGTTTCCCAGTTTTCCGGGGCTAGAACCGCGGCCGCGGTCGTAGAAACGCGCCGTTCTCCGCGCTGGAGCGCCGGATAGGTCCAGGCACCGGCGGCGATAGTGACGGCAACAAGCGCCGCCGCCGCTTTCTGCCAGCCAGGCAAACGAGCCAAGAACCCCTCGGGCTCTCCCGCGGCCTTGCCGCCAAAGGTGGGTGCGAAGTCCGCGACCGGTTCGCGTTTCCGGGCAACGCTCCGTTCCGGTTTCGCCTCGCTCCGGGAGGCCACTTCCCGATTCGCTTCCGGGTTCCACGCGGAATCCGGCTCCGCCGAAGGACTCGCTTCCCTGTTGGTTTGGCAAGCAGGGGCTGTCGGCCCGGGCGGCGCTGTCTCGCGAGCCGGTGGCGGCATCTCCTCTTTAGGTTCCGTCTTCCTGAGCACGGAATCGGGCTTGGGATCGGTGCGGGCCGCGGCGGCCTGCGCCGCTTCTCTTGCCCGGCGCTGCCGATTGCTCTCTTTCGTTCGCCGCTCCTCACGCTCCGGGTTCCTTTTCGCGGTGGGCGGAGGGGCGGCGGGCGGGCTGGCGTCCCTGGGCGCAAACGTAAACCGAGGCCGGTAGGGCTGCAGCGTGGGTTTCGGAAGGTGAATCCGGAGGCGCGGAGCGGTGAGCGAAGGCGTGGAAATCCTCCGGTCCTCCCCCAGCGTAAAACGCCTTAAGTCCGGAAGCGTAAGGGCACAGCGGCGGGAAGGAATGGGGCGGTGTGCCAC
>DASTML010000149.1:0-9438 GCA_035714175.1 Bryobacteraceae bacterium | reverse complement strand
TGAGGATACCCCTTCTAATTGTCTCCGCATCATGCGGGCTGCCGACGAGCACGGTTTGAAACCTGATGCGCGGATACTCCAACCTCACGCTCTGTATCATCCCGGATAGGGCAGCAAGCATCGGGTCAGAACTTTGTTCGGCGACAATTACTTGCACAAGTGCTGACTTGGGAGCTTTTCCCGCAATATCCCGCAGTTCGCCGAGCAACTGCGCCGCACATGCCATAAAGGTGGAGCCGGGGAGTTCTACGCACTGCCATTCGGGTAAGCTGCCACGAATCGCCCTGATCAGGGAGCGATCAAAGCCAGCAAAAATTGCGCGCTTTTCCTCCTCCGGTCGATGCCGGCGCCCCGCGTCACGTACCGGGCGCCATGATGATGTAAATAATTGAGTGGATGACTCTCGGCGCGGCGTCACCACGCGAGTGGCAAACCCGGATAAGCGAACTGCGATTTGGCCATCCGAATCCATCAAATCCATATGCAACGTCTGATCCCCGTCTCCCTTTCGAACGGAAACCCACATCTCATTCGACAGGGGAGCCACAATTTCCAGGGACTCCAATGAGAAAGGGAGGGCAAGCCCATCCGACGAGGTCTCGTTTGCACCAATCGTCATTCCGATCGCAGCTTGTAAGGCCCCGTCGAGCAGACTAGGGTGAAGGGTAAAGCTGGTGAGGGTAGGAGCCGTTGGCGGCAACTGCATCTGAGCAAGGGCAGTGCCGGCGCCAGTAGCCAGGTACCGAATTGACCGGTGGGTAGGGCCATAGTGGATGCCCATCGCCTCAAACGCGGCGTAGATCTGCGTTCCTTCATGCCGCTGAGACGTTGAGCGCTGCAGGGAATCGAGCGTAGTCGCAGATGGAAGCGGCAGAGTACCAGATGTGAGCAGCTTCGCCTGAAAATGGAGAGTCCGTGCTCCTTCGCTCGAAAAACTCGCGACTTCGACTTTCTGAATATTCGCATGGCTGGAAGCCACACTCACTTCGACTTCAACCGGTTCGTCAACTACCAACGGCTTCACCCAGACCGATTGCCGGATTGAATAGGGCTTCAGTTCCATCGACACGGCGGCTGCATAAGCGAGCTCGAGGTACATTACTCCGGGCAAGACCTGTTTCCCGCTCACGCAGTGATCTGTCAAGAACGACTCTGTGCCGGTAAACTGCTTCCGCCACAACCCTGGCTTAACTGACTCGACCGTGGCAGCAGGGACGTCTGGTCGCAAGTCGAGCGGAAGCCAAAATCGCTTTCTCGAAAAGGGATAGCACGGCAATGCGATTCTGCGCGGTCGGTCTCCTCCATACCACGCAGTCCAATCGACTGAATCCCCACCCGCCCACCGCCTCGCTATTTCATTGGCCGCAGCCTGTCGGGGATCTATGGGCGCGGAGTCGCCCGAGACTTTGTGATCCACCCTACCGCTTGTATGTACTCCCTTGTCATTCGAGGCAAACTCATCCAGTTGGCGCATGAAATCCGGCATATCCGGAGCCACGAACGCCACTCGAAACCGTAGTTCATCTCTTCCTATCTGTAACGTGTAAGCCACATCCCGAAGGGCGACCGCCGATGATGCCGGATTTCTCAACCACGCGCTCAGTTGTGTTGCCACATCCCGCAGCCCACCTTCGGTCTTTGCAGATAAAGGAAACACGAATGAATCCCGGCTTTCGATCTCGCCCGACACCGGTGGACAGCCCGCATACTCTTCAAGCACTACGTGGACATTTGCGCCGCCAGCTCCAAAGGAGCTCACTCCTGCGCGCCGCGGTACTTCTACTCCGTCAACCGACAGACGTTTCCACGGCTGAGTCTCGGCCTGCAACTTGAACGGAGTACCTGTTAGGGAAATCAGCGGATTGGGCTTTTCACAATGCAGGCTGCGGTAGAGAAGCTTGCTTCTCATTCCGAGCAAGATCTTCATCAATCCGGCAATCCCCGCCGCAGTCTCCGCATGCCCGATATTGGACTTTATAGAGCCTAAACTACAGTGAGGGGCGGCCGGCGCACCTAAGCCCCAGTCCTTATATAACTTTGCGAAACCTGCTTTCAGCCCCTCTATCTCGATTGGATCGCCAAGTCGGGTTCCTGTCCCATGACATTCAATCGCACCGATGGTGCGAGGGTCCACGCCAGAACGGCCGTACGCATCCTCAATAAGGGCGGCCTGCGCACGCGGGTTCGGGGCGGTCAACGAATTGGCTGCGCCGCCATGATTCTCTGCGGATGCGAGGATAACGCCAAGTATCGTATCTCCGTCTCTCTCAGCCGCATCCAACCGTTTCAACAGGACCGCGCCAACTCCTTCGGCCCGCACATATCCATTAGCATCCTCCGAGAACGTTTTACAACGACCATCCGGCGCCAACATGCCGACTTTGGAGAACATGATGTGCTGGGTTGCGGTCAACATTAGATTCGCCCCGCCAGCAATCGCCATTTCACAACCTTCGTGAAGAATGCTCATCACGGCGCGATGAACCGCAACGAGAGAACTCGAACAGGCCGTATCGATCACCTCGCTCGGGCCATGGATATCGAGTAGAAACGACAGGCGATTTGGGCAAAACATATGCCCCAATCCGGTCAATTGAACCGCGTCCCGTATCCCGGCACGGTTCACCATATCGGTATAGTCCTGAAGATTGATTCCAAGAAAAATGCCGACTTTTTTCCCGGACAAACAAGCCGGAGCATACCCAGCCGATTCAATGAGATGCCAGACGCACTCGATGAATAGCCGATGCTGAGGGTCCATGAGTTCTGCTTCACGCGGCGAGATGTTGAAAAAGCCCGCGTCAAACCGGTCGTGGCCCGGCAAGAATCCGCCATGCTTCACATCAGTGAATGGGCCTTTTTTAGGGTCCCCAAAACATTCCCGCCAGTCCCAACGGTCAACCGGAATCTCCTCTATGCAGTCACGGCCATCTCGCAGATGATTCTCTAAGGCATCCAGATCAGGACTCTGCGGAAACGATCCTTTCATAGCAATAACGGCAATTCGCGGCTGCGACTCTTTTGACGCCGCCGGGAGGGGTAGGTTTTTCATGCGGGCCCGGCGGTGACGGGCCACCCATGCCCTGGGGTCTACTCCAACCTCCGGCAACGAATGGGCAAGATCAATCTTGGCAGCGCCCGGAACAGCCTTTCCGTAGCGCGCCGAGATAGCCGTCGCATAACGAATCCGGAGTATGTGACAGAGGTCTCTGAAGTGCTTGGCTTCGAAGAACGTAGTGGGCGCGACCGAAATTCCGAAGTGGCGCGAAATCCTAGCCATTACTTCCGTGATGGCAATGGAATCGATGCCATATCTGGAAAGATTGGTCAAGGGATCTAATTCTTCAGGCTGTATTCCTAGAGCGCCAGCCGCAATATGAACTACGTCGCGTTCCAGGCCCTTTTCATCTATCCACGGTACCTCACACATGGGCGGCGGTTCCGTGACAGTAGACAAACGGGACGGAAATGGAGGCGCTTCATCTGCACATCCATCCAGCAAATCCCGATACTTTCTCATCTGTCGGAGCAACTTCCAGAGGTCAGCCTCCCAAAGATGGCGATGCGAATCCACGAAGTATCCCTGCCCGATATCGGGCGCATCAGCACGCTTCGCAAGAAGAAAGGAGTCCAATCCGGGCGAACGCTCAAAATAGGCGCGAGCATAGCTGCATACAAAATGTCCCTGCGTTTTGAGCCCGTCGCCTAGCCCCGCAGCGGAATTGATGAAGCCCATGAACAGCAAATTGTCGATCTTGCGTGGAACCGAATGCAAAAAGAGGTCCGGAATGCCTGACTTCCATTCCAGTAGGCTGCGATCCAAGAAGGACAGATCACGATCATAGCCGGTGGCGTAGACGATAATGTCAATCGCCGCGACCTCTCCGCCGGCGAAGCGGACCTGCCGGCCCTCGAATGAAATCACATCACCAACAACCCTGATGTCACCATGTCCTATGTGATAGAGGACTTGGGAGTTCATGATCGGGTGGGCAGCGTCCAGCGGGTAGTCGGGCGCAGGCAAGCCATAGTCGCTGCCGTCGAATCCAGCCAGCCGAAATACTTGTTGGATGTGTTCCAGCGTCTCTTGTTTGGTCGAGAACCGATTACCTAGTTCCAACATCCATTGAGGCGTCGGCTTCCCCGCAACAAACTTTGGCTGGTAGTAGTAGCCTCGCCGTGTGCTGTGAAAAACCTGCATACCGTGGTGAACTGCATCTACAGCGATATCGCAACCTGAGTTGCCTCCGCCGATTACGAGTACCCGTTTTCCACGAAACTGTTCTGCAGACTTGTATTGTGAAGAATGAATGACCTCTCCATCAAAATGGCCTGGATAGGCAGGTTGAGGAAAGCGCGGAATTCTTTGTAGACCGTTGCAGACTACAACCAGCGGGTATAGGTCGGAACTTCCAGAACTGGTTGTGACGCGCCAGTCTCCCGCAATGGGTTCTAAGCGCGTCACCTTCGCATCAAAATTTGTCGTCTCATATAAACCGAACTGACGCGCGTAAGATCGGATATATTGCAGCATCAGTTGATGGTTCGGATAGTCCGGGTATTCGGCCGGCATCGGAAAATCCGCAACCTGCGTATTAAATTTCGGCGAGATCAGATGTAGCGATGGATAGGTCCTGCCTGAAGCCGCCGTTCCGTTCCAAACACCACCAAAATCCGACTCCGCCTCATAAATCCGAAAATCGATGCCAGCATCGCGCAGTTCACGCCCAATACCGATGCCCGTAGGTCCACCGCCAATTAGAGCAACTCGCCGAGCAATACTCACTGCGCGACCTCCTCAAACAGGGAGATAGGAGCTAGGTCAGCCACACGACTCGTCACGAGTCCGCAGATCGCAATGCAAGGATTTCCATCTGTGCTGCACAAGGTGATTTCCGCAGGTTCGGGAAGGGTAATCTTTACCAGAAATTCTGCCGGTACCGGGCGGTAGAATACGATGCTCCGCATTGCATACGGCAAGCGGGGTTCGTCTAGGTGCCGGTCAGCGATGCGCCGCCAGACAATGTCAAGAGGATCGTCAGTTCCGGGGTCATGACGTAGCTGCAACAGCACCTCCCCACCATTGCGATACTCCTGGCGCCCATTCAGCAGAAGGTGCGCTCGACCCACATCTAGAGGTTCCGGCGAGGGGACTTGTTCTCCCACCATCAGCTCTCCTACTTGGCAGGGCCCCTCCGCCGCGCCGTCAGCCACGACAATGTAGAGATACTCCCCGTTGTCTTGCGTAATTTCCACAGACAGATCGCAAGGCTTGCCGTTTAGACGAACCGGCGTTCCCCAAACGATATTGCGTGCGCCAAAAACGCTGCGCTCCAAACTCAATTTAGCTGCAGCAAGAGCCATTTCGGGATAAAACAAGCCAGCCAACAACTGATCCGAGCCATCCTGAACCATCGATATACCCGGCTCACTGCGCTCAATTCGACGGAGAAAGCACGACTTACCTAACGTCGAGATATTGGAGTCTATCCATCGATGCGGCCGTGCGGGCGACTGCACGGGTCGTTTCTTTGGTGGAGTTTCGGATACCCAATGACGTCGCTTAGCAAACGGGTACCCAGGAAGATGCATGCGGCGGGACGGGACAATTGTGCCCAGGCTCTCCCGTAGAGCTATGCCTTCATTGCGCAGCCAACGTTGAAGCGATGGGGACTTCGTCTCTTTGCTAAGGGTCCCGGCGATTTCCATTCCGAGTCGACGAATCAGGTCTGCGCGATCCTGGAACGAAAACGCACAACGGCTATCGAAACTAGTGCGGCCAAACAGAAGTGTATTCGAAAACACCTCGAGATCAAGTTGAGGCCGCGCCTCAACGAACTGCCGCAGCCGATCTAAGTATTCCGTTAATTGCTCCCCTGTGCGGGCCGAGATTGCAAATAGGAACTCACGAGGCCGCTCGGAGTTCGCACGCGCGTGGATCTCATGCTCCTCCAGCACAATATGGGCGTTGGTGCCGCTGAATCCAAACGAACTCACCGCCGCGCGACGGCAGCCGTCGTGCTGTGGCCAGGGCCTCAGCGTTGTATTCACGTGGAATGGCGTACCGCGAAACGAGAGGTGCGGATTCGCTTTTTCAAAGTGCACACTTGGCGGCAATTCCCGGTGTTCCAGGGCCAGCATTGCCTTTAGCAGCCCTGCGATACCCGCAGCGGCCAGTGTATGGCCAATATTGCTCTTGACAGAACCAACCGCACACGCCCCGGTTCCGGCCGGCACATCACGAAACGCGCCGCTCAAGCCTTCGATTTCGATAGGATCCCCAAGCGGTGTTCCGGTCCCGTGCGCCTCAATCAGTCCGATACTTGCGGGATCGATGTGAAAATGCTCGTGGATGTCCCGGATCAACTGGGTTTGCGCGTCCGGGTTCGGCGCTGTTATCCCATTCGTCCGCCCGTCCTGGTTGGAGCCCCACCCGCGAATCACGGCATGTATCGGATCACCGTCACGCTCAGCGTCTTCCAACCTTTTCAAGACAACGACGCCAATACCCTCTCCCGGCACAAAACCGTTGGCACGGTGATCGAAACTGTAGCAACGGCCGTCTTTCGAAAGCATGTTCACTTTCGAGGTATCTATATGCATTGAGGGTCCTATGAGAACGGAGGCCCCGCCGGCAATCGCGAGATCAATGTTGCCGGATTGCAAACGATTGCAGGCCTCAACAACCGCGACCAAGGAACTCGAACACGCCGTATCGATCGATAGTGAGGCGCCGCGCAGATCCAGATAGTAAGCTAGCCTCGCCGCGAGAATCGATCCGGATTTGCCAATTAGGCTATAAGCATTTCTCTCAGAGACTAGCGATCCATAGCCGCTATCACCGCTGGCCGCGTAGACGCCGCACCGTGAGCCCGCAAGCGTCGTGGGGTCAATCGCACCATCTTCGATAGCGTGCCAGGCGTGCTGGAGAAACAGCCGCTGCTGCGGGTCCATGAGGTCGGCTTCCATGCCGGTTATGTTGAAAAACGGGGAGTCGAAGATCGCGACTTCGTCTATGCTGCCCATCCACTTGCTGTACGATTTATCGGGCGCTTGTGGATCAGGATCATAGTGCTCCGCAATATCCCACCGATCCAGCGGAACCTCGCCAATACAGTCTCTTGCATCTCGAATGTTGGCCCAGTATTCATCTAGATTAATTGCACGGGGAAATCGGCCAGAAGCGCCAATGATGGCAATAGGGCCAGCAACTGGGGACCCTCCGCTCGGCTCCTGCACCACCATTGGAGCTGCCGGCAGAGTCGTTGTCTCTGGCTTTAATTCGGCGATCCGCCGCAATAGGGATCCGACTGTAGGATAGGAATAAACAGCCGTCGCCGGCAGTTCAATACTGAACTGAGAATTGATTCTCCGGATCCAAGTAACAGCAAGAATAGAATCCAAGCCGAGCTCCAGGAAGCCGCTTCCATCCCGCACCTCTGCGGGCGGGATCATAAGCTCTTCGGCCAGAGTGTTTACTACTTCTTGCCGGAGCACTTGATCAATGCCGTTTCTCGAGTTCGCCTGTCCTGGCGTTGGCGTGGCAGCAGGTTTTAGAGGTTCCGCGGGAAACATGCTCAAAATGCGATCCCGTACATGATCATTTCCGACGAATGTGCGCTGGTGCATGGCCAACTCACTTTCCAAGACGTCGCCCAATTGCGCGCGTAAGTCTCCGCTGTGCTCCCTTTTCAGGCCAACCAACATGCCTCGAGTCTGCGTTGCCAGACGATGAGCCAGAGCGAGTGTATTGGGCAAAATTTCCGATTGCGAAAAGACGGACATTTTTATGCCGCGCTCCGCCAATTCCCTGCCTTTGTATTCTCTGGCCGTGAACAGAATCTCCCGGCCCAAGGAATCGCCAAACCGATGGGGGAATATGAGTGTAGCCCCCGCGCCTGGAGTAAAGCCGAACCGCATATAGTTGCTGTGATAGACGCTCTCCGCCGAAAACAGCGCAAGATCGCAGAACATCCCCATCGCCCATCCAGCGCCAATTGCGTGCCCCTGCATGGCCGCCAGCACGGGCAGTTCGCAGGTAATCGGCAACAAATAAGGTTTGAAATCGGTAAACCGAGCCTCTCCGCGCTGCAATACTTCCAAACCTGACTTCGTACCGCCACACGCGAAAAACGAATCGGTTCCAGTCAGAACGACTACTTTGTGCCGGGCGGACGTTCCGATCCGTGCAAAGGCCTCCTCCAAGCCCCGCGTGAGCGTTTCCGTAAACATGTTCTTGGTGTCCGGCTCACACATCGTCACGAGAACAACTCCATCCGGAAACTCATCAACGGTCACGCCTGGCGTACTCATCGTCGCTCGCTGGGGCGCGGCGGGGGGGCCGATCGGTTGGGCGGCGGGAATGGGGAATAATACCGCCGGTTCAGAGCTTCGGCGACCTCGCAAATGCTTCTTTAGCTCGACAACTGAGCCACGGGGAGCTTCTGCAATTCGCTTGGCCATGGCCAGTCCCTCGGCGGGATCCGGCACAGCAAAATCATGCGCAATTTCAGCTGCGCTTTCACTATTCCAAACAGCTATGACCGGTATTGGGCACGAATCAATCGCAGCTTGCAATCCGGCCGGAGGACTCCCCGCAATGTCACAGAGGATCAAACACTTCGTCTCCTCATTTGCGCCGGCATCTCGTAGGTCAGCTTCGGTAACGGTTTGCAATGATATCCGCCGAACCCCGTCAGCACCCGCGGTTGTGGATGAATGTAGGGATTGCTCTCGTCTCCGCAGCGGCGCTAACTGAACCCGCCGGCTCGCGAGGGGTTCGGCCATAACATTGGCGGGAGAGGCCGGTTCGTGCACGTTCACCCAGTAACGCTCACGCGAAAACGGGTACGTTGGAAGAGGAATCCGCCGACGGTCAGCGGGATGGAACATCTCCTCGAACGGTAGCCGCACGCCACGCAGGTAAAAACGCGACACTTCACGAAGGCCGTCGTAGCGATGTTCATTCGCCGAGCGTCCACGCACCTCTGCGATCCAGCGCCGTCCATCTTCCTGCGCGCCAGATTCCTCTCTATGGTCGCGCTCGTTCAACTCCGCAACGGTAACTGCGCCTTCGCTTTCGCCTCGCAACCAGCTTTTCAGATGTGCGGCAAGCGCGACGAGTCCATCAGCCACAACAGCAAGGCGACAATGGAAATGCCGCCGGCCATTCAGCAAAGTAAACGAAATAGCCGCACAATCGGCATCCTGGTGCTCCGCAATATAGGCAGTCAATTGTTCCGCCTGTTGGCGCAGTTGAACCTGCGTCCGTGCGGAGAGAACGAACAACATCGGGCCGGCAGCCACTGGAGAGACGTTGTCTGGCGCTTCCGCTACCACGATATGCGCATTCGTCCCGCTGAAACCAAACGAGCTGAGAGCAGCCCTGCGTCCTATGTCCCCCGCTGTTTTCCATTCGACGGCTTGCTTCGGTAGGAA
>DASTML010000148.1:0-17931 GCA_035714175.1 Bryobacteraceae bacterium | reverse complement strand
AACAACCCATTCGGCCCCGCCAAATCTTCCTGTGTCTTTATCCCCTTCAACAGCTCGTCCAGTACCTCTGGTTTGATCTCCATCGTTTCTCCTCTCTCATTCTCGGAGAATCGCGTTTACACAAACTTTTTTACACCCTCTCTCCTGCAAAATGAGAGAGGATTAGCGCAGCACGTCAACATGCCCCTCTGCCCCACCCGCCTCCGGTTCCATCTGGAAGCCACCACCCCCATCTTTTTTCCCCCGCTTAAAGCGGAAAACATTTGGCGCGGTATGGCCGGGCTCCTCCTGCCCCGCGTGGCGCCTGCCGCCGCTCCCTCCCTCCTCAATCCGCACTGGTCCCAGGCCCCCTCCGGCTACGCAACCCCGCCAAAGCCGTTCCTCTTTCGAGCCTTCCACCTGGACGGTCAGCGCTTTCAACCGGGCCAATTACTCCACATCGACGTCCACGTTTTCGCCCCACGCCTCCCCATCCGGGAATCGCTCGAAGGCGCTATCTGCCTCCTCGAAACCGAAGGGTTGGGCCCCGGCCGCGGCAAGCTCCGCCTCACCGGAATCACCGAGTCCGCTTTCGGCTCCCGCACGCAGCCCCTACGCAACGAACTTACTATCGACTTACTCACTCCGACCAACTGTAGCCCGGCCTACGATACCTTTCTCCCACGCCTGCGCGAACGCATCAACGCACTGACCGCCTGCTATACCTCCGAGCCCCTGCTGCCGCCGCTCCCGCACAACAGCGGCATCACGCTAGCCAACGACCAGACCACATTGACTCCCCGCGCCCGCTATAGCACCCGTACCGGACAGACCTATGGAACCGGCGGCCGCACCGGCACGTTCACCTACCAGGGTGACCTGGCCGCCGCTCTCCCCATTCTCCGCCTCGGCGAAGCCACAGGCCTCGCCGGTGGCTGGTTCCAGATGATAGAGTAACTTTTCATGCTCTCGCGCCGCCTGTTTCTCGCTTCGCTCCCCGTCGCTGCCGCCCAAATCGGGAAGGTCAAAATTAAAGATGTCCAGGTCATGCTCATGCAAGGCGGACGTACCTACACGCTCATCAAAATCACGGCGGATAACGGCGTCTATGGCATTGGCGAAGCCTACGGCAGCCCCGGCGTAGGCGTCAAAGAACAGGTGCTGGCCCTTCGCTCCTGGTTGATCGGTAAGGATCCGCTCCAGATTGACACGCTCTATACTCGCCTCGGCGCCGGCAGCAGCAACCTCGCTGGCGTCCGAACGGACGGCTCAGCCCACAACCTCATGCGCGCCGCCAGCGGCATTGAAATGACGCTCTGGGACCTGGCCGGCAAGATTCTTGGTGTTCCCAGTTCCACGCTCCTCGGCGGGCGTTTCCGGGACAAGGTTCGCGTCTATGATCACTCCGCGCCCAGCAACATGCTCGACAAAGCGTCGTGCCGGGACTGGGCCGCCAAGGTCAAAGCCGATCCCTCCGGCTTTACCTGCCACAAATTCGGGTTCCCACGCACCAATCCGTCCAACGATGTCGCCAAGGACCCCGCCAACCGTATTCTCACCACCAAGGAACTGGTACAACTCCAGCAGGGCTTCGAAAACTGCCGGGAAGCCGTTGGTTGGGACCACGACATCATCGTTCACTGCCACTGGGAATATGATGTCCGGACCGCCATCCAAATTGCCAATGCGGTCGAATCCATCAAACCGCTCTGGCTCGAAGACCCGCTCCTGGTCGATTACTCCTCCTCCTGGCAGCGGCTCACCGCATCCTCGAAAGTCCCCATCTGCATGGGCGAAAACCTTACCCGCCGCGAAGGCTTCAAGGAGTTCATCATCAACCAGGGCATCGACATCCTGAACCCTGACCTCCGCAACTCCGGCGGCTTCCTGGAAACCAAGCGAATCGCGGACTTCGCCGGACCATTCGGCATCCCGATGGCGACCCACAATACGGCCAGCCAGGTTCACACCTACGGCAACATCCAGTGGGCGTCGACCATCCGCGACTATATCGCCACCGAAACCGTCACCGGTAAGGGCGATTGGATGGACAAAGTGCTCCTGCTCGACGGTCCCTACGTCCAGGGCGGCTACATCAAAGCCACCGAAAAGCCGGGTATGGGCATCGAACTCAATCCCGACGTCGTCCGTGCCCATCTCGCCCCTGGCGAAACCTGGTGGGGGTAGGTATCCCCTGGCCAACGGCACAGCGTCCGGAAGTCGGCTGCGTCAACGGTAGGCTAGGCGCTAGAGTTTCGGAACGTCAATCAACGCGGGGTCTCCCGGATCAAAAAGCGGTCCGGTAGGCCCCCATTCGCGCAGCGGAAATACCCGGTTCAACCCTGTCACTTCCTTCACGGTCATTTCCACCTTCCCACCCTGCACCTTCGCCCAGATCCAGTGGTAAAACCACCCGTCCTTAAAGCCCTGCCCCAACCCCAGCCCTCGCGCAATCGATCCGCCGGAACTCCCGATTTCTAGGTACCGGACGCCGTCCAACTCCAGATGGACCAATTGGTGCCCGTGGCCGCTGATGACGTAATCGACGCCGTATTTTTTGGCCAGACCGTGCAGAGGGAAGGTACGGCTACCAAGGCGAACCGGCAGCAGCCAGCTTGGGCGGTGGCAAAATACGAACTTGGGCCGCCGGTCCTGGTGCTTCTTCAACTCCCGTTCGCAGAACTCCAATTGCTCGGGAGCCAAGTCTTCCGTGCGGCTGTTATCGAGAATCACGAAGAGAGCGCCGCCCAGTACTTCCGAATGTGATGGGGGGTGTTTGGCCTCAATTTCAAACAACCGTTTGGATTCTGGTGACCAAATATCGTGGTTTCCGGGCACAAAAAGCGTCTTAAAATGACGATATTTGCGCCAAAGTGCGTCCATTTCGCGCCATTCTTGCACCGCTGTGGCGTCATTTCCGCCCTGTATGACGTCCCCGATGGCCACCGCCAGGTCGGGAGAAAAGAGATTCACCTCCCGCCACACCCGGCTATAAATCTGTGGCGCCGCCGTCCCGGTCCGGTCGCCGATGATCGCAAATCGAAATCCCCCGTCCTGGCCCCATGCCACTCCAGCCCCGAGCCCCAGCCCTAGGAAATTTCTGCGATTCCAGCTCATCATAGTGAGAATTCCGCCTCCCGTCCCCCACTAATCTAACAAGTGTATTGGGCCGAGTCAGTTGCATACATTCTGCCGCCCCTGGTTATTTGGCTCGCCGTAAGCGGCGTCGATGATCTGGTCTTGTTGTGCGCCTGGATTTACCTGCGGATGACGCAACCGGCAACCCGTTCGTTATCAATGGCTTCCGATGGACCTGAATCCTTGATTGCCATTTTCACGCCGCTCTGGCACGAGGAATCGGTAGTCCGACAGATGGTCACGCACAACGTGACCGCCATCCAATACCGGAACTACCACTTATTCATCGGCGCGTACCCGAACGACGAGGGGACCGTCGAAGCCATCCGCGAGTTGGAACAACAGTTCCCTAACGTCCATCTCGCGCTGGTTCCGCACAACGGCCCCACCTCCAAGGCCGACTGTCTGAACTGGATCTACCAGCAGATGTTGATTCAAGAAGAACAATTGAATCAACGATTTGCGGCGATCATCACGCATGACGCCGAGGATCTGATCCATCCCCATTCTCTTCGCGCCATCCATGCGCACCTGCCGCACTACGACATGATCCAGGTGCCGGTCCTTCCCCTCCCCACCGCTCTCTCCGAATGGGTGCATGGCATCTACATCGACGAGTTCAGCGAATTCCAGTCGCGGGATCTCTATGTACGTGCTCGACTTGGCGGCTTTTTGCCTTCGGCGGGCGTGGGGACGGCATTCAGCCGTCAGGCATTGGAGCGGCTTGCCGTTAGCGCGGAAAACCGCATCTTTGAACCGTCCTGTCTTACCGAAGACTACGAAAACGGATTTCGGGTGAAGAACCTGGGGTTTAAGCAAATTTTGCTTCCCGCGGGCCCGAACGTGGTTGCCACGCGCGAATACTTCCCACGGACCTGGCGCGCGGCTGCGAAACAACGCACCCGGTGGGCGACGGGCATCGTTTGGCAGGGAATGGAACGGCACGGCTGGCAAGGCGGGGCCAGACAACTCTGGTGGCATTGGCGCGACCGGAAAGGGTTGATAGGAAACCCACTTAGCCTAGTCGCCAATCTGCTCTTCGTCCTTCATTTCTTTGTAGCCTTCCAGCATCCGATCCTTGTTCTCGCGCCCTTTACAATCGGAATGGCGCTCCTGCAGGCGGGTTGCCGGGCGGCCATCGTGTGGCGGTTTTATGGCTGGAAACAGGCGATGCTGACGCCTCTGCGTATTCCGGCAGCCAACGCCCTCAATACCGTATCTGCCGCCAGGGCGACGTGGCAATACTGGCGCGCCCGCATCCGGAACCAGCCGCTCGTCTGGTTGAAAACACAGCACCAGTACCCCAATCGTTTCGCTTTGGAGGCCCATCGGCCCACGCTACAAGAGGTACTGGTGCAGTCTCACTACTGCACGGCGGAACAGCTAGACAGTGCGATTGCCACAAAACCTGCGGGGCAACGGCTGGCGGACTGGATGGTGGCGCGTGGCGACGTCTCAGAGCTCGACATGTATGAAGCGTTGAGCCTTCAGCTTTGCGTTCCTTTGGCATTCGTCCACCCCTGGGACATTCCTCCCGCAACGGCACGTTCTTTGCCTGCTCATGTTATCAATGACTTAGCAGTCATCCCTATCCGCCGACAAGCAGGAGAACTCGTGCTGGCGGCGTCCGAATTGCCGCCGGAAGAGGCGCAGCGAAGCTTGCAGGAGTTCACACGGATGCCCGTGCGGTTCGCCCTGATTACTCGCTCCAATTACGACGAACTGCGCCGTGCGATCTTGTCCGATGAGCGGCCTCAGAACGCTCTTTCCGGCGTTTGAGTGGAATGCTCTATTGGCCCAAGGTTCCTTCGACTGTAGAGCCGTTTGCCAGAATCCAACGGATCATACGCGCCATGGCTTTGCCCCGGTGGCTGACAAGCAGCTTCCGTTCAGCGGGTGTCTCGCCGAACGTCGCACCGAAGGGTTCGTAAAAGAACAGCGGATCGTAGCCGAACCCATTCGGGCCCTGGGGGCTATCGAGTAGGCGACCGGTCACGCGATCCTCAAAAACCTGGACCGTAGAACCTCTGCGGGCAACGGCAATGGCGCAGATAAAGTGCGCAGTGCGGTCAGGAAACGGGGCGGCTTCGCGAACGACCCGCTCATTGTTCTGCTGGTCGGTGGCGTGTTCCCCGGCAAAGCGGGCCGAAAAGATGCCGGGCGCCCCACCGAGAGAATCGACGGCGAGACCTGAGTCATCAGCGAATAGGAGCCCATCGCAAAGCCGGCTGTAGTAGTCCGCCTTGAGCGACGCATTTGCCGCAAAGCTGTCGCCGGTTTCTTCAGGCGCAGCGATGGCCGCCAGGCCAGGAACGGCCCGTACTTCGAGTTGGCCGGCGGCATAGTGTTCCGCAATCAGGTTGAACTCGCGGAGCTTGCCGGGATTCGTCGAGGCGCAATACAGAATCATGCGAGCGAGACGTAGCGCTTTTGCAATTCGATGAGTTCGCGAACTCCGGCGCGCCCCAGGAAGAGGAGGGCGGCAAGTTGGGCATCATCGAATTCCTGGTGTTCGGCGGTGGCTTGGAGTTCGATGAATTTGCCGGCCCCGGTCATGACGATGTTCATGTCCACCTCGGCTGTGGAATCCTCTTCGTAACAGAGATCGAGCAGCCCTTCCCCTTTGCAGATGCCCACACTGGTGGCGGCCAGGTAGTCCCGGATGGGATTGGCGCCGAGCAACCCGGCGGCACGCAGTCTGCCGATCGCCATGCCGAGTGCGATAAACGCCCCGGTGATGGCGGTGGTACGGGTACCGCCGTCGGCCTGGAGCACGTCGCAATCGAGCACGATGGAGCGTTCGCCCAGCGTTTTCAGGTCCATGACGCCGCGGAGGGCCCGGCCGATCAGACGTTGAATCTCCATGGTGCGGCCGGATTCACGACCCTTTTTCACTTCCCGGGAGGTCCGGGTAACAGTGGCGCGCGGAAGCATGGCATATTCGGCCGTGACCCACCCTTGGCCGCTGCCCCGCAGGAAAGACGGTACCGAGTCCTCCACGGTGGCGGCGCAGAGCACACGAGTGTGCCCCACGGAGATCAAAACGGACCCTTCGGCCGTCAACAGATAATCAGGTTCCACCACAACTGGGCGCAGCTGTCCCGGCTGCCGTCCATCTACTCGCATGCTTACTCCTTATTTGGCCGATTGCAACATGGCCGCGAAGATCCAGCCTACCAGCAGGATTGCTCCGATCACCAACAAAAGACAGGGGATAGCCCCTTTTGCATCCCGTGCATAGTCTATCTTCTGGGGTTCCTTCCCCTTGTTCGATTTCAGGGATGGTTTCAGCTTCGCCATAAATGCCGCAAGTCCTGTTCTACCATGGGAAGCGCATGCGCACATTGCGGCTCCTCGATTTTCTTCCCTTTCTTCTGCTGGCCGCGGCCCTGCTGCCGGGGTGCGGCCCGTCCCAGTCCACGGCGGCGGAACCGCCGCCGCAAGTGCACGGCGGTTGGACGCGCGACCGGATGGAAGAGAAGACGGCGGCCGACGTACCGGCGAGCCTGCAATCCCTGCACCCGAACAAAGTCTGGCGCGTCACATATAAGGGGCCTCACGACATTTCGGGCCTGTGGATTCAGTATCCGAATGAAACCGTCGCGTTTGAGGCGTTGCAAAAGACAAATAAAGGCCCGGCGATCCGGCCATTCTACCGGGGAGGCCTTTTCGTGATTCTCGATGCGGACGGCGTTCCGCCCCAGGCGTTGGGTGATTTCCAGGAAGGCGTAACGAAAGCACTGCCGTGAGAGAGGCTGACCGGTTATTCGAACAGACCCTATTGGGGATGCTGGTCAGCGGCTTCCTGGCGCTGGCCTCCACGGGCGAACTGTCGCCCGCTGTTCTGGCGCTTTCCGCCGCCGGCTTTACGCTGCGCATTCTACTGCTAGTGGTGCAGAAGCCGGTCGTAGTTCCGGCGCCGCTTGTATTGACGCTGGTGATTCTTTATACCGGCTTCTACCCCCTCGACTTCCTGTATGTAACAAACGATTTTCTCGGCGCAACGGTCCGGCTGATCTGTTTCCTGACCGTGGTGCGGGGGTTGACGTTCCAGACCGACCGCGACGCTTTGTATGCGATCTTAATCGGCTTCACGCAACTTCTGGCGGCGGCGCTGCTTTCCACGAACCTGCTGTTTTTCGTTTTCCTGGCGCTATTTCTGGGCTGCGGCGTGGCCACGTTCGCGGTCTGGGAAATACGGCGCGGAGGCAGAGGTGCCCGGCGGGCCATTCACGTCTCTCAGAAAGGGTTCCTGCGGCGGATCCTCACCGTGAGCGCGGCCACTTCTTTAGGGATTCTGCTGTTCACGGTGGGACTATTCTTCATCCTGCCGCGGACCGCACGGGCCGCTTTGCAGAACCTGGTGAGCAGCAAGTTCCATCTGCCCGGTTTTGGCGGCGAGGTGGATCTTCGAAAGATCGGTGAGATACAGACAAGCGGACGCACGATCATGTACGTTCGCGTACCGGACCATGGCGATGTGCTGAATCTGCGCTGGCGCGGCAGCGCGATGTCGCGGTTCGACGGAAAGCGCTGGACTACTTCGGGAGACCTGGCCGAACAGGTCCGGTTGCGATATGGGGCAGCATCCATCCCCATCCGGACACACGGCGCTCGCAAGGGATGGCGCGTCAAGTACGACGTACAACTAACCGAAACCGGCATGAACGCCCTATTCATAGCGGGTATTCCGGAATTTCTGGAAGCCAACGTCCCGACGATCGCCATTCTGTCGAACGGGACAATCCGCACTCTTTCCGATTTGCCGCCAGTCCTTCGCTATTCGGTAACCAGTTTTTTCGATGCCCGTGAAGGCGACGGCACCACGCTGTTGACGCGGGACGAACTCCGGCGATTGCTGGAGATTCCCGCGCAATTCGATACGCGTATTCTGACCCTGGCGCAGCGAGCCGCCGGAACGGAAAACAATCCCGCTCTACAGGCGGGCCGGCTTGTGGAGTATCTACAGAACAACTACGGGTACACGCTGGAACTTCCAGAGACGGAGCAGGCCGATCCCATTTCCAATTTCCTGTTCGTCCGCAAAAAGGGGCACTGCGAGTATTTTGCGTCCAGCCTGGCACTGATGTTGCGGTCGATCGGCATTCCATCGCGAGTGGTGACTGGATTCCAGGGAGGTACGCTGAACCCGGTAAGCGGTTGGTACACCGTGCGGGCGAGCGATGCACACTCTTGGGTGGAGGCTTTTATTCCCGGCAATGGGTGGACGACCTATGACGCGACACCGGCGGGCGCGCGGTTGGCTCCGCTGCCATTCTTTGCCCGAGTCACTAATTTGGTGGAGGCCGCGGATTTGTTCTGGCAGGAATGGGTCATGCAGTATGACCTGGAGCGCCAGTTCCGGCTGGCGAGTTCTCTGGAACAAAGCGGATTTGGCACACGGACACGCTCGGCTGCCGGCGCATTCGCCGGGTTGCAGCAGGCTGGAAGAGAACTGGGCGAGTGGGCAAAGGCGCACGCGATTTGGCTGGTGAGCGCGCTTGTGGCCGGTCTACTGGCATGGCTGGCGGCGCCGGCGGCCTTGCGGCATTTGCGGGAGCGCAGGCAGCGTACGCGACTGGCTAGCGGGCAGGCAGGGGCCAACGATGCGACGGTACTGTATCACCAACTACTGTCCACGTTAGAGACGCGACAGATCCGGAAGCCAGCGTGGTTTACGCCGATGGAATTCGCACGGAAGTTGCCGCCGTCAGAGTTAGCGAAGCGTGTTGAGGCATTTACATTGGCCTATAACCGCCTGCGGTTTGGGAACGACCCGGCTGCGGCCGGGGAAATGCTCGCAATTTACGATGAGATCCGGCGAATGGGCGGGACGGTCTAGCGGGTGTCGCTCCACCGATAAACCGCGCGGCCCTTGCGGTCGATGTAGGCCATTCGACCATTTCCCATTCGCACATTGGCCAGGCCATGGAAGAACCGGCCCCCGTGAAGAAACTTGCCGGGTACGGCTTTCCGCCCATGCGCGTCGATATATTGATCGCGCTCGCCAACTCGCACTACGGCAACTCCTTCGTGAAACATGCCCGCCGCATCGAATGGCCCCTTGATGCGCGTATTGCCGGCCTGATCGATATAGTAAAAGCCGCGATCCGAGCTGACCGCCGCCAGGCCGCCCGAGAAGGCATATGCCTGTTTGTACTGGGGCTGGATTTTGATGTTCAGAGAACGATCGACATACCCCCAAAGCAGTCCCACGCGCACAGCTGCCAGACCTTCGTGAAATGCTCGCGCTTCGTCAAATCCCCCCGCACCGGCGGCAACTCCCGATTCATCCACGTAGGTATAGCGGCAAGCCGGGAAGCGAGCCGCCCCCCGGTTCAAGGCCCGATCCAGGGGCGAGACACCTTTGGGCATTGCGTCCGTCGGAAGGACAAAGGGCGCTCCGCAGAATCCCGCGTCTACGGGTCTACAGGGCCCTTGCCGGACCACCACGGCACGCCCCTCGTAGAACGGCTCCGCGTACAGCAGTTCCGGTGCGATAACGGTATTTCCATCGCGCCTGTACCCGTACCGGCCATTGGCAGAAAACGGCAGAAGGCTATTGTGATCTTCGTTTTTTCGCGGCGGCGGCGCTACCTTTTTGCCGGAACGGTCTATCCAACTTACCTCCGCGGCGCCCCCTACCGGATAAAAGGGAGGAGCGTTACTGTCTTCCGGCTCCCACACCAACTGACTAGAGCTGCAACCGAGAATCCGGCAGGCCAGAACAAGGGAAACGATGCCAGGTGAGATTTTTCCCATATCGAAGGCGAGTTGTCCGTTCCTGTCACAAATGGCGCGAGCCAGACGTTAGTGTAGTGTGAGTCTAGGACAGAGCACAATCTTACCGGCAGAAGGTGCGGGGACAACGGACGACTTGGAAGGCATTTTCCGGTTGCACTATCCGCGCATTGCCCGATTGATTGCACGAATCTTGCGAGACCCGGGGCGTGCGGAGGAGTTGGCGGTCGAGGTCTTTTTGCGATGGCGCGGGGATTGGGACGCGGACGCGCTTGCGGTACAGGGTTGGTTGTCCCGGACGGCGGTACGCCTCGCTCTGGACGAGCTAAGGAGGCAAAGGCGGCACGGCCGGTTTGCGTGGCTGACGGCACGTCTGTTCGCACCGCGCGACCCGGACGAGCTTGCGCGATCCGGCCTGGAGCGAACGTTGGTTATGGATGTATTGGCCAAGCTGAAACCGCGCGATTCCGAGCTCTTGCTGCTTCGCGCGGAGGGCCTGTCCTATGAAGAACTGGGAACCGCGCTTGGGCTGCACACGCCCTCCATCGGGAAGTTCGTTTCCCGGGCACAGGACGCATTTCGAAAGGAGTATCTGAAACGCAATGGAACAGCAACATGAGCCTGCCGGAGAAAATTGGGTGATCCCGCATATCCGCCGTTCCTTCGATGGACAGGAAAGCTGCCCGCCCGATACCGAAACCGGTTTGCGCCGCCTACGCGAAATTCGGGGGAAGCGGCACAGGCGACGCCAGCATGCGGGGATTGCGGCCAGCGGTTTGGCTATCCTGCTCGCCGCCATTGCCTGGATTCCGCAGACGCGCGTCTATGCCGCGCGTTGCGTGGACGCCTGCGTGGCCGGCGTGCTGGCCACCGTGCAACCGCTGCCCATCCGCCCTGATGCGCAGGTTCCCGATTTTGCATTGCGGGACGCAGAGGGCAACCTGGTGCGGTTGTCCGATTACCGGGGGAAGGTGGTGCTGCTGAATTTCTGGGCAACCTGGTGCGCTCCGTGCCGGACCGAAATTCCCTGGTTTATTTCCTTTCAACGCGACTACCAGGCCCGAGGATTCACCATGGTGGGTCTGGCGCTGGACGAAGGTGGATGGGCGACGGTTCGTCCGTTCCTGCAACGCGAAGGCGTCAATTATCCCAATCTGGTTGCCGACGAGGCGGTAGCGGACCGGTTTGGAGGATTGACCGCACTGCCGATGACGCTCCTGATCGACCGGAAGGGACAGTTGTCGGCCACCTATACAGGACTGGTATCGCGCGCCGACTATGAGCGCGCCCTACTGGCGGCGCTTGCTGCCACGGAATAAACGTCCTTCCGGGGAACTTTTCTTTCGTTGGCCCGTATAACTGGCATGCTGCGCGATTTCCAACAGGCCTTCCGCCAGTTCACCAGATCGCCCGCGTTTCTGTTATTGCCCGTGGAAAGGGGAACCGGCAGCGATAGCAACGGCGGTGAGCGCCGTGATTCATGCGATGGACCTGGAGTTGGCCATCGCCGAGTTGGGAACGATGCACCACTGGGTGGAACGATCGGTGGCGCGGCCGCGGTTCCAGGCGCAGTTGCTGGCTGGATTTGCGGGACTTGCGTTGTTGCTGGCCGTGGTGGGGATCTATGGCGTGATCTCCTACGGCGCGGCGCAGCGAACTCACGAGATCGGCGTCCGGATGTCCCTGGGTGTACGCCGCGAAGACGTGGCGGGCCCGGTACTGGGCAAAGGCGCACAAGTTAGCTGGAGTGGGGCTGATTATAGGGACGGTCCTATCTCTGGCTCTTGGACGGCGGCTGCAAACGCTGCTGTTCGAGGTACAACCGGCCTACCCGGCGACACTAGCCGGGATGGCCGCGTTGTTATTCCTGGCGGCAATGGGGGCGAGCTACGCTCCTGCGATGCGGGCCGCGCGCCTGGATCCGGCGCAGTGCCTGCGGCATGAGTGAACTACCATTCGGCGACTGAGCCGTCCTGATGAAACACGCGGGCCATGGGCCGTGTGCCGCCAAAGGGGTACTTTTTTAGCGCTTCTTCGCTGAGGTCAAAGCCCAGTCCCGGTTTTTCCGTGAGCGGGAAACGACCGTTGACCATACGCATGGCCGGGAAACCGAGCCATTCGTGCCACACCTTTTCCTGCGGCCCAATTTCGACGCCGCTACAGATTTCCTGGACAAGGAAGTTGGGCATGGCCGCGTCCACATGTACCGTGGCAAGACCGCCGATGGGGCCTTCGCAGGCGTGGGGCGCCATGGCGATGCCGCTGGCTTCCGCCAGGGCGCCGGCTTTCCAGAGCGCCGTAATGCCGCCGACGTGATTGATGTCGGTCTGAATGATGTCGACCACTCCGAGTTCAATGAGTTCCCGGCACCCATACGCCGCCACCAGGCGTTCGCCCGTGGCAATGGGCGTGGTGGAGCGGCGGGCAATTCGCTGCATGGCCTTGACGTTTTCGGGTGGACAAGGTTCCTCGACAAACAGGAGCTTGAGCGGTTCGAGTTCTTTGACGAGAATGGAGGCGACCGAAGGCGACGTTTTGGCATGAAAATCGATACCGATATCGATATCATCGCCAAGTCCTTCCCGGAGATCGGCGATGCTCTGCACCGCTTTGCTGATTTTTGCGTGGGTTTCGATCCACTCGTAGTAGCCGGGAATGCCGCTTTTGAAACAGGTAATTCCCTGACGACGGGCCTCTTCGCGGAGACGGGGAAGGTCGGCCTTGGAACGGGCGCGAAGGTGGTAATAACCTCGCACGCCGCGGGGATCCACGGGGCCGCCGAGGAGCTTATAGACGGGCAAGTTCATGGCCTTGCCGCGGATGTCCCATAGAGCTTGATCGATTCCGCTGATAGCGCTTCCGATGACAGGGCCAGCCCGGTAAAAGCTGTGGACATACATGGACTGCCAGTGGTGTTCGACCTGCATGGGGTCGGCTCCGACGAGGAAGTCCTTGAAGTCTTCGACACAGGCCATTACGGCGGCGGCCTTGCCTTCGAGCGTGCCCTCACCCCAGCCGTATAGGCCAGGCTGATTCGTTTCGAGCTTGACGAACACGTAAGGACGGTCCGATTCCGGCGTGAGAGAGACGCCGAACACCTTGACCTTCGTAATGCGAATCCGGCTGCCCACCGCGGAGAAGGCGTCCGCGCCGAGAGCGGTCTGCGGGGCAAAAGCACAGCCGCATGGGTCGGCCTTGACGCTGTTGGCGGCTCCGAGCGCGCCGAGGAAAAGACGGCGATCCATAATTAGCTCCACTCTCCTTCCCGGATTTCAATACCGAGGCCGGGGCCCGTGGGCAGGGCGGCAAAACCGTCCTGAATCGCGGCGGTCCCGGGCGGAAGATCAAGCGCAAAGAAGTTGGGGATGGCGGCGGCGAGGTGAAGCCCCGCGGCGGCGCCAATGCGGCCTCCGGCATGGTACGGCGCGACGGCGGTGTAGTACGTCTCGGCGATAACGGCAGCGCGGCGGATTGTGGAGATGCCGAGACGGGCGAGGTCCGGGCGGAGGACGTCGATGAGTTGTTCGCGCAAGAGTTCCTGGAAGTCGGCGGGGCGGTTGGCAAACCGGCCGAAGCCCAGGGGCGTGACGTTTTCTTCACTGACCTTGGCAACGGCGCGGAGATTGGACAGCGGACAGGGTTCATCGAGCCAAAGAGGGTGCAGTCGTTCGACGGCGGCGGCGACGGAGGAGGCTTGGCCGGGGGTGAGGCGGGCTTCGATGTCGAGAACAAAATCGACGTCTTCGCCGGCCTGCTTGCGGAGGGACTGCAGCGTGCCGGCGGCGTTGGCCATGAGTACGGGGACGCGAAAGGCGCGGTAGCCCTGTTTTTGGAGCGCGTCGAGATCCTGGATGTTTCGCAGAGGCGCAAGGGCGCGGGCCTTATTGCGCGTGGGGCCGCCGAGGAGCTGATAGATAGGCGCCTTGGCGAGCTTGCCTGCGATATCGAGGAGGGCGGTATTCACGGCGGCTTCGATGGGACCGGAGAGGAGGGTGCGGACGACTTCGAAAGATGTCGCGGGACGATCCTTGATAATGGCTAACGCGGCGGCAAAATCGGCGTCGGCGACCGGCGCGCATTCGCCATAACCGGTTAGTCCATTGCGCGCGTCGAGGCGGATGACGGAGAAGCGCGGGGTGCGCCAATGGCGGCCGTTGACGATGGCATCCGGGCCCCCCGACGCGGCGCCGGTTTGAGCGGCGAGGCGCAGACGGCGGGCAAGAATTGCGGTTGGCATGGGCAACACAATATCATTTCCGGCATACAGCATATTCGGTACACTGCGGGAATGCGCACATGGATGTTTGTAGTATTGGCGGCCTCTGCCTGGGCCGGCGATAGAGATTTCAACGGGCGATGGGATATTCGTGTGGAAAACAGCGCGAACCGGCGGGCGTGGTGGCTGGAAGTGAAGGGCGCCGGGGGCAAGAAGCCGACAGGCAAGTTCGTCAGCGCGTTGGGCGGGGACCTGAACATCATCGAGAACCTGGCCGTGAAAGACGGCGTTTTGACGTTTTCGTTTGAACGGAAGGGCGCGCAACCAGCCAGATTGCTGTATTCCGCCAAGTTGGTGAACGGCGAGTTGGTGGGTGAGCACCAGATCGAGGGGCGGGAGCAGAAGACTGTTTTCATTGGGAAACGTGCTCCGGTGATCAAAGACCGCGATGACCATACGTGGAAGCGCGGGACGACCGTCGAGGTGTTCAACGGCAAGGACTTGAGTAATTGGGCTGCCATGGTACCGGGAAAACCATTGGGGTGGGTGGTGGAGAACGGGGTGATGAAGAACGTGGCGGGGGCCAACAATCTCGTTTCCGCAGAGACGTTCTGGAATTTCGATCTGCACTGCGAGTTCAGAATCGGGGCGCATTCCAACGGCGGGTTGGGCCTGCGCGGACGCTACGAAATTCAGATCATCGATGACTACGGCAAGCCGGCGGGTTCCCACGGAACGGGCGCGCTATATAGCCGGATTGTGCCCAAAGTGAATGCGAGCAAGGCTCCAGGCGAATGGCAGACCTACGACATCCGGCTGGTAGGGCGGCAGGTGACGGTGGTGGTGAACGGGCAGAAGGTGATCGACAAGGGCGTGGTGGAAGGGTTGACGGCCATGGCGCACGACTGGGACGAATCGGCGCCCGGCCCGCTCAGCGTCCAGGGGGACCACGGGCCAGTAGAGATCCGCAAGTTGACGATTACTCCTTTGACGAAATAGCGCTTACAGATCGCCGGTGCGCATCTGTTCGGCAAGATAGTCGGATGCGCGCCAGGAGAGGGCGAGGATGGTCAGGGTCGGGTTCTTTTCCGAGGCGGTAGTGAACGACGAGCCATCGACCACGAAGACATTCCTGACGTCGTGCATCTGGTTGAACTTATTGAGGGCGCTTCGCTTAGGATCATCGCCCATACGGCATGTTCCATGTTCGTGGATGGCGCTGCCGAACGGATCAATGGCGCCGCGCTCGAACGGAATTATTTCCGCATTCATTCCCTTGAAGATACTCTCGGCCATGTCATACATCTCGTTGAGCATCTTCCGCTCGTTTTCCCCGATGGAGTATTCGATGCGGGAAATGGGAATGCCGTAACGATCCTTCGGCGTACCGGTAACCGAGACGCGATTGTGCTTGTAAGGAAGCACTTCGCCATACGGGTGCATGGCGACAAAAGCGGGGTAGCGGCGCTTGATTTGTGTCTTTAGGTCCACGCCGAATCCGTCCAACTGCTTGGCCCAGTTACCGACCGACGCGTGAGAGCCCGTACTCCAAAATTGAGAACCGAAGCCACGAAGGTAATCACGCTTACGGCCATCGCGAGCGTTGTAGCGAGGCAAATAGATGTGCTCTCCGCCGACGCCGTCATCGTTCATGGCCTTTGTGCCCATAAGTTCGGGGACGAACCCCGTCACGTGGAAGCGGACCTGTTCACACAGATAATTGCCGATGACGCCCGAGGAGTTGCCAATTTTGGAGTTGAGCAGAATACGCGTGGAATCCACGCAACTGGCTCCGAGAACGATGCGTTTCCCGTAGACAATTCGCTCGGCTCCGGTATAGCGGTCAAAGTAGCGGACACCCTTGGCAAGACCGTTGTCGCCCAGCAGGATGTGGGCTACGACGGCGTTGTCCACGATCTTCAGCTTGCCCGTTTTTTCGGCGGGATCGAGTAGATAGTCCGTCGAATTGAAGAAAGCGGAGACGTCGCATCCACGGCCGCAGGCGCCACAGTAATGACAGGCATTGTGGCCGTTTTTCGGTTGAGTGTTGACGGCCTTGCGCTGGTTAACGATCTTAATGCCGAGTTTTTCGGCGGAACGTTTGAGGAAACGTTCCCCGCAGCGGAAACCCGGAGGAGGTTGATGATAGCGCGAGCCGGGGAGCGAGTCTGTATCGTCATCGCCGCCGCAGACGCCGATCTCCTGTTCGACTTTGTCGTAATAAGGAGCGATGTCTTTATAGCGAATGGGCCACGGGATCTCCCAGCCGTCGCGTGCCGGGCCTTCAAAATCGAGATCGGAGTAACGCAGCGCGACGCGGCCCCAGATATTGGTCTTCCCGCCACGGCCCCAAACACGGATGAGGTCAAAACGATTGGGTTCCTTGGAGAGGTAAGGCTGCTCCTTGGGATCAAGTTGAATACGGGGAGGGGCCAGGCCTTTTTCGATCCGCTCCCGCCACTGCCAGGGCTTGACGTGCGTCCAGAACTCCTCGCGGCGGAAGCGCGTGCCCGCGTCGAGCATGAGAACCTTGATGCCGTGATTGACGGCGAGGTTCCAGGCGGTCATGCCTCCGGCGGCTCCGGAGCCGATCACTATGACGTCATGCACTTCGGGGGCAGACTGCGTGTACATGGGTTAGGCGTGTTCCTTGTGCGTGCAACCTTTGAACTCACGGAGAAAGGTATTCGCGTTCCAACCGAGTTCCATTTGCAGTCCTTCGCGGGTACCGTAGTAGCCGTCGATGGTGAGGTCCTTGAAAGATTGGAAGATCCGCGCCGGTTCACCGGAGGCTTTGCTCCAGCCGGTCAACAAGCGAACCTGTTCGGCATGGGACGCCTTGGCAAACTTTTGGCGGGCGATCCAGGACAGATCCTTCCGGATCTGTGCACCGCGCTGTGCACTGGTGTGGCACTGCCAATCGATGTAGTAGTGCACGTTGGCATCGGCGGCGCCGGGAGTGGCGGTACGCGGCAGGATGTGCTCCACGATAACGGCGAGGAGGGACATTTCGGCGGGCTTAAAAAACCGCGCCGTCTTGGGAGAGGGCGCGGTATCTTTGGCGTCGTGGGAATGATCCTGGGCGGAGACCGACGCAGCGGCTACGGCGGCTCCGATCTGCAGCAGGTCCCGGCGGGAGCTCATGGCGGTTATCCGGCGAGAGAACGCGCGGCGGCAAGAGCGGCTTCGTAGTCGGGATGATTGCCGACTTCGCTGACATATTCGACGTGGCGGATGATATTTTCCCCATCAATGACGAAGATGGCGCGGGAGTGGATGCGCAAGTCTTCAATCAACGTTCCGTAAGCGGAACCGAAAGAGCCGGAGCGATGATCCGAGAGCATCACCAGATTATCCACGCCCATCGCGCCGCACCAACGCTTCATGGCGAACGGAAGATCCATGGAGAGCGTGAAGATTTTCACGTTCTTCAAGGCGCAAGCTTCTTCATGAAAGCGCTTGGTTTGCATGTCGCAAACGGGAGTATCCAGCGAGGGGACCACGCTGAAGATACGGACACCGTTGCCGGTGTCGGCCAAAGTGACGGTTTTGAGCGTGGTATCGACCACTTCAAAGTCCGGGGCGGTGTCCCCGACCTTCAACTCGGGGCCGACGACATTTTTAGGATTGCCACGAAGGGTGATAGCAGCGGTACGAATCATGTGTGGACTCCATGATAGCAGCGGGCCCTAACGCGTGCGGCGGAACTGATTAGAGTTTGCGCCGCCAAACCGGAGGCTTTGCATCATCTGCCGATACTCGGGTTCGGCGACGCGCCAACGGCTTTCCGGCGCAATGAAAACGCCATACAGCATGCCCTGGGGGTGCATCACTGTGAGGATCAGTACATTTTCCCG
>DASTML010000147.1:0-7088 GCA_035714175.1 Bryobacteraceae bacterium | reverse complement strand
CTATCAATCTTTGAGCTGCCGCTTCTGGGGCCGGTCCGGATTTTATCAATCGGGCGGCGCATTCGGATTCCGTGATCAGTTGCAGGACGTGATGGCGCTGGTTTACGTCGACCGTGCGCTGGCGAGGGAGCATATTCTGCGCAGCGCATCCCGCCAATATGTGGAGGGGGATGTGCAGCACTGGTGGCATGTCGAAACGGGAATGGGCGTGCGTACCATGTGCTCGGACGATCTGTTATGGCTGCCGTATGCAACGGCTCACTATGTCGCTGTTACAGGAGATGCGGCCATTCTTCAGGAACGTGTCGCTTTTATTTCCGGCCCGCCGCTTCCTGACGGTCACTTGGAAGCGATGCAGGAGCCGCAGCCGACTACCGATGACGCTACGTTGCTTGCGCATTGTCTGTTGGCTATCGGTCATGCGGGGCGAACCGGACCCCATGGATTGCCGTTGATGGGCAATGGAGACTGGAATGACGGGATGAACCTGGTGGGGGCGGGCGGTAAAGGGGAGTCTGTATGGCTTGCCTGGTTCCTGATCGCCACGCTCCGGATATTTGCCGAAACGTTGGAGAGCGCCGGGCGGCGGACAGAAGCTGTGGAATTGCGCGGCCGCGCCGCGGCATTGTTGGCAACCGTGGAGCGGGAGTGTTGGGACGGAGAGTGGTATTTGCGCGCATTTTTTGATGATGGATCGCCCTTGGGATCGCATCGCAACACGGAGGCGCGGATCGACTCTATTGCCCAGTCCTGGGCCGTGATCGCCGGCGGAGACCGGGCGCGAGGACGGCTGGCCGTGGACGCCGCGTTGCGAGAGTTGGTGAATCCGGAACATTCCATGGTGCACTTGTTCTGGCCGCCGTTTGACGTCGCGGAGCCGCACCCAGGCTACATACGCGGGTATCCTCCGGGATTGCGGGAGAACGGGGGACAATATACCCACGGGTGTCTTTGGCTGGCGCTGGCATGCGCGGAGATGGGCGACGGGGACCAGGCTGCGCGGCTGTTACAGATCATGAACCCGATTGAGGCCAACCGGGAACCGGAGCATGTGAAGCGGTATGGTGCCGAGCCCTATGTTGCGCCGGCCGACATCTATGCCGCCGCGGGACAGGAGGGCCGTGCTGGTTGGACCTGGTACACGGGATCCGCCGGATGGATGTATCGGATTTGGTTGGAATCTGTGCTGGGGCTCCAACTGCGTGGAGATACGCTTTCCTTCCATCCTGTTCTACCGCGGGATTGGCCCGGCTACTCGCTTTCGTATACGCACGGCGGGGCACACTTTCAGATCGATGTACGGCGCGCAGGAACGGGGGAGACGAAGGGCGCCTTTGAAGGCGGATCCGCGGTACTGGATGGGCGGGTTCATTTGTCGCGGCCGGATGGACACTACAACGTAACTGTACTGGTGTAAGGATTTGCACCCCTGCGTATAAATTCTAGACGCTGGCGCTCACGCATCTGCCGCATTCTTCGACAGTCCTGATTTCGAATATTTGTAAGTTGTTGTTTTTTCGTGATCCGCTGTTTGGCATGCCAAGTGCATCCCTCCTAGCGAAGGAGCGCACAAGTGAATCACATGGAAAACAACTCGCAGATGTCACCGAAAGGCGGCCAGAAGGCCTGGGCCATCCCGGCATTGGCAGGGGCATTTGCCCTCTCTTTGGGAATTAACGGCTATCAAGCTGTCCGGATGCACGACGTGAACACGGAAGTGAGCGGCGTACAGCGGCAGATTGCGGAGCTGCGAAGCAATCTGGGAAATATTGACAAGACGGTCAATGAGAATCTGGGCGCCGTACGGACGAATCTGGACGCGGCCCGTAAAGAGTCCCAGGACAGCATGAACAAAGCCGCGATGGCCGCGCAGATTGCTGCACGGCGTCATGCCGACAAGCTGGTCTCCAACCTGGCGAAGAGCGAAGAGGAAAAGTCGAAACAGTTAACCGAGGAGCTCTCGCAGGTGAAAGAATCCACGCTGCAGGCCAGCAACAAACTGGCCGACGTGACGACGGATGTTGGTACCGTGAAGCAGGACGTGGTGAAGACGCAGAACGATCTGCAGAGCACCATTGCGGACCTGCACCGCGCCACCGGCGACATGGGCGTCATGAGCGGCCTGATTGCGACAAATGCCAAAGAGTTGTCCGCACTGCGTGAATTGGGTGACCGCAACTATGTTGAATTCCAGATTCCGCGCAACGGGAAGGTGCAGAAGGTCGGCGACATTCAACTGGCCGTGAAGAAAACCGACGTGAAGCGCAGCAAATTCACTGTAGATGTAATTGCGGATGACAAGACCATCGAGAAAAAGGACAAGACGGCGAATGAACCGGTCCAGTTCTACGTCCTCTCGAAGGCTCGGCAGCCGTATGAACTCGTGGTAAATGAAGTGACCAAGGACGCGGTGAAGGGCTATTTGGCCATTCCCAAGGTGCAGATTGCCCGCAAGTAGCCGGCTCTTCTGCCTCATCCAAGAAAGCGCAAAACACCCGCACTCTACAAGTGCGGGTGTTTTGCTTTGTAGCTATATTGTGCCAAGCCGCGGCGCCACCCCATGTCCAGGCGGCTTCGCCAGCCGTTGTATTTTAGGATGTGGGCTCCGATGCAATGAGTTTGAGAACGATAGTCCAGCCCAACGTATGCGCTGCGAAGCTAGCCGTGCTCGCAGACCCCACGCGCCTCGCTGTTTTAGAGTTTCTATTGAAGCACCCGGGAACAGTGAAGGAGATCAACGAGGGAATCCCTGTTGCGCAGAATCTGCTATCGCACCATTTGAAAGTACTGCGCGAAGCAGGTCTGGTGCATGCACAGCGCAAGGGCAAAGCCGTCCAGTATGAGTTGGCGGGCGGCGTGGAACTCTCTGCGAGCGGCATCAACTTGGGCTGTTGCAGCCTCGTCTTTCCTGCTAGCCGATAGCAGACGTTCTTGCTATTACCGGAATTGATATCAAGTACAATTGATCCATTCCCGGCGCGTCCAACCGACGCCGCTCAGAGGGGCACCCGATTCCGATGAAGAAGCAGATGCGCCTGAATGCGCTGGATATGAACTGTGTGGGTTGCACCCCAGGACTGTGGCTTCACCCCGATGACAGGACGGTGGAATACAACACGCTTGGCTATTGGACCGAACAAGCGAAGCTGCTGGAACGCGGGTTGTTCGACTCTTTGTTCATCGCCGACATATTCGGTATCTACGATGTGTACGGCGGCAACGCGGATGCGGCGTTTCGCAATGCTGTGGAATTTCCGGTAAACGATCCTTTTTTGCTGGTTCCCGCCATGGCGGCGGTAACAAAACATCTGGGTTTCGGTATTACGGGTACCGTTACCTACGAGCCGCCTTACAGCTTTGCACGCCGCCTTACGACGCTGGACCACCTGAGCAACGGCCGGATTGCCTGGAATGTAGTCACCGGCTACCTGGATAGCGCCGCCAAAGCATTCGGGCGCACTGGACAGCTCCCGCACGATGAGCGCTACGCCATGGCTGAAGAGTTCATGGAGGTCGTCTACAAACTTTGGGAAGGCAGCTGGGAAGATAATGCCGCAGTGCGAGACAAGGTGAAGCGCATCTTTGCTCATCCTGAAAAGATTCATAAAGTCCGCCACGAAGGAAAGTACTTTCGTATGGAGGGCTATCACATCTGCGAACCATCGCCGCAACGAACCCCTGTGTTGTTCCAGGCGGGCGCGTCGTCGGCAGGCCGCGACTTTGCGGCGCGGCACGCAGAGTGCGTCTTCATATCGGGGTTGCACAAGAAGGCCGTGGCTGGCATTGTTGCCGATATCCGGGGACGCGCCAAAGCTTTCGGCCGTGACCCGGACAGCCTTGTCATCTACACCGGCCTCTCCGTCGTGGCCGCGAACACCGATGCCGAGGCACGTGACCTGGTGGAAGAGTATCACCGCCACGTGAGCACGGAAGGCGCGCTATCCCTGTTTGGCGGCTACATGGGGATTGATTTTGCCAAGTACGATCTGGACCAGACGCTGGAATACGTTAGGGTGGAGGCCATCCAGTCGTTCATGGACGGATTTACCAAAGGCGACCCTGGCCGCGTCTGGACACTGCGGGAAGCCGCGGCCTGGCTCGGCGTCGGGGGATATTCACCCTTGCTCAGCGGTTCAGCAAGTACGGTAGCGGACGACCTGGAAAGCTGGATGGACGAAACGGGAATCGACGGGTTCAATGTGAAATACATTACCTGCCCCCGCGACATGACGGCTTTCGTCGACCTGGTTGTCCCGGAACTGCAAACCCGCGGCGTCTACAAGACTCACTACGCCGAGGGCACATTCCGCGAGAAGTTGTACGGCCAAGGGCAGCGTCATCTTTTGCCGCATCATCCTGGCTTCCGCTACAAAGTAAACGCCGCTTCCGCCCTGACTGCATGACGCCTTTACAAACAAGGCGAATATTGTTGACCGGCGCCGGCGCGCTCGGCCTGGGCTGCGCGCGTGCCCGGTACAAGCATACTTTGACCGTGTTTGTGTGGGCCGGCCCGTGGAGCCAAACCCTGCAGCGCTCGCTAAAGCCGATGTTTGAACGGGTGACGGGCGCCAATTTGCAGATTGAGAATGGCTGGGGGCAGGAGACGGCGAAGCTCTTGATCGCTCCGCCGGATCAACCTCCCTACGACGTCATGATCGTCGCTCCTTTTGCGGTCTACGCGCTGATTCGCAGGGGCTACTTTCAACGGCTCGATTTCAGCAAAATGCCCAATGTGCGAAACTTCCACCCGTCGGCTTCGCGCAACTGGGTACGGCAAGAGGGATGGGGCGTGACGTGGCCCGATGCGCTGCACACGGGCATTTACAACAAGGAGAAAACCACCCAGCCCCAAGGGTGGAATGAGGTACTTGACCGGAGCCCCGGTCTTTACCGCGCCCCGTACATGACCTTGTATACGTTCGCCGCATCAATGTATCCAGGCCGCGCTTCGCAAGCTCTTGCCGCGGATTTTGACGGCATTTTCACCTTCGCTCGCGAACAGCGGCGCCGGATTTCCTATTGGTGGAGCACCTCCCCGGACATGGCGTTCAATCTACTGCAGGGGAACGTAGCGATCGGCAACATACACAGCGTGGACACCTTCGGCCTATTGCGCCAACGAAGTGCTTTGGATGTTTTTCTCACCGAAGACCGCGCGCACTTTTTGGCGATGTGGCTAGTGCCGCGCGGCACGCCCAACCGGGAGTTGGCGCACGAATTTATCAACCAGTTCGCTTCTCCCGCCTTCCAACGCGAGTATGCAGCCGCCGGATTCCCCACTCCGTTGCCCGCGGTTGCGCAAGAGCAGGCCGCGGTGGATCCGCTGTGGGCCCGCATGAACCCCCATACCGAAGCCGACTATCAGCGTCTGGAATACTATCCGTACGATACCTATTCGCGGCACTGGGATGACATGACATCGCGCTGGAACCAACAGGTGCTGGTGTGATCGCGTTTATTAATATCTGCAAGAGTTTTGGCAGTACGCCGGCAGTGGACAACGTATCTCTCGATGTAGCAGCCGGAGAGCTGGCGGCGATTTTGGGTCCCTCCGGTTGCGGCAAAACGACCTTGCTGCGAATGGCGGGCGGCTATGAAAGCCCGGACGCGGGCGTGCTCAAGATTGCCGGGCGCGATATGACCCGCGTGCCCCCGGAGAGCAGGAACGTCGGAATGGTGTTTCAGAGCTACGCGCTCTTTCCGCACATGACGGTATTTGAGAATGTCGAATTCGGATTGCGGATGCGCCGGATGGGAAAGCACGAGAGCGGGGAACGAGTGCGCGGCATGCTACAATTGGCGGGCCTGGAAGGGTTGGAAAAGCGCAAGCCGGCCGAACTTTCCGGCGGGCAGCAGCAGCGGGTTGCAGTGGCGCGCGCCCTGGTCATTGAGCCGGCCGCTTTGCTGCTGGACGAACCGCTGGCTAATCTGGACCGCAACATTCGGCTGCGTATGCGGGAGGAACTGAAGGCATTGCAGCAGCGGTTGCGGATCACCACGATTCTGGTGACGCATGATCAGGAAGAGGCGCTTGCGATGGCGGACCGCATTGCGATCATGAACGCGGGCCGCGTTGAGCAGGCGGGACGGCCGCTTGATTTTTTCCTGAAACCAGCGACGCCATTTGTGGCGAACTTTCTGGGTCTGCAGGAATGACCAGCGGGCAGAGAACAGGCCTGCTGCTGGGGCCTTCCGCATTTCTGTGGCTGGCCGGTGTGTTGGCGCCGCTGGTTCTGGTCCTGCGGATGAGCTTGTATTCGAGGGGAGCTGCCGCCGGCGAACAACAATACGATGTCTTGTTCTTCCAGCCCGGAACGTGGTCGCTGGAAAGCTATGCCACGGTGCTGACGGAACCGTTTTATCTACGGATTTTTGGCTTTACCGCGCTCCTCACCGCCGCGGTCGGTTGCCTTACGCTTACCTGTGGCTACCTGCTGGGGTATGCCATCTATCGCGCGGCGCGGCGGGGTAAAGTCATCCTGATCCTCTTGATTGTTCTACCGAAATTCAACAACATCCTGGTGATGGTGCACGGCGTAAAGATGATCTTTGGGCCGAGCGGCTTCTGGCCCGTCGTAGCGGGAGAAGTTCTCCTGTTGACGCCCTATGCGGCCCTGACGATTGCGGCCGCGCTGGAGGCCGTGCCATACCATCTGGTGGAGGCCGCCCGCGGACTTGGCGCAACGGCAGCCGCCGCGTTCTGGCGCGTTACGCTGCCCCTAAGCATGCCAGGCGTATCTGCGGCGGTCATTCTTACCGTGCTATGGAGCGCCAGCGCATTCCTGGCACCCTATCTGCTGGGCCAGCCCGCGCACTACACCGTGGCTGTGGAAGTAGACCGCCAGGTGCACACGGACCTCAACTGGACCCTAGGCGCGGCGTTGAACATCGTGCTGATGGCTGTTCTCGCCGGCTCGTCCTATCTGCTGGCAAAGAGCCGGAGGCGGTTTGCCGCATGAAATGGCTCACGCGCCTTGTACTGGCAGCTCTCTTGGCGCCCCTTGTACTTTCCATTGCCGTCTCCTTCACGCCTTCGCGGTATCTCGAATTGCCGCGGGACGAATGGACGCTGCAGTGGTATCGCCAGT
>DASTML010000146.1:0-8068 GCA_035714175.1 Bryobacteraceae bacterium | reverse complement strand
AGTTCGCCGAGCGGGAACAGGCAATTCGGTCCGCGTAGAAGGCGCTACTGAACATAATCTAAAGGACGTCACGATCGATTTCCCTCTTGGGGTCATGACGGTCGTAACCGGCGTCAGCGGCAGCGGAAAGTCTACGCTCATTACGGATATCCTTTACCACTCACTCTCGAAGGAGCTCTACGGCTCACGTGCCGAACCCGGCCGGCACAAGCGCATCGTAGGGATGGAGCAGATCGACAAAGTCATCGAAATCGATCAATCCCCCATCGGCCGTACACCGCGCAGCAACCCGGCCACCTACACCGGAACATTCAGCCCCATCCGGGACCTCTTTGCCATGCTTCCGGAATCCCGCGAGCGCGGGTACAAGGCAGGGCGCTTTAGCTTCAATGTGAAGGGCGGTCGCTGCGAAGCCTGCCAGGGCGATGGACTCAAGCGTATTGAGATGAACTTCCTGCCGGACGTCTACGTCACCTGTGACGTCTGCCGCGGCCGCAGGTACAACGTGGAAACGCTAGCCGTAAAGTACAAGGGCTACTCGATTGCGGATCTTCTGGAAAGCACGGTGGAGCAAGCGCTCGCCATCCTTGAGAATGTCCCGCAACTCCAGAACAAGCTGCAGACGCTGGTGGACGTCGGCTTAGGCTACATTCACCTCGGCCAATCGTCCACAACGCTTTCCGGCGGCGAAGCACAGCGCATCAAACTCGCTAAGGAACTCAGCCGCCGCCAGACCGGCAAAACGCTCTATATTCTTGATGAGCCCACCACGGGTCTGCACTTTGAAGACGTCAAACGGCTTCTCGACGTCATCAACCGCCTGGTCGATCTTGGCAACACCGTCATCATTATTGAGCACAATCTGGATGTGATGAAGTGCGCCGATTGGATCATTGACCTCGGCCCGGAGGGCGGCGAGAACGGCGGAACCATTGTTGCCGCCGGAACACCCGAAGAAGTCGCGCAGGTCAAGCGCAGCTATACGGGCGCCGCGCTCGCCAAGGTGCTGCACCGGTAGCCGCGAAGCGAGCGTACCCCAAAGTGGGAGATAATTGGAAAATTATCCCACCTCTTGGAGTGCCCACCTCGAATGGCAAAAATTAAGGTCAAAAACCCCGTCGTCGAAATGGACGGCGACGAGATGACGCGTATTATCTGGCAGTGGATCCGCGAGCGCCTCATCCTTCCCTACCTCGAAATTGACCTGAAGTACTACGATCTCAGTGTTCAAAAGCGCGACGAAACGAACGATCAGATCACGATCGACTCGGCCAACGCGACCAAGCAGTTCGGCGTCGCCGTGAAATGCGCCACCATTACGCCCGACGAAGCCCGCGTCAAAGAATTTGGGCTCAAGCAGATGTGGCGCAGCCCGAACGGCACCATCCGCAACATCCTCGACGGCACCATCTTCCGTGAACCGATCGTCTGCAAAAACGTTCCCCGGATCGTTCCTCACTGGGACCAACCCGTCGTCGTCGCTCGTCACGGTTTCGGCGACCAGTACCGTGCCCAGGACTTCACTTTCCCCGGCCCCGGCACGTTGAAAATTTCCTTCACTCCTGCCGATGGCGGCGAACCCATCGAACGGGAGATCATCAAAGCCCCGGGCGCGGGAATCGCCATGGGTATGTTCAATCTGGACAGTTCCATCGCCGGTTTCGCCCGCGCCTGTTTCAATTACGCGCTCAACCGCGCCTATCCGGTCTATCTCTCGTCCAAGAACACCATCCTTAAGGCCTACGACGGTCGCTTCAAGAACCTGTTCCAGGAAATCTACGACGCTGAATTCAAGAGCGCCTTTGAAGCCAAGGGCCTCACGTATGAACACCGGTTGATTGACGACATGGTGGCCAGCAACCTGAAATGGAACGGCGGCTACCTCTGGGCCTGTAAGAACTACGATGGCGATGTGCAGTCGGATACGGTTGCGCAGGGCTACGGTTCACTTGGCCTGATGACCTCCGTGTTGATGTCGCCGGACGGCAACACCATTGAAGCCGAAGCCGCGCACGGCACCGTGACCCGTCACTATCGGATGCACCAGCAAGGGAAGCCGACCTCAACCAACCCCATTGCGACCATCTATGCCTGGACCCGCGGCCTCCAATATCGCGGCAAGATGGACGGTACGCCGGACGTTGAGGCGTTTGCTTCCACCCTTGAAAAGGTTTGCGTGGACGTGGTGGAATCGGGCAAGATGACCAAGGATCTCGCGATCCTCATCGACCCGAACCACGACTACCTCACCACCGAAGACTTCATGAACGAAATCGACGCCGAATTGAAGCGTCGCCTCGCCTAGTTTCCGGTCTCCATCCGCAAAGCCCCCGGTGTTCTTCCGGGGGCTTTGCATTTGGCGTTCAACGTTTCATCCACCAGGCGCCCAGCAGACACACCGCGCCTCCGGCCACCGAGAGACCGGCCACTTGTTCGTTCCTCACGGCAACGCCTAGTCCCAGCGCCACTACCGGAATCAGAAACGTAGAACTGGACGCACGCGCCGCGCCAAATTCCTTTGCGGCCTTGGCCATCAGCACATTGGCGATTGCCGTGCCAAACGAGCCCAACGCCAGAATCGACAGGGCAGCGCCCATCGTCCAATGCGATTCGCCGACATCCCGCAAGCCAAACGGCGCGGTTAGCAACGCACCCACCCATTGCGCGCGCCAGATGACCGGCGCGGCATCATACTTCCGCTGCAGGGTACGCGCAATATTGATCGCCATTCCGTAGCAGGCCAACGCGGCAATAATCATCCCCACGCCAATCGCGCTGCTTTCGCCTTCCCGCATTGCCGGCAGCGCCATCATTACAGTTCCGGCAATTCCGATGCTCAATCCTGTTACTACGTGCCGGGACGGCCAACTCCGCGAAAGATAAGCGGCCACCAGGGTCGCAAACAGCGGGTTGGCTCCATTCAGCATCCCTGTCAAAGCAGAGGTCACGCGTTGCTCGGCAAACGGAAACAGGCTCATCGGAATCGCAAACCAAAGAAGCCCTAGCCACACGACGAGCCCCCAGTCTTCCCGCGCTACTCTGGTGCGTGAGGAGCGAAACAGACTCAACGTCAATAGCCCGATAAATATGCGCAAAAACGCCACGCCATTCGGCCCTACGGCCTGCAGCGCCTCGGCGATAAACAGGAACGACGCGCCCCAAATAAATCCCGGAAGTACAAGAAGTAGCCAGCCGTTCTTCAAGATCTCTATCATGGCGCCTTCACGGTCTTCGCAGTATCCCGGAAGTCTATTTGTCAAATGCCCTCCCTGCATGCAATACTCAGGCGGTTGCTGTGCTCACTATACGTTCGGCGCAATTTGCAGCATTTGAAAATTCCCTGTTTGACCAGTTCATTGAGAACCTCACCGACCACGTAGAAACTCGTTGGATCGCGTTTGCCGGCGCCGTAGGCGGCCGGCAGGAGGTGCAAGTACTGGTTCGTGCCTCCGTCGCGCGTGCACGAGCATTGGGATTCCGCATGCGGTCCCATTTTTATACCTGGGTGGACTGGGAATGTGAATTCGGGCCCGCTTTCCACGAAAAGGAAGAGTGGGGTTGGTGCAAGGCCATTTTGAACAATGGTCTCGACCCGGCTATCCGCGTCTATCGGATTGAAAATCGGCTTCGCATCCTGCGCGGCAAAGGCTTGCTTTGAGTCCATCAACGCAGACCGGCCAGCGGGGAAGCGTGGATGACGTCGTCCTCCCTTGTGAGAACCTCGACGTCGAAGTGGTTAGCGATATCGTCGAAGAGATCGCCGATATTGAGGTGATCGCCGAACCGATTGAAGACCCGATACCGGACCTGGATATTCAGGCGGAGGTAGAACACACTGCCCCCGCCGGGAATCCTGAAGAGGAAACCGGCGCTGGAAAACAGCCGGAACCGGACTACGACGTCGAAGTCACGGCCACGGTAAAGGATGAAGAGCAGCAGGACATTGAGGTCGTCTCCACCGTGCAGGACCGCCCCATTGCGGAACGTGCGGCAGCGGACGGACCCATGGAAGAAGTGGCCGGTGCTCCCCCAAAAGCGCCGGAGCCGGACTACGACGTAGACGTCACGGTAGTGGTGCAGGACGAAGAGCTACAAGACCTGGAGGTAGTCGCCGCTCTGCAGGATTCCGCCGTTACGGACCAGGATCCGCCGAATGAACAGCCCGATTCAGCCGCCGGACTTTCCGAGGAGGGTGCGGCGAACCCGCCATCCCGGCAAACCCCGAATTTTGAAGTGGAAGTAGAGTGCCAAGTAATCGACGCGGCCGAACCGGATCTCGAGATCACTTGCATAGTAGTTGACGATCCCCAAGAGCAACAAGGAGGTGGAGAGAGTGCCTGAAGATATTTTTGAAGAATCAACCATAGCAATTAAGGCCACGCTGAAAGAGGATGGCTTCTTCTCCGGCAGTTATACGGGCAAGCTGGACCTGATCTACAAGAAGAACGATGCCGAGATCTCAAGGGATGCCAACATTGATGTACCGCAGGGTTCGGTAGACCGTACCTACAAAGTGCCCAAGGTGGAAGGCACGGAGGACACCTACGGCCTCAAGGTCATCGCCAATTACGGGAAGGCGAAGGAAAAGACCCGCGTTCTTGTCGATGCCACCGTTTGGCCGAAAAAGGTGAAGCTCACCGCCAAGAACTTCGTCGGCGATGTCCCCGCAAAAAATCTTCCTTACACAATCCGGCACACCAGTCTGTGGTTCGGGAAGACCACAGATGGCCACACCAACGACGCGGGAGTCGGCGAGGAAGACTTGAAGAAGTCTCCCTATACCATCGAGTTGAAAGCGCCGTGGGAAATCGTCACCAACAAGAACGATGCCCACAAGCGGGAACACGATCTCGTTGTCCGCAATAATCCGAAAGCGAAATTCCTCAAACCGGACTTTTCGCAGGACTGCTACGTGGCTGCTGGCACAGACAACGATAAGAACAAGGGCGTTCGCCACTATGTGAATATGACGACGGCCGACAACGGCAACGACGCCATGGGAAACATTGTGGAGTTCGAGGTCTGCAATAAGGAGCAGCCCCAAGGCATCAAAGACGAAAAGATCTACATCCAGGTCAAGTTCACAAAGCTGAGCAAGCGGAACCTTCCGAAGCCAGCGCTCTTGGCGCCATGCGAAGAAATCGCAGAAAAGGATGACGGCAAAACGCTGACCGGTTCCGTCAAACTGCCTGCGAACGGCGGTAGCGCCAAGTTTAAACTGGAGCTCGGTTACGCCGGCGGAGAGACTTTCACCGTCACGTGCGGCTACTCCAAGGATGACCCAACCGACGACAAACGGATTCTCGTCAGTTGGAGAAAACTCGGCTATCAACTTGGCTATCCCGTTGTCATGAAGGCCAGGCTGATCGAACGGACCCGGAAAGATGGGAACAAGTACTATGACATTCCCGACAGTATTAAAAACGTCGTAAAAACGCGCTTGGACGCCGTCTTCGTCGAATACGAAAACATCAAATCCCACGAGTATCCCAATCCCCCTGCGGGCTCTGCCGCGATCGTCAAGACGAAGTTCCTCGACGGGGGCAACGACAACACCGAGCTTTACGTCCTCGACGGCGGCCAAAACTGGGCTGTCACGGCTACGCCCTTCGATGCGGCTGCCGACAACCGGGAGATCCATGTCACGCTCTGTGACAGAGCCTACTCCAGCGGCGGTAAAGTATTGACGCCGACGCTTATCTTAAACAAGCAGGACCACGAACTGAGTATCGATCCCGAACATTGGCACGCCTACTTCGAAAAAACGCACAAGGCCGTCGATACAGTCAACTTCAAAACCGCCGGCTACGAGTGGAAAGCCAAAATGGATCTTGTTTCGGCGCCGGACAAGAATAAGAAACCCTCGTTTGATTCGGCGCATACAGCGGGTGACGGCGGCGGCGAGCGGAAACTGATAATCTCCGAACCTACCGTCGGAGGCCCGGCCCTTACTGTTACCTGCGAAGCGAACAACTCGATTTCGCCCGGTGAAAAGGCCAAAATCAAGAACTACTACGAGGCCTGCTTCACGGATGCCAAGAAGCTACGCCAGGCGAAGAACGAACTTCATTTCCAGGTCACTGGCCCAACGGGCGGCGACGGAGACGACGTCAGATTGCAGGCTGTGCAAGCCGCGTTGAGTGAAGTGCATACGGCAAGCGCAAAGAAATTGCTGTACCATCCCGGCCTGGATGACGACGGGAATCCGAGAACAGGGCCCATGTCGGACGTAACGATGGGACATACGAACCGGATCGTCAAGAAATTTACCCTGGCCACCGGAGGAGTCGACAAGCCCGGCGATTTCATTGGCGCAGCGTCCGCCGACAAGTGTCCCATCGCAGTGGAGTTTTCCATGGACGGTACCTACGCAATCAACGGCAATGCCGGCGGCGGCAGCCAACTCCTGGTGCTCCGTGACAATGTGCCGGGCCCGTGCGCGGGAACGGTCTGCCATGAACTCGGCCACGCCATGGGGATGTCGGTAATGCCGCTCACCGGCGGAAGCAAATATCCGGTCCCGCCTGGCATTACAACACCGAAACACGTCGACAACGGCGGCGCTTACTATCTGGACGGCATCTCGCCTTTCACGAACGGCATCCGCAATCTCCACCGCGGCCCGCACTGTTCCGACGGCATGCCGACTGGGAAGCGGCCAGATTCGAAATTTAACGATTGGTCGCCCGGCGCCAGCGACAACGTCTGCATCATGTGGGGCTCCGGCGGCGACGACGACAATCGAAAGAAATACTGTACGGTCTGCACTGAAATATTGAAGGCTCGCCGGCTCACCGACGTGCGCGGCGATTGGGACGGACGGGCCGAAGGATGACACGGCAACGCACCCTCATCTGTGCGTTGCTCCTGGCGGCGGTCTGTGCGATGGGGCAGAACCGTCCCAACAAGAAATCACGAAAAGCCGGTGGGAAGCCCACTCCCACCTGGGTCAACAATGGGAGGAGTGGTATGACTGTCGATATTTCTGAGTTTCGTTTGCCTGACGACGCCTTCTGGCAATCCGGGGCCGATCATGGCCGGGATCCCCTCGTGCGAAAGTACAAAACCGAGTATTTCGGCGTATTGGTGGACGCCCCCAGGGAGATTGCACTTCCCGGCCACAAAAAACTCCCGCTGATCTCCTACTACATGGGTTCTTACCAGCAGATCGTCACCCGTTCCTTCGCGGACCACGCCGTCATCGCCGTCATGGATCCGGACCGCAACGAACTCTATCTCGCCGATGCCGAAGAGGACGATGGCGAACGCGTACAGGTGCCTAATACCACCAAGGCCGAAGATCTTCCGCAGGGCTGGCTCGCCAACATCAAGGAACTGGATGTCCGCGAACGAACCCGAGTGCCCTGGCGCACCGGCCGCCTCATCTCGCAGATCGTCCTGCTCGATCTACCCTCCAATCGCGTGGAAACCAAGATAGGCAGCGCTTCCAGCTTCGTCGACCCGGCCAAAGAAAAATTTCTTGCCGAAGAACGCGGCCGCCAGAATCCTCCTGCTCCATTCCCGAAACTTCCGGACAGCGCGTATGCCCAACAGGCTGGCTCTCTGCCCATCCCCGAATCCAACGGCATCGTCCTCCAGGCCGACCGTGTGGTCGTGGCCGAAGACAAAAAACCCATCCTGTTGCAGGGCGCTTTCCGGCTCTCCGTCTTGCCGGAGGAACAGGTAAAGGCCGACGCCGCCGCCTATAACAAGGAACACAGTCTCACCGGCTATGCCGCCTGCCTGACCATCCATTTGTTGGTCGTCGGTACCGGCCAACGCGCGCCGTTCCAATACCGCCTGCAGATTCCTGTGAAAACGGTCACCGAGGGGATTGCCTCCGGCAACTTCGCCCTAGACCTGACCACGCTCCCGGACTTCCCCATCTCCGAGCAAACGCTCTTCCTCTACGCTTATGCCAAGGAATCGGCGACCGAGCCAGTCACCATCGGCGTCATCGACCGCCGCACCGCCGAGTAGAACGACAACCCAACCGGAAAGGGAGCGGCGAAAGCCGCTCCCTTGTCATTTCCCCCTGCGAATGGCCCGCCGAGAACGCCCCGGAATT